>CACLAN010000001.1 GCA_902604905.1 uncultured Alphaproteobacteria bacterium
GTGTAACACCAGTAGAGTCAGAAAAACCAAGAATATTAGTAACACTAAATTATAATGAAGAGAAGGGTACAATGCTCTCAGAAAATGCAAGATTAACGTTTTTTGGAAGAATTAACTAATTATGATTAAAGAAAAATAATTGTTTTCCATTTATTCTATAGTTATTAATTAATTTTTTTGCTTCTTTTGATGTAATCCATTCAATATATTTTTTAGCTGTTTCGATATTTAAATTGTTATTTATTTTATTGCTTACTAAAATTATTCCATATTGATTAAATAATGGAGGTAAATTTTCACAAACAATTTGTAGATTTTCTTTTTTATTAAAAGCTATCCAAGTACTACGATCACTAAGAGTGTAAGCTTTTTTTTGATTAGCTATTAACAATGTAGATCCCATTCCCTGACCTACACTGAGATACCAATTTTCTTTTAATGGTATTTTTATATTTGATAATTCCCATAGTTCTTTTTCTTTTTTATGTGTTCCACTCTCATCACCTCTAGATATAAATAATAATTTTGATACTTTTATTTCAATCATTTTATCTTCAATGGATGAGCAATTTCTTTTATCTTGTTTTGGACCAATTAATACAAAATCATTGTACATCAAATCATATCTTAGGGTGCCATATCCATTATTCATAAATTCTAGCTCTGATTTTTTATGATGGACTAATAAAATTTCTACATTTCCATCCATTGCAACTTTAATTGCCTGCCCTGTTCCAAGAGATAGAGCTCTAACTTTTGTATTATATTTATTTTAAATTCTTTGTTAATATATTCTAATAAACCTGTATCATGTGTAGAAGTTGTGCTTGCTATGGTTATGTATTTATTATCTGCAAGAACACTCTTTATTAAGAATATTAGACTAAATATTAATAAAACTCTAATCATAAACTTGATACATCATATAGTACTTACTAAATATATTTATATATTTTGAAAGGATAGTTATGAAAATTATTAAAGTTTTAGAAAAAACTGAATTAGTAATAGTAGATTTAGAGGTAAATCTAGGTAAAGAAAAAAGAAATGGCTTAACATTATGCGTTAAATATAATGACGAATATTATCCATTAAATACAGCACATGATGGAAGACCAATTTTAATGAAAAAAGAGAATGTAATTAAAAATTATAATTAAATTTTTTAATTATAAATATGAAAATAGCATAAGCTATTGCAGTGCAAATTATTGAAACTAACAGAGAAAAAACAAAGTTTTGTTTTAATCTTAAAAGAGTTGGTAAAACAATAAAAAAGACTATTGAAGGAACTGTCATAACAATTGCACTATAAGAAAGCTCTATAACTTTTTGAGAGTCTTTTGTATCCCAATACAGCCAAACAAATGCCAATAGTGAAGTTAATGGTAAAGAAACAATAATTGCTGCAGTCCAAGTATATTTTTTAGCTATTTCTGAAACTGCGACTATAATTAATGCAGAGATGATTGTTTTTAATAAAATATACATCTAATTATTTAATATATGTCAAATCAACAAAAATAATAGTATTCTTTTAATTTTTATAATTAAAAAAATATGTTGAATTTTTTATTATTTTTATTTTAAATCAAGCTAAGTTATGAGAACTATTTTTTTACTTTTCGACTCCTTAAACAGAAGAATGCTAAACCCTTACGGTGGTCAATTTTTAGAAACACCTAATTTTAATAGATTAGCAGAAAAATCAGTAACTTTTGATAATCATTTTATAGGTAGTATGCCCTGCATGCCTGCAAGAAGAGATTTGCAAAGTGGTAGATTAAGTTTTTTACATAGAAGTTGGGGCCCATTAGAGCCGTTTGATAATTCTTTTCCTGAAATACTAAGATTGAAAAATATTTATACTCATTTGATTACTGATCATAATCATTATTTTGAAGATGGAGGTGCTACTTATCATAATAGATTTAATTCTTTTGATTTTATAAGAGGACAGGAGCGAGACCCTTGGAAAGCAATGGTAGAACCTCCGATTGAAAGATTTAAAAAAATGTACCATAAAAGTCAATCTGACTTTAAAAATAGAGAATCTACATATTATTTTTATCCAATAAATAGTGAATATATTAAAGAAGAAAAAGATTTCCCTTCAGTTAAATGTTTTTCATCTGGTTTAGAATTTCTTGAAACAAATAAAAGTGCTAAAGATTGGTTTTTACAAATTGAAACATTTGATCCTCATGAACCTTTTTTTGCACCAAAAAGATTTAGAGAAAAATTTAAAACTAATTACTTAGGTCCAAGATTAGATTGGCCTCAATACGATAGAGTAAAAGAGTCGCCAGATGAAATTACAGAATTAAAAGCAAACTATTTAGCTCTGATTAGTTTATGTGACTATTTGCTTGGCTCTATCTTAGATTATTTTGATCAGAATAATTTATGGGATGATACAACACTCATACTAACCACGGATCATGGTTTCATGCTTGGTGAACATGATTGGTGGGCAAAAAATAAAATGCCATTATATAACGAAATTTCACATATACCTCTGTTCATATATCATCCTGATTATAAAAATAATATTGGTCAAAGAAGATCTGTTGTCACACAAAATATTGATTTAATGCCAACATTTTTGGAAAATCACAAAATTAAGATTCCAAAAGAAGTCCAAGGAAAATCCTTATTGAATTTTTTAGAAAGAGAAGAAAAAACTAATTATTCTGCTTTATATGGGTATTGGGGAGGTGGTGTAAATATTACAGATGCCAATTATACTTACTTCAAATATCCTGAAAAAATGAGTAGAGAAGATCCTTATCAGTATACTTTAATGCCAACACATCTTAGGCAATTTTTCACAATTGAAGAATTAAAATCTGCTAGAATGGAGAAGCCTTTTAGTTTTACAAAAGGAGTTCCGGTAATGAAAATTAAAAATGATGTTAAAGGTCCATCTATTGGAAATAATAAGAATACAGATGGAAAGGGATTTATTGATACTGAATCAGCGTTATATGATGTTTCAAATGACCCAGGTCAACTAAATAAAGTTAATGATAAGAAAATAATATCGAAAATGAATAATTTAATTTTTGATAAAATGATTGAAAATGATGCTCCAGAAGAAGTTATTAAACGTTTTTTTAAAAAATAAATTATTTTCTTGTAGCTATGTACACCCCAAATGTGCAAACGATTAATCCTAAAATATCAATTAAATATAAATCTTCTCCTAGTATGAAATATGCCATCAAACCTGTAGTTGGTGGTATTAGGAAAAACAAATTTGATGTTTTACTTGCTGTTCCAGTTTTAATTAAATACATTAAAATTGCATATGCTCCAAAAGATACCATAATTATTTGCCACCCCATTGACAAAATAAATCTTTTATCAAAATTTATAAATGGAAATTCAAATAGAAAAGAAACAAGAATTAAAAAAAGTGTTGCTGCAATTGCTTGATAAAAATTATTTACTGATAATGTAATTTCACTTGTAAATTTCTTTTGCCAAATTGTTGCAGTAGTTGCACCAAGTAAAGCAACTATTGAAGCGATTAAACCTAAAAATGGAATTGTTTTACCAATATCATAACCAATTACTAATACTGTCCCAATAAATCCAAGTGCTATTCCTATCCACTGAACTAAGGTTACTCTTTCTTTTAATATTGGTCCACTAAAAATATTTGTTAGAATAGGTTGTAAACCAACTATTAGAGCAGACAATGTAGCTGACAAACCAATCGAATATGAAAAAAAAACTCCTCCTAGATAAAAACCATGAAAAAGAACACCTGTTATTGAAGCCTGTAAAATTAATTTATAATTAACTAAAATTTTTTCTCTAAAAAAATAAGAAAATAATAAAAAAAAAATAGAAACGATAAAAAATCTAAATGATAGTGCAGCAAACGGACTGGCTGACTGAACTATAAATTGCCCACTGATAAATGCTGAGCTCCAAAATAAAACAAAAAGATAAGGAAAATATAAATTCATAACAAAAGTATATTATTATACATGTACAAGTGATATGAAAATTTCTCTATAGTTTTTATGCAAAAAGTTATAAATTTTAATTGTCCGAACTGTTATTCAAATAAATATAAATCTAAAACAACAATGGGAAAAAAATATAATGAAGGACCATATAAAGACGTTGTCTCAGAAATTCAGTGTTCTGCTTGTTTTATGGATATTCCATCAAATTTATCTGAAAATATTAATATAAAAAATTTGGATAAATTTCAAAAATTATGGATTAATATCTATAAACCAGCTCATAAGTTAGATGCTCCAAAATGTTCAAAATGTCATCGTTTCTATTGGGAAATTGAAAAATATTTATTTGAAAAAAATATTCAATCAAAAGATATCTTTTATCAAACATATAATCCTCAAAGAGGAGTAGGTAATTTAGTTTGTAAAATTTGCGAACCTGATGCATTTTAGTTAAATTAATGCTAGCTTATGTTTTAAATATATCTGGTTGGCTTTTATTACCCTTTATGGATGGTATAGCTAAATATCTTTCCTCTGAAATGCATTTTATACAAATTATTTGGGGTAGATATTTTTTTATGATTTTAGTAAGCTTTCCCTTAGCTCTAATTTTTTTTAGAGAAGAAATTAAATTTCCTAAAAATATTTCAGTACAATTATTTAGGGGATTTTTTTTATTCCTTTCTACAGTATTTTTCTTTTATGCAATTTCAATTATATCCTTGGCTCAAGCTTTAACCCTTGCTTTTGTCTCTCCAATAATAGTAACAATTTTATCAATATTTTATTTAAAAGAAAAAGTTGGTATTCATCGTTGGTCTGCAGTTATCATTGGTTTTATTGGTGTTTTAATAATCATAAGACCAGGATTTTTAGAAATTAATTTTGCTTCTATTTCAGCTATAGGTGCAGGAACAGCTTATGCATTCTATATTATATACACACGTAAGTTATCATTTATTGATAGTCCAATAGTGACATTGCTTTTTACAGGTGTTGTAGGTTGCATATTAATTTTATTAATTTTACCTTTTTATTGGACAAATATAGATTTGAGACAATTACTGTTATTAATTTTGTTAGCTTCTATAGGAGCTCTAGCACATTTTTTAATTATTTTATCATTAAGACTTGGTGAAGCTTCTAAATTAGCCCCTTTGGGTTATTTTGAAATATCTACAAATATATTAGTTGGTTATATATTTTTTGATGATCTTCCAGATATCTGGATTTATTTAGGCTTATCTTTAATAGTATTTAGCGGTATTTATATTTTTATTAGAGAGAATAAAAAAACTTAAATTAATTTGATTTTTTAGTTGTTTGATAAATAAATATAGTTACTGATCCTAATAGCAAAATACCACCAATGATTGTATTCAATGGAGGAGCTTCTTTAATAACAAACCAAACCCAAGTAGTGCCTAAAACACTTTCTAGTAAAAAAATTAAAGCTACTTCATGTGCTGGAGAAAATTTAGGAGAAATCGTCATAATCATAAATGGTATAGGTAAAAGTATTAAGCACATAATTAAAATCAAAATAAATTGACTATTATTTAAATCAAAATTAATACCAAATGGTAGTGCATAAAGTGCTGAAATTAGACATCCCAATAAACACGCCGGTACTAAATCTTTATTTTTAAATAACCTTACAAGAACCATACTAAAACCCATACCTATGGCCACAATAAGAGCCATTAAATCTCCGTATAACCCAGTAGTTGTAAAGCTTCCTACACCAATTATTATCATTGCAAACATTGCTATTAAGATTACTATCCACGTAAAAACACTAGGTATTTCTTTAAGTATAAAAACTGAAAATAAAGCTGCAAAAATTGGTGCGGATGCAATCAATACTAACGTATTAGCTACTGCAGTGTTCTGAATTGAGTATACAAAACAAATATGAGTTATAGCATAAAGAATAGCATATATTATCCCTGGTATACCAATTAGATAGAATGATTTAAGAAAGGATTTTTGGTAAGTATAAATAAGAAAAATTAATATTGTAACAATTGGTAAAGCGCTTCTATAAAATATTAAACTAAAATCATCTAAATCTACTAATCTAATTAATAAACTGTCAGGACTTAGTATTATAACTCCAATAAATGATAATATAATGCCTTTATTTCTTGTTCTCATAAATATTTGAAAATAAATAGATAATTAATATATCTATCAGTATCATACTTTAAATCACACTTATTTTTATGAAAAAAATACTTTTTTTATGTTTAATTTTAATTTCGCTAGATACTCATGCCATAGATTCTAATAAATTAATAAATCTTAATGATTTAAATATTCTCTTTGAATTTCAAAAAAATGATTGGAATGAAAATGTTCTTTTTCTGATAAAAAAGAATTCATTTTCAAAAGTAGACAATAACTCAGATACATTTTATTTAAAATCAATATTTAATGATGCTCAAATAATTACAATGCCAATATTTTCTAATAACATTGTTGAAAAAATTAAATTTGAATATATTTTTGAATATAACAATGAAAATTTAAAAATTATAAATGATCATTTTAAAACTTTTAAAAATTTTTGTTTTGAATATTTCCAAAAAGATAAGTCTATTCAAGTAGATATTTTTAAATGTAATTAATTAAAAACCATTGATGTGGCTTTAAAAATTAAACTATGTCTTTTAGCTAATTCTAATTTATCATTTGAATATCCACCACCAATTACTGTCGCAATGGGAATTGATTTATTTTTAAAAAATTCTAATACTGTAATATCTCTTTTTAATAGTCCTTCTGTTGTTATTTTTAAATTTCCTAATTTATCATTTTCATGAATATCAACTCCTGTATCAAAGATTACTAAATCAGGATGAAAATTTTTTAAACAATTATTAAGAGTTTTATTTAATATTTTTAAATACTCATCATCTCCTAAATTATCATCTAATCCAACATCCATGTCACTTATTGATTTTCTAAAGGGAAAGTTATTTTTACAATGAATAGAACAAGTAAATATTTTATCATTATTTTTAAGGATTGAAGCAGTACCATCTCCTTGATGTACATCGGTATCAAAAATTAATATTTTTCTAACTAGTTTTTCTCTTATTAAGTGTAATGAAGCATAAGCCATATCATTAAAAACACAATATCCTGAACCAAAATCTCTATGACTATGATGTGTGCCACCAGCTAAATGATTTGCTATTCCATTCTTAATTGCTTCTTTGCATGTTAATAAAGTTCCGTTTACTGCTAAAAAGGAACGAGTAGAAAGAACTTCAGACCATATAAAACCCAATCTTCTTATTTCTTTATCGGATAAATTACCATTCTTAATTTTTAATACATAATCTAAACCGTGACATATAGAAACCTCATCAACACTTGCTTTTTCAGGACTTAGAATGTTTGCTTGATGATAAAAATCTGAAATTTTCAATTCATTGTATAAATCTGAAAACTTACTAGCAGTAAATTTATGATTTTCAGGTAGAGGAATGTCATAATCTTTATGTGTTACCCAACTGATTTTTTTCATAAATTTGCCTCTTTTTAACTCAATTTATGCCTAAATTAATATGTACATAAAATATGTGGCACTAATCTACCAATATATATTTAGTGAGTAAATGTATTCTATCCATAAAGAATTAGTGTCACAACTAATATGGAACTTATATTTATATTTGATTTATTAATTATTTGTTTAATTGGTTTTTTTATTGTTAATTTTTATTGAATAAATATTAAATTTTAATAATATTTTACCAATGAAGGATTTTTATTATCTAAATGGTTATTTTTCACCATTAAAAATTTACAATGTAAAAGAAGCAAATTATTTTAGAGGTAAATTAGAAGACTCAGAAAAAAAACTAGGTAAACTTCATTATATTGTAAAAACTTATACAATAATGAAATGGGTGTATGAAATAGCAACTAATAAAACATTGCTTGATTTTGTTGAAGAAATAATTGGTAAAAATATATTATTATATAATGCAACTTTTATAATAAAAGAACCAAATACAAAAACACATGTAAGTTGGCATCAAGATCTTATGTATTGGGGATTTGATAATAATGAGAATCAAGTTAGTGCATGGCTTGCTTTATCGAAAGCTAATGATCAAAGTGGGTGTATGCAAATGATACCAGGTTCACATAAAAATGGTTTTTTTGAACATCATTCAACTGAAGATAAAAATAATGTTTTATCCAGAGGTCAAACTGTAAAAAATATTGATATAAAAAATGCAGTCTCATGTCCACTAGAACCTGGTGAAGTTTCCTTTCATCATGGCCTAACATTACACGCATCTCAACCCAATTCTAGTAATGATCGAAGAATAGGTTTAAATTTTCAATTTATTTCTACAAACATGAAACAATTAAATAGCAAAAATGATAGTGCAATTTGTGTAAGAGGGGTGGATCAATATAAAAATTTTAAAACAGATAGAATAGCTAAGGATGATTTTGACCACGATGCTTATCAACATCTTCTCGAGCTTAATAATTATTATAACAAAATAATTAGAAAAAATTAAATTTTTTTTGATGAGATAGTGAATGAAAGAATATTTTAGTAATATTTATTTAAGAGGTTTTTTAAGTGCATGTATAGCGATATATATGCCTTTGTTTATGTGGGGTAATACAATTGCTCATCTTCCATATTTTATGAATAAAATCGGGATGCATAGTACATCTTTAGGTTTCTTTTTTATGATTTTATCCGGTATTCAAATAATATTTAGTCAATTTGCTGGAAGATTAATCATCCCAAAAATTGGTTCTAAAAACACTCTATCAATAGGCATTTTAATATTTTCATTATTTCCAATAATTTTGATTAATTCTCAAAATTCTTTTCATTTCTTGCTCGCTTCTGTGCCATGTGGTTTTGGTGTAGGTCTATTTTATACTACATGTACAGCAATTACTGGAATTGCTGAAAGAGAAACAAATAAAATTTTACAACCTCTTTGGGGAGCATTTTTAAGTTTTGGTTTTCTGTGCGGTGCAATATTTTCATCTCTGTGGCAATTTTTGAATTTCTCTACATTTAATTTATTTATTTTATTATCTTTTATGGGATTGATTGGTTTTTTTCTAATTCGTCAATATGGATTTCCAAGAGAGAAAGATAGTATCGATAAATCTGAAAAATTTAAATTACCAGAATTAAAAATCTTAATTTTTGGTATTTACTTATTTATATACTATGCATCTGTTGGAATTGTTGGTGATTGGTCTGCAGTTTGGTTTGAGAAAGAATTAAAAACAACTGTATTTTTTGCTAGTTTAGCTGTTGTTGCCTGGGGGTCGGGAGAGTCAATTGGAAGATTTTTAGGATCTTATTTAATAAAATTACTAAATGAAAAATTTGTTGGAGCTTATTTAGGTTTGATTGGTTGTTTTTTATTTTTTCTTTCAATACTAACTATGAACCCTTATGTAATATTATTAGGTATATTATTGATAGGAATATGCTCTTCTAACTTTTATCCAGTTGTAATAAGATTTGCGCTGAGACAATCCACACAGAATATAAATACTACAGCTGCTAATTTAAGTACTTTAGCAATGGGTGGATTTTTGATAGGACCTGCTTTAGTTGGTTTTTCTGCTGATTATTTTGGGTTAACTTTTAATGTTCAAGTTTTATGCTTTATCTGGTTTGTTAATACAGGTTTGTTTCTTTATAGTGTAAGAAAAAAATAATATTAACTACCTACAAAACTTATAATTAAATTTCTATTAAAATTTTTGTACCTGTGCTCAATAAGATAAATTCCTTGCCAAGTTCCTAATAGGAGATTTTTATTTTGTATAGGTATTGTAAGTGATGTTTGTGTTAACATACTCTTTATATGTGATGGCATATCATCATCACCCTCAAAATTATGTTTGTATAATGATGCATCTTCAGGAACAATTTTCTTAAAAAAAGTATTAATATCTTCCAGAACATCAGAACTTGCATTTTCCATTATTGTTAGTGATGCCGATGTATGTTGTATAAATAAATTTAATTGACCTTTATTGATTTTATTCTTTATTATCCAATTATTTATTACATTTGTTATTTCATACATTCCTTGACCTTTTGTATTAATAATTAATTCATCTTGTAAATTTATCATTTTATAATTTTAAAATGAACTTGTGGCACCTACAAGGAGAAATATTATTAATAATAATGAAATGAAAAAAAGAACTATTCTTTTAATAAGTGCCACATTTATTATGTATTTATGAATATTGTTTTAATATTGATATAAATAAGGAATAAATGTGTTATCTTGGACATATATTCATATTTATTTTGGGCTACTTTTGTTAAATAAAAATCAATTTGCAATTCTTTTAATAATTATATCAATAATTTTTGGAACATTAATGGGGACTTTTATTAAATTAGCTCAAGAAGAATTAAACTTATTTACCACTGGTTTTTTAAGATTTTTTTTTGGTTTTTTAATTATAATACCATACATTCTTAAAACTAAGTTTACAGTTTTCTATACTTCAAACTTAAAAATACATATCTTAAGATCAGCATTAAATTTACCTGCTATGCTTTTGGGATTTGCGTCATTAGCTATTCTGCCTTTAGAAAAAATGACGGCTATACATTTTGTAGTACCTTTACTCGTTACAATTCTTGCAGTAATATTTTTAAAAGAGAAAATTTATTTATATAGGTCTTTAGCATTAATAATTGGATTTCTAGGTGTTTTAATCATTTTAAGACCAGGTATCGTAGATATTTCTATTGGTATATATATGGCGCTAGCGTCTTCATTGATATGGTCTGTAGTAATTGTTTTGACAAAAAAGGTATCTAAGGATGACAGTGCTATAACAATATTATCACACCAATATCTTTACATGAGCTTATTTTCATTACCATTAGTTATTTATTTTTGGGATCAACCAAATTTAAAAACTATTATTTTCATTTTATGCGCAGCAATGTCTGGGACAATTTTGCATATAGCTTTAAATCATGCCTATAGATTAGTTGATGTCTCAATGACTCAACCTTATTCATTTTTAGGCTTAGTTTTGTCTTCAGTAATCGGCTATTTTGTTTTTAGTGATAAACCAGATTTATATACCTGGTTGGGTGCATCAGTTATATTTTGCGGTGTTATCTTAATTTCTTATAGAGAACTTCAATTAAATAAAGAAATTACAAGAAAGAGATTAGATATTAATTCATAATATAAATATTTAACATAAATAAATTATATGTATTATTAATTTATGCAAAATAATTATTTTTATAAATGGATAGATAGTAAAAAAGATGATGAAATAAATAGTTTTAAAGAATGTATTGATTCATATATTTATTTTAAAAAAGATGCTTTTCACAAAACAAAAAAATTAATTGTAAATAATCCAGAATTTAATGCTCCAAAATTATTAAAAATAGTTTTATTGCTTTTCTCTAGAGATATTAAGAAAATTTCATTAGCTAAAGAAACTTTAAAATCAATTTCAACTGATAAAGTTAATAATTATTTTCACCAATATTTAGACATAGTAAATCTCTGGATTAAAAATGATTTAAAAAACTTATTAAATAAATTAGAAGTAATTATAAAAGATAATCCAAAAGATATTTTTGCTATCCGATTATTTCATTTTAATAATATTTTCCTGGGTATTGATGGTAAATTTTTAGATAAACATGAAGAAATACTAAGTAAGTGGTCAGAAAATGATCTACATTACAATTTACTTCTAGGGATGACTAGTTATGCTTTTGAAGAAAATAATTTAATTGATAAAGCTAAATTTCTAGCATTAAATTCACTAAAAAAATCAACTAATGATTTATGGAGTTGGCACGCTCTTTTGCATGTACACGATAATGAGAATAACAACTCAATTAATACAAATGAAAATTTTAATAAAATTGATTGGTCAATTTACGGACCAATAAAAAGACATATATGGTGGCATCAATCATTAATATTATTCTATAATCAAGAATATGAGAAAAGCTTAAAGCTATTTGATAATTATTTCTCTTCTTCAGAAATTTTTTATTTAGATTTTTGTAATGCTTGTTCTTTTTTATTAAGACTTCATTACAAGGGGGTAAATGTTAAAGATAGAATGGATAAATTAAAAGATTATGCTGAATATTTTAAAAATCAACACATACTTCCTTTCATAGATTATCATCTTATTTTTTATTACTCATACTATAATGATCAAGATTATTTTGAGCAACTGGAAAAGAAAATGGAAGAAAATTATTTAGAAAATTCTTTTAAAGAAAATTATATTAATTTCATAAAGCCAATTATTCATAGTATTAAAACAAATGAATTATTAAATGAAAATATAATTAAAACACAATTTAAATACCTGGGGGGTAGTTTTGCTCAACGAGAACTTATTTTTTTAAGTTTAATCCAAAATACAAAATATGAAAAAAATAAATCAAATTTAATATCAGAATATAATAATTATAAATCTGTATCAAAATTATATGTATAACTCTAAATTATTAGAAGAAAAATTTATAAAAAAATCAAATAATAATTTTACCTTATTAAAAGATAATCTTTTTTTTCGAAATATAACTTTTCACAATTTTCAAATTTTAAAAATGATATCATTCTTAGTAAGAGATAGGAATTGGAATAACTATGATCCTAAAATTCTAAATTATGAAGAGAGTTTTGATACAATCTTAGAATATACATTCGATTTAGAATATGGTATAAATGAAACCTTTAAAACAAGAAATACTATATTATTTACTGAAAATTCTATAACTCTATCCTCTGAAGGAGAATTCTTAACTGATTTTTGGACTAATAGAATAGGTTTTAATTTATTAATTCCATTACAAAATCATGTTGGTTCAAATATCATTGTAACAAGAGAGAATGATGTAAAAGAGGAGAAAAAATTTCCAGAATTTATAAAACCCGATCAGCCATTCTTTAAATTTAAAAACCTTGCTTACACTTTAGAAGATTGCTTATTGGTTAATATAAATTTTGAGGGTATTTTATTTGAAATGGAAGATCAAAGAAACTGGGGTGACGCTTCTTTCAAAATCTATAGCGGCTCTTTATTAGATCCATTCCCATACTTAGAAAAAGGGGGAACTAATTTCTCTCAAACTGTTAAAATAGATGTATTAAATAAAAAACAAAGATCATTTCCGTCTAAGAATATTGTAAAAATTGATCATACTACTCCTTATAAATTTCCTAAAATTGGTATAAAAATTGATTCTCTAATTATTCCTGATGATAATTTAATAAATAACTTTGATTATTATTACTATCTTATTGATTTTACTGAAGATTTTACAAATTTAACTTCAAGACCTCAAAACAAGGTGTTTCTTGTAGCTTTGGTTGATCATACTAATGATCCTGATGATGAGTTAATAAAAATTTACAATTTTATAACTGAAAATACTATTAATTTAGATAAAATCTTAATTTGTCCAAAAATATATTTGAATAGTTTTCAACCAGTTGGTGAATGGCCTAAAGTTCCAGAATTAAATGAATATTATAAAATTGCAAAAAAGATATTTTCTAATTGTCAAATTGTTTCAGGAATGGTCACTAATTTTACAGAATTAAATAGAAAGAGGCCAAAAATGTTTTATGATTTGGTTAGTTTTTCCTTCACTCCAATTGTTCATGATTCTAGTGATTTTGGTGTATTAAATACACCTGAAACTATACCTTATATTCTTAAAACTTTAAAAAATTTTTCTAATAGTTCCGATGTTCATATTGGCCCAATTTCTATCGGTATGCATTTCAATCCATATGGTGAAAGTCTTGTAAATAACAAAAAGAAAATAAGATTAGAAATGGCTGATAGCGATCCAAGACATGATCAATTATTCTCATTAACTTGGACACTGGCAATTTTTATTCAATCAATAAATAAAGAATCAAAATTTTTTACTTTTAATTCTATTTATGGACATCATGGAATATTAAATAAAGATAACACCAAAAGACCATTATATCATTTAAATAATTTTCTTATTTCATTATCAAATTCAGAAATTTATAAATTTAATCCAATTAATGAAGTATATGGATTAAAAATTGTAATAAATGATAAAAAGTATTATTTATTTGTAAATTCTTCTAAACAAAAAAAGGATATTAATATTTTTGAATTAAATTTTAGCTATCAATATAAGCTTAATTTAAAGAATTATACTGATATTTTTAAGAATGATTTTTCTTTTTTTAATTTTAAAAAAGATACAAATCCATATGTATTTGAGGCATTAGAAATAAAATTTATAGAAGATAAATGAAAAAAATAAAAGGGGCATTAATCGGTTGTGGTTTCTTTGCTGAAAATCATATGTTAGCTTGGAAAGAATTAAAAAATATAGAAATTATATGTGTTTGCGATTTAGATATGAAAAAAGCTAATAAATTTAAATCTAAATTTAATATTTTGAATTCTTATTCATCCATTGAATTAATGTTAGAAAAACATAAAATTGACTTTGTCGATGTTGTAACAACAATGGAGACACATTTAAATATTGCTAAAATTTTATCCAAGTATAAAATTCCAACTTCTATACAAAAACCATTTGCTGAAAATTTATCAAATGCAAAACAAATTGTTTCTTTATATAAAAAAAACAAAACACCTCTTATGGTTCATGAGAATTTTAGATGGCAAAGCCCTTTATTAAAATTAAAAGAAATTATAAATAAGGAAAAGTTAACTAAACCTCATTATGCTAAAATATCTTTTAGGCACGCAAATCCTGTTGGATATATCCATCAAACATATTTATATGATTTAAAAGAGTATTTAACCTTAGATGTAGGGATCCATTTATTTGATTTAAGCAGATTTTTTATGGGAGAAGCAAAAAGTATTTATACAGTAAATCAAAATACAAATAATAAATTTCAAGGTGAAACAGATTTTATATCACTTATAAGAAATAAAAATAAAAGTATAACTATTGTTGATGCATCTATTTCTTCAATAAAAAAACCTGACAGATTTGCTCAAACACTCGTTAATTTAGAATTCTCTAACGGCTCAATAGATTTGGACTATAATTACAAAATTACTTTACACAAAAATAATAAGAAGAAGATTTATTATGGAAAACCAAAGAAATATAAGTGGATTTCAAAACCTTGGGATCAAATTCAAGAAAGTGTAATCAATACGCACAGACATTTCATTGATTCACTAATAAATAAGATTGAACACGACACTAGTGGTGAAGATAACATAAAGAGTTTATCATTGGTTTTTAATTCATATAAATCTGATATACTAAGAAAAGAAATTAAAATTTAATTTTTTATTTAAGTTTAAATTGAAAATTTAGAGATTTCATCTCTAATTAACTTACTTAACAAACTGTAACCAAGTACATTCATGTGTAATGGATCTTCTGAATAAAATTTTTCAAATCCAGCATCAAGCATAGGTGAGCAAAGATCAATATAGCGCCATTGACTAAAATTCTCAATTTTATTTTTAATCCGTTCATTTGCATCTAATATTGTATTTAAATAATTATTTCTGAATACACTTGGTTTAATGGATACAAAAAAACATAATGTATGAGGTAATTTTTCATTTACTTCAGAAGCAAATAATAAAAATTCATTTTCTAAATCTTCAGAACTCATTCCGCTGCCTATATCATTATCACCTGCATAAAAAATCATTTTATCGGGGTTATTTGGAACTACTATTCTATTAAAATATGTACGACACGATACTAAAGTGGAACCACCAAAACCTAAATTCAATAAGCTATCGAATGACAAATCATTTTTGGCATTTTCCCAATCTTTAAATGTTGAACTACCAAATAATACTATTTTGTTATTTTTATATTGATCTGAATGTAATTTAATTTCTAACTCTCTTACGTCTGCTTCAAATTCTTCTTCAATAGGGCTAACTAAATTCAAGTTACTTACTAAATCTAAAGTATCAATTTTATTTTTTGAAACTGATTTTGCTAATTCAACTGCTTCTTCAACATAAGATCTAAAAGTTTTTCTATATT
Source organism: uncultured Alphaproteobacteria bacterium (assembly GCA_902604905.1). GTDB lineage: Bacteria > Pseudomonadota > Alphaproteobacteria > HIMB59 > CACPNW01. Next base: position 16,051 of record CACLAN010000001.1, read on the forward strand.
CAGATAAAAAATTCTCTAACTCTTTTTTATTTTTCATATCATTTACAAAATCTTTTATTTTGATTGGTTCTTTAATCACTGCAGAATAAATTGTATTAGAAATTGAATAATCAAAATTGGCCAATGCTATCGGAACAAGCAGTGGCTCAGGTTTTAATTGATCTGCTAATAAAAATGCCCCTGTTTTTAATGGACCTGGCGAATTTGGAGTTAAATTATCTTCAGTTTCAGATGTTCCTTCTGGCGCAATAACTAAAGGCCTGTTTTGATCAAAAATATTTTGAGTTTCGATAAATAATTTATTTTTTCTTTTCCTCTTTTGCTCTTGAGTTTCATTTAAATAGTCTGATTCTGGTGTATGAACAAAAATATAATCTAAATTCTCATAATAATTATATCTCCAAAATTCCGTATTTCTAGAATATCTTGCAATTCTTAGACCACCATCACCATATTTTGGAAATAAAATTTTTGCACTTATAAAATGACTATCTATACTAAATTGATGTCCATTAGCCAAACCATTTTCTTCAATGCTTGCCAAATGATTATAAAAAAATATGTTTGTAGGTTCGTCAGGTAAATTCTCCATACCTTTAATAATATAAGGTACTTGATCAAAAGCTTTAATAAAATCAGAATTTGTTAATTTTTGTAAAGCTTGTTTATTTATTGAGTCATATGAAGTTGCTACTCTGTTGTATATTTTATTTAGTTGTTTAAAAAATCTATTTTTTCTTTCTAAACCACTCAACGCATCTATCATTAGACTGGCTATAGATTTTTCATCATCATTACCTGTGATAATCAAATCATAAATTGTATCAAATGCTAAAGAATGAGTTAAATGATTTTCTAATAAATGAGGTATTGTATAAAGCTTTGAATTACTTGGTATTGTTGCAGAATTATCATTTAATAAATATTGAAAAAACTCTTTTTCATTTTTAGCTGGATATGTAGTTAATCCTGTTGAGCTTTGAAGATAACGACCTAATTGCCATAACTGTCTCTTAAAAAATTTAATACCTAATTGTGGGTTGGTTTTAATTAAATTATCAATAAACTCATTTGAAAATTTTAATATCGTTGTATCTCTTGTTGATTTTAATGAGTAAGGTGAGTCGATATCATGCAAACCTGAAGACAAGGACAATGCTACTCCTGGTCTAGCTATTGATCTTGAGTTATTTTCTATCTGATCATCTTTTAAATTTGTAAAAGAAGCTTCAACTTTACCTTTTAATAAAATATTTATTCCATCTGATTTGGTGCCTTCTATTGCTATATATTCACCTGCAGAAAATAATCTAATGTTAGCATAGTTTATTAATTCATCTAAATCGTTATCATCAAGGAAAGCTAAAAATGCAGAATTTTTAATTCTTTTTGTATTTACAATATCTCCACCAGTTTTAACACCATTTGCTAAATTAATATTTTTTTGCTCAATGGGTTTTTCCAAATTACGTGATGACCAAATTAAATTAATTGATTCAAATAATAAATAAGAATAAAAAAAACTTGCATAGTTGGGATCTAGTTCTTCTAATTCTTTTAATTTTTCTATTTTAAAAGATATATACTCTGAATTACCTTTAATAAATATATCTGACATATATCTACTTGGTGCATTTAAGCCAGAAATACCAAGGGGTGATCCGGAATTTTTTAGTGTTGCTAGCTTATAAAAAATATTATTATGATATTTTACAAATTCCGCTTCACCTTTCAAAAGAATAAAAATTTGATCTGCAATTCCGTGCTGTTCTGCAATTTTGATATCTTCACTACTTTTATGAAATTCTGCACCAGAATTGATTAAATCTTCCGTATTTTTTTTTGGAGATAAAGAAAAACCTTTATCCACTAGTATTAAAGATATTTTTTCACTTAAATTCATTAATTATCTAACTTAATAAATTTCCCTTTTTATTTAAAGAGAAAAATATTATCTTCTTATAATTGACTTAAAAATATTAATAAAAGATAACAGTATTATTTTTAATCTAAATATACTTACAATAGATTGAGCTAAATATGTCAATGCAGCAGCTCTTAAAACAGATTTACACTGGTACATATTCTCTTTAGGCACATATCTTTTAAGAATTGGTAATGCTCTCTTAAAACTTGCATCAAATTCGACAGGAAGAGTAATCAAATGGATTAAAACATTTGTAGATAAACATCCCATTATTATTATTGCAGCAATAAGAGTGATAAATGGACTTTTAGTAAAGGCAAATATTGATGGTAGTCCTATAATTAATAAAAATGAACCGATTCTCTGAAAGATCATTGTTTTTTCAATTAATGATTGCCTAAGTATAAGTGGCTTATATTTTTCTTTATCTTGAATTGCATGACCAATTTCATGAGCAACAACAGCAATGCTTGTTATACTTTTTTTATCAAGTTTATCTGTAGCGATATGTATTTTTTTTTCTTTAGGATTGTAATGATCTAATTGCTGAATAGGACTAATTGATACATTGGGAATTTCTTCTTCTTCAAGTATTTTTTTTCCAAGTTCTCTCCCAGTGAAGGGCATATCAGGTAAAATTTTATTATATTTTTTTAAAATATAGTTTACCCATAAACTGGGTAGAAAGAGTACAATAAATGGTAAAAAATAGTAAAATAATTTAATCACATTATAAAAATAGGAATAATATTATTAAAAATCAATTTTATTTAAACTGGTAATATTAAAAATAATTAATTAATGCTTAAAAAGTGAAGTCTAAATTTGAGAGAATTAATAGATTGCCCCCATATATATTTGGGGAGATAAATTCATTAAAAATGAAACTGAGAACAGAGGGTAGAGATATTATTGATTTTGGCATGGGCAATCCAGATATGCCAACACCTCTTCACATAAGACAGAAATTGAAAGAAGTGATTGATAAGCCAGGTGTTGGACGTTATTCAGTTTCTAAAGGTATTAATGGATTAAGAAAAGCTCAAGCTAAATATTATAAAAAACGTTTTAATGTTGATTTAAATCCATCAAGTGAAATTATAGTCACAATTGGTTCAAAGGAAGGTTTAGCAAATTTAGCACAAGCTATTACTTCAAGAGGAGATAGAATATTATGTCCTGATCCATCTTATCCTGTTCATCCATATGGTTTTATGATTGCCGGAGCTAAACTAACACCTTTAAAAACCTTTTTTAATGGACAGTTCGATAAAAATAAATTTTTATTAAATATAGTTAATAATTTAGAAAAATATTCTTCAATAAAAGTTATTATCGTTTCATTTCCTTCAAATCCAACAGCTCAAATAGTTGATTTAGATTTTTATAAAGAATTAGTAAAAATTGCAAAAAAATATCAAGTTTATATTCTATCCGATTTAGCTTATTCTGAAATTTATTTTGGTAAAAATCCGCCTCCATCAATATTAGAAGTTAATGGAGCCAAGAACATAGCAGTTGAATTTACAACCTTATCCAAAACTTATGCAATGGCTGGATGGAGAATAGGTTTTGCGGTTGGAAACAAAACTTTAATTGAAGCTTTAACAAAAATTAAATCATATGTAGATTATGGTGCTTTTACTCCTGTTCAAGTAGCAGCCACTGCTGCTTTAAATGGCTCTCAAAAATGTGTAGAAGAAATAAGGGAGACTTATAAAAAGAGAAGAGATGTTTTAATAGAGTCTTTTGAAAGAGCTGGTTGGGATAAAATTCCAGCACCTGAGGCATCAATGTTTGTTTGGGCACCTTTACCAAATAAATATAAAAAAATGGGTTCTATGAAATTTGCCAAAAATTTAATGATAAATGCTGATGTTGCAGTAGCTCCCGGTTTAGCTTTTGGAAAAGGAGGGGAGGGTTTTGTTCGTATTGGTCTAGTAGAAAATACTCAAAGAATAAGACAGGCAGCTAAAAATATTAAAAAATATTTTAAAAATTAATATCAAACTGATAAAATCTTAATATAATGTGATAATTTTTCACCTGCATCCCAAGCATCACTTAGACTTTTCCCTAGAACCCAGTCTCCACTTAAGAATATTTTATTATCTTTTGAATTAATCCAATTCTTTTTTGAAATACTATTGTAACTCATTTTTGTTTGTGCATATAGCCATCTGTGCGATTTAATAAAATTTATTTCATTATTTATTCCAAATGTTTTTTCAAATATTGATTGAGCATATTTTTCTAGATCAGATTTATCTATGTTAATATTGTTATTTGTATATTCAGAACTCATATTTAACACCCAACAATCATTAGATAATTCATTGAATTTAATATTTTGGTTCATAAAGAAACTAACATCTTTATGAAGATTTAATCCTGCTTTAATATTAATATTATTAGTATTTTTATAACTTAACATTACAGTATGTATGGGATCATAAGATGGCTCGTAAACAATCTGAGTAAATTCAATCAAATCTTTTGAAAGTTCTTTTGATTGTAAATAAGGTATACAAAGTAATACATAATCAAAATTTTTAAATTCCTCTTTTTCAGAAAAAAGCGTAAAGATGTTATTACTATTTTTTGAAATTTTTATTATTTTTGATTTAAAATAACTTCTTAATTTTAAATTATCAAAAATAGATTTTGGAATAGAATTCATTCCATTTTGACCAATAATAATTTTTTTTCTAGTCTTTTTATTTTTTAAATAATCTGTTGCAAAATCTATTTCTATTACTTGCCCTAAGTTATATCTACTTATTACTTCATTTAATTGACTAACGGAATGATTTACCGATAGATAATGTGCACCATGATCAAAAAGATATTTATCATAATTTCTAGTAGAGACTCTGCCTCCTGGCCTCCATGATTTATCAAAAATAGTAATATTATGTTCTTGAAGATTATAAGCAAGAGATAAACCGGTTATCCCAGCTCCAATTATTGCAATATTTTTCACTTAAATAATATTAATTATCTTAAAATTTTGTTTACCTGAAGATTTAAATTTTTTTAAACCAAACTTACTGCATAAACTTTTGTATCTCTGTTTTGATGGTAAGTTAATTGTTTTAAAATTTAAATTGTCATGACCAAACATCATTTGCTGGCCATTCATTTCATACAATTTTTTATAAATACTAGATTTTCTTCTTATAACCATATTTTAATAAAAAAAATATATAGTCAAATTTAAAGCCACAAAAATAAAGACTATAGCAATAGCAGCATATAAATTTCTCTTGTTCATATCTATTTATTGTTAAAACTATTCTTCATAAGCCATAACTCTTATTACATCTCCATAAATAATTACAACTCTTTGACCATTTTGAAGAGCGTTATCATCTCCTTGCACAAAAGCTTTCTCTTGATCATTTTGGCAATTAGAAATATCATTTCCGCATTCATCAATATTAATTATATACTGGAAGCCATCATGATTACCAATTTTAGCTTGTATCACTGAACCCATAGCTGCTCCACCAATAGTGCCATATACTATGGCAATATCTTGGCACTTAGTTCCTAATATTTCTTCTTCTCCACATATTTGAGATGCTAAAAGACCACCTATCATTGCTCCAGCAGTTGCACCAATCCAATCACTTTCACCTTCTATTTTTACTGGTAGAGAAGTCTTTATTGTTCCATATTCTATATTAGTTACTTTTTGTGCATCAGATTTTTTGACTTTGTTAGGAGATGTTGTATTGCAAGATACTAGTGCAAATATAATAATTAAGGGAATTATTAATAATTTTATTAATTTGATCATTATTTAACACTTATTATAATTAAAAATTGTCTAAAATAAGCAATTAAATTTAATTAATCATATAAATTTTTTAATAACTTACTATTTAAACATCTATGAAAAGTTTATTTTTAATCCTAGGAAATCAATTATTTCCTCAAAAACACCTAAGGAAACATAAATACTCAACTTTTTTTATGTGTGAAAGTTTTGACCTTTGTACTTTTCAAAAACACCATAAATTAAAACTAATCCTTTTTTTATCCTCAATGAGATCTTATGCCGATGAATTAAAAAAAAATAAATTTAAAGTAAATTACATTGATTTAAGTAAGGATTTTAAAATTTCCTATGAAAAAAAATTAGAGAACTTTATAAAAAAAAACAAATACAAAGAATTAATTTCTTTTGAAATTGAAGATAAATTTTTTGAAAAAAAAATAATCACTTTATGTATAAAAAATAAAATTAAATTGACTTTTATTCAATCACCTATGTTTTTAAATTCTAGAGATGAATTTAAAAATTATTTAAGTAAAACAAAAAAACCGTTTATGGCAAATTTTTATAAAATTGCTCGTATTAAAACAGATATCTTAATGGAAAATAATAAACCTAAAGGTGGAAAATGGAGTTTTGATGAAGATAATAGAAAAAAACTCCCTAAAGTTATTAAAATACCAGAAATGATAACTGCAAGAGAAACTAAACATACAAAAGTTTTAAAAAAACAAATAAATAAAATTTTTAAAAATCATCCAGGCGAAGTTAATAATTTTTGGCTACCTACAACTTATGATGATGCTGTAAAATGGTTAGATTATTTTATTATTAAAAAATTTAATTTATTTGGTGATTACGAAGATGCAGTTGACATTAATAATAATTTTTTATTCCATAGTGCCCTTAGTCCAATGATTAATTTAGGTTTATTAACACCAGAGTTAATAATAGAAAGAGTTAAAAAAGTTGAAAATAAAATTAAAATCAATTCCTATGAAGGTTATATTAGACAAATTATTGGATGGAGAGAATTCATTAGAGGTATTTACCAAAATTACGATCAACAATTAGAGGAAAATAACTTCTTTAAGCATAAAAATTCCCTTACTAATAAATGGTATGATGGAACAACTGGGTTAGATCCCTTAGATCACTCAATAAAAAATGCTCAAAAATATGGATACACTCATCATATTGAGCGATTAATGGTTTTGTGTAACATTATGAACTTATGTGAAATTAAACCTAATGAAGTTTATAAATGGTTTATGGAAATGTTTGTTGATAGCTCTGATTGGGTAATGTCGCCAAATGTTTATGGAATGGGATTATTCAGTGATGGTGGTATATTTAGTACCAAACCATATATATGTGGTTCAAGTTATTTTATGAAAATGATGAATTTTAAAAAAGGTAATTGGAATGATATTATGGACGGTTTGTATTGGCGTTTTATTAATAAAAATAGAAAATTTTTTCAATCTAATCCACGTTTAAATATGATGGTTAATATCTATGATAAAATGAACAAAGAGAGGAAAAATCATATAATAAAAAAAGCAAATCAGTTTATTCTTGCTAATACCAATTAATGGATAAATTCGATGTTGTTGCAGCAATAATAATAAAAGATAATAAATTTTTTATAGCACAAAGAAATAGAAATAAACATTTGGGATTAAGTTGGGAATTTCCAGGTGGAAAAGTTGAAAAAGAGGAAACTTTTGAAATAGCATTAAAAAGAGAAATAAAAGAAGAGCTTAATATAGAAATAAAAATAAAAAATAAATTAGGTGAAGAATATTATCGAGATAACACAATAAATGTAAAATTACATTATTTTATATGCTCGCATATTAGTGGTAAAATTTATTTAAATGAACACGAGGATTTTGCTTGGGTTACAAAAAATGAATTTAAAAATTATAAATTTGCTGAAGGGGATAGTGATATAATAAACTTATTATAAGTATAAATTTAAAATCACATAAACCCCTAATTTTTCTCTATTTTCTTCAAAAATTTTATTTTCTTCATTTTTAATGATAAAGGTTCAAATCTTTTATGAAAGTTAATAGAGATCAAATATCTGCTTGGGGTGTTCATGCTTTTACAGGATCTGGTGCTATACTTGGTTTTCTTGCATTAATATCAATATTAAATAATGATCAAACTGGAGCTTTCTTATGGTTAGGATTAGCACTACTTGTTGATGGAATAGACGGTACATTAGCAAGAAGAATAGGTGTTGAAGAAAAAGCACCAAACTTAGATGGAATCATTTTAGATAGTATTGTTGATTATCTCAACTATGTAATAAATCCTGCATTAATGATTTATTGGTTTCAATTAGTGCCAAATGGTTTTGAAATTATTATGCCCGCTATAATATTTGGTGTTTCTTTGTATACTTTTATTAATGTTAATATGAAAACCGATGATTATTATTTCAGAGGCTTCCCTGCTATTTGGAATATTGTAGTTTTATATTTTTTCATATTAAATTCAAATGCTTGGATAAATCTTATAGTTATAATTATTTTATCAGTATTGACTTTTATCCCAATTAAGTTTGTTCATCCATTACGAGTAAAATCTTATCGAAATCTAACTATTTTTTTTACAGTAATATGGTCCGCAACAACTTTGAGACTTGTAACAAAATCTGAAATAAATTTAATCATCAATGACACAATAGTATTAATTATATGGTTAATATGTACTGGTTATTTTTCATATATTTGCTTAAATAAATCATTAAAAGATTTCACATAATTTTAATAAAGTTTCATATTTTTGATATATTTTATTATCAAATTAGAATAACTTAAAGAGATGAAAAAAATTCTACTCCTATCCCTTTTATTAATTTTTAGTCAAATTAATTTATCTTTTGCTAGCTGTTTAAAGGGTGACTGTAATAATGGTTTTGGAACTTGGGAAGACATAGATTTTAAATATATTGGACAATTCAAAGATGGTTTTTTTAATGGACAAGGAACTGTAATTTTTAATGATGGGGAAAGTTATACTGGTGAATTTAGTAATGATGCATTTAATGGTTATGGCACATATATTTTTTTAAATGGAGATACATATGTGGGTGATTTTTTAAATGGAGAATTTAGTGGATACGGTTTCCATTCTTATAGTAATGGAGAAACTTATGAGGGATCATATTTAAATAATCAAAGAAATGGTTTTGGAAATTATAAATTTAATGATGGTCAAGAATATATTGGTGAGTTTAAAAATGATAATTATCATGGATTTGGCACATTATTTCTTAATAATGGTGATGTATATGAGGGTGAATTTAAAAATGGACTTTTTAATGGAATTGGCAAGTACACATATACAAGTGGACTTACAGAAGAAGGCAATTATGAAGATGGTATATTTTTGTCATCAAATACTAATTCAGATAATTTAAATTTAGTTGAAGAATTTTTTAGTATAGAATTATCTCAATCTACAATAAGAAATTTCATTGAAAATTCTGGAGTTCAATATGAAGCATTTGAGTTTATCGATGATAGTAGTTTTAGTATTAAAAATCTCTACTTTAATGATGGATTATCAGAATTTAAAATTGGTGAAGTTACATTAATTGATCTAGACTACTATGCTATAAATAAAATAAAAATAAAAAGTGATATAAAAATAGACCTTTTTGATAAGATTATAGTTAAAGAGTATTCATATAAAGAAGATAATATAGATCATTTTATAGATTATTTTGAAATTTCAAATTTTAAATTAAAAAATGCAAGTTTAATTTATGACTTTTTAAATTCTTTAGATTTTTTTAACTTTGAAATTATTTATTATATTCTTGATACTATTAGTTTTAATGAATTTAAAATTAATGGAGCAAAAATAGCTGAAGTTGATTACTACGGAGAGTGGGAAAGATTTGAATTTTCTAATTATAAAGATATGAATTTTGATTCAATTCTATTAGAAAATTTTTATTTTAATGAAGAAGAAGTTGAACAAGAAGGTAGATTGGTTGAGATCAAAGATTTAAAATTTAATAGACCTCAAAATATTTCATATTTTGATATTAATAATCCTAATTTATTTTTTTCAATTTTTAAATCTTTAGATAATTTTGTTGCAAAAGATATCTGGTATAATGACAAGTTAGATAATAATACATTGAATGTAGATCTATATGAAATATCAAATTTTAATACTATAGAAATAAATAATTTATTTTTTCCAGTTTCTTTAGATTTTAATTTAAAGAATGTATATTTTTCAGATTTAGATCCTGATATAAAAATGTATTTAAACTTAATGGGTTATGAAGATTTAGCTTTTGATTTAAACTTTCAATCATCTATAGATTATAAAAAAGAAGAATTTACTATTTCTCTAGATACTTCAATTTATGATGCTTTTGGTTTAAAAACCAAATTACTATTTTCAAATTTAGATATAAATTCATTAAATTTGTCAAATGATATAGAATTAATGGCATATTTTTCTAACGAATTTAAATTTAATTTATTTGAAATCGAATTTATAGACAAAGGAATGACAGATAATTTTTTCTTATTTATGGAAGAAATTTATGGTGCCAATAAAAATGATATAAAGCAATTTCTTTTACAAGAATTAAATAATGATGAGGATTTACAAAGCTCGTTAGAAGTCAAATATCTTAAAAAAATGTTAAATTTTATTGATAAGCCAGATAGTATTAAAATTATAATTCAACCTCAAGCTCCTATATCTTTTAATGATATTTTAATTTATTCTATGAGCCCAGCCTTACTCATTGAAGAGCTTAACATTAGACTCGAATAATAATATCTTGATTATTCAACTAAACCCTATTTTTTTTTAATATGCAAAATTTGCATATTAGATAATAATCTTAATCATTTTATAATATCAATAATTTTTATTATTAATTTTTCATCGTTCATTTTGAATAATTCAAAACGGAAGTAAACGTAAGTTGAAGGAACGCATGCAAGTTATTAAATCGTTCAATCTGTATTTTACAGGTCGGAAGTAGGCTAAAGCTGAAGGAACGCGGATCTTTTTAAAATCCATAGCTAGGCATGAACTATAACAGATTGAAAGGACTGTTATTAAGTATGATAGGTATTAAATTTGGATTTATAAATACTCTATTCATTTATTGTATTAATTATGTTTAATGAAATGTATCAATCTGAGAGTATAATTAGAAATCACTATAATAATATTAATGAGTGGTTAGAAAAAATGACCGCTAAAGTGATTAATGAAAAAAATGCCGAGGCAGAGACTCACTTTAGAAATATAGGAATAACATTCTCAACCAATAGTGAAACAGCAAGAGAGAGAATAATCCCGTTTGATTTAATTCCAAGAATTTTTACATTTAGTGAATGGTCTAAATTAGAAAAAGGAGTAATTCAAAGAGCAAAAGCTCTAAATGCTTTTTTGGCAGATATTTATAATCAAGGAGAAATAATAAAAGCTAATATTATACCTAAAGAATTAATTTTTAAAAAAAAATCTTTTGAAGTTTCAATGTTTGGTTTTACACCACCTAGATCAATTTATAGTCCAATAATAGGTATAGATTTAGTTAGAACAAATCATAATGAGTATTTTGTATTAGAAGATAATTGTAGAACACCTAGCGGAGTATCATACATGTTAGAAAATAGAGAAATAATGATGAGAATGTTTCCAGATTTATTTCATACAAATCGAGTTACACCGATTGATGATTATCCCACAAGATTACTTCAAACATTAATGAGTTTAGCTCCAATTAAATGCAGCACATCTGAACCAGTATGTGTTCTTCTTACGCCTGGTCCATTGAATAGTGCTTATTATGAACATAGTTTTTTATCTGATCAAATGGGTATTGAAATGGTAGAATCTACTGATTTGTTTGTTGAGGGAGAATTTTTATACATGAAGACTGTTGATGGTCCTAAAAAAGTAGATGTTGTATATAGAAGGATAGATGATGATTTTTTAGATCCTCTTTGTTTCAACCCAAATTCAGTAATCGGAATACCCGGTATTATGGATGTTTACCGAACTGGAGGAGTAAATATTTGTTCGGCACCAGGTGCAGGCATTGCAGATGATAAGGCAATTTATATTTATGTTCCAGAAATGATAAAATTTTATTTAGGAGAACAACCAATATTAGAGAATGTTCAAACATGGAGTTGTGACATGGATGATGATCTTAATTATGTATTAGATAACTTATCAGATCTTGTCGTAAAAGAAGTTGATGGCTCTGGAGGGTATGGAATGCTAATAGGTCCAAAATCCTCTAAATCCTCAATTGAAGAATTCAGAAGAAAACTTTCTTCAAATCCTAAGGGATATATTGCTCAACCTCTTTTAGATCTATCATTTTCTCCAACTCTGATAAAAAATCAGGTTGAAGGAAGAAGGGTTGACTTGAGACCTTTTTGTTTAATGGGTGAAAATGCACAATTAAGTTCTGGAGGATTAACAAGAGTTGCAATGAACGAGGGATCTTTCGTCGTTAATTCAAGTCAAGGTGGAGGAGTTAAAGATACATGGGTTTTAGCGGAATGAGTTTTGATGTTAAGTAGAACAGCTGAATATCTTTATTGGATTAGTAGGTATATGGAGAGAGCTGAGACAAATGCAAGACTTTTAGACGTAGGTTACAGAATGTCATTATTTCCTAATCCAAATGGCTACAATAATGAATGGGAATCTGTTTTAGCTGCTGCAGGCGCAATACAAGGATACAAGAATAAATATACTATTATTGAACAAAAAAACGTTGAAGATTATTTATTTTTCGATGAAGATAATCCATCATCTGTTTATAATTGCATTCTTAATGCTAGAAGTAACGCTTTGGTTGTAAGAACTTCATTCACTCCTGAATCTTGGCTAGCTATTAACAAAACTTATCAGGAAATTTTAAAATTAAAAAATAATAATTTTAACGCATCAGACCTTCCTAATTTAACTGAATGGACTATCGAACAAGTAAATTTATTTAGAGGTTCTCTAAGTTCTTTATTAAGAAATGATGGTTATAACTTTCTTTATTTAGGATTATTTGTTGAAAGGGCAGATAATTCTGCAAGATTATTAGATGTTAAATATTTTGTTTTACTACCTAAACCTCAATATGTTGGTGGTAATATTGACAATATGCAATGGAGTATACTCCTTAGGTCATTGTCATCTTTTCGAGCTTTTCGTTGGGCCTATGATGGTGATGTTACTTCTACCAAGATAGCTGATTTCTTAGTTTTAAACAGTAATTGCCCAAGATCTCTTAGTTTTTGTATTCAAAACATCGTAAAACACTTAACAAATTTAACTTGTAGTCCTGAGAAGGTTGCTAAAATTTATAATACTTTAAAAGATCTCAATATTAAAATCCAAGAAGAAAAAATTGAGTCAATTGTTGACTTTGGTCTACATGAATTTGTTACACAATTTATAAATAAAATTTCAAGCGTAGATACTGATATTCAAAGGGAGTTTTTTAATTAATGGAAATAATAATTGAGCATACAACTAAATATGAATATAAAAATCCTGTAGCTGGACTTATACAATCCACAAAACTTTATCCTTCTGAATATAATGGTTTAAAAATTTTAGATTGGAATGTTCATCATGATTCTGCAAAAAAATCTGCAGTCTATAAAGATGGAGAAGCAAATAATATACAAAGTTTTACAAGCTTAAAAAAAGTAAAAAAAATACAGTTTACTGTTCTTGGAAAAGTAGAAACTTTTGATACAAAGGGGATTTATTATAATTCAGATGATAAATTAGATCCTTGTGTTTATTTAAGGAATTCTAATTTAACTATTCCAGATGTAGATATAAAAAATTTAGCTTTAGAAGCAAAAAAAGGTTTTAACGAAGATGAAAAACTACAAATTTCTCATAATTTAATGAATTTAGTAAGAGAAAAAGTTGAATATAAACCTCTTTCAACAAATAATGAAACGACAGCTCAGGTAGCTTATAATCAAAAAAAAGGTGTTTGTCAGGATCAAGCACATATAATGGTATCTGCAGCTAGAACAATTAATATACCTGCTAGATATGTTAATGGTTACATGCATAATAATTCACATTCATCAGAATTTCAATCAACACATGCATGGGCAGAATTTTTTATAGATGATCTTGGTTGGGTTGGTTTTGATCCTACTAATGGTTGTAGCCCAGATGAAAGATATATAAGAGTATCTTGTGGCCTTGATGCAAGTGAAGCTGCGCCTATAAAAGGGGTTTTCTACGGACATAATGGGCAAAACAATTTAATTGAAAACTTAGATATACACGTTCAAACACTTGAAAATAATTCTCAACAATAAAAAAATTTGTTAATCTTGTTGAAATAAACAGATAGAAATGTGTACCAAAATAAAAAACAATTACTATTTATTTTGATCTTTAAACCTGAACTTTCAGATGTTGCAAAGTGAGTAACTGAAGATCATGTTAGATGGATGAATTAAACTAACACTAAAGAAGGAGAAAAGGATTTTATAGTGTAACTTGGTCAATAGGACTAGAATTTAAAGAAGGAGTTAAGACAGAAAGATAACTCTTATTTTAACAGAAATTTATGAAAACCTGGCTTGAATAGACAATCATTTTATGCTCGATCAAAATCATGTAAGTTATTTTAGGGATGATTTAGATGAATTTTCAAAAAATTGTTAGTAAAGGTTAACTATTCACTCTTCTGATATTATTTAATCAATATAATTTAGTATAAAACATAAATTTATATCTGATATTTAAAATCATTTTTCATTATAATAAATATTTAGCTTTATTTTATATATTAGCTAGCCTATCTATAAGGTAATGGAAATTGAAAGAATATTTAAGAATTTAATTTTGGCTGATTTTATTGTTATTATTTTAATGGTTATATCATCTATGTATCAACCATCCGAAATTTCAAATCTTTATGAAAATTTAAATGATGGGTTATTATCTAATTTTGAAAATTTTTCTCGAATTATATCTATCAGTTTATTTTTTTTATATCTTTTTACGTTAAATCTACTCTATAGATTTATCTCTTATGGTAAATCTCTATATTTGTTTTTAGTTGTAGCTGGCATAGTTTTAAATTATTTTAGTGGTTCTGTCATTTATACTGCTTTTAGTGGCATGCTTGATCAAATTGGTGGATTAATTAGTGGTGCAATTTTGATTCTTTTATATTTTTCACCAATTAAAGATAACTTTAGATAAAAAATTACTTAGATTTCCGCAATCTATCCAATAATTATGTATTTTTTATTAAATTTAGTTAAAATATTTCAAATAGGTCGGTCAAAACCCTTGTAAAAAAAAGACCATAAATTTGATTATGGTAAAAACATTAGCTAAAATTATAATTGGTTTATTAAGTTTATGGGCGTTAGCATTTATAATTGCAGAGATTATGGGTGTAACTATCTATTTTCCATTCACTATAGTTGAAAGACAGGAAATACCATATCATAGAATTACTTCAGTTAGATTAGCTGTTTTTCTAACTTTTGCTTACTTTGGTTTTAGATATTTATTCTTTCAATCTGAAAAGTTATTTCCAATCCAGTTTCTTGATATTTATATAAAATCTCTTACTATTTGTGCCTTTTTTGTATTTTATACAAGTCAAGTTGATATTAGAGAATATTACTTTGTTTTATTCTTTTTTATAGTTTCAATAATTTTACATTTTGCATCTAGAAATAAAATCAGAAGTTATTTTAATTAAAACAAGCGGTTATTAAACCGCTTGTAATTTATATTAATAACCTTCAAAAATTGTCCTAAGAATAATTAGTACGAGTCCAACTAATGGGAACATAACTCCTCTAATATTTGGAGTAATTCCATAATTATTTACAAGATTAAAGTATCTAACTACTGAACTAATTAAAGCTATGGCCATAAGCATGAATAAAAATGAATACCAAAATTTATATTGTACAACATTTTCATCATAAGTATTTCCAGTTACGTCAAAAGTAAGCAAAATAGACATTAACAACATTGTTAAAAAAACTGCGCCTAGAGGACCTCTAAAAACTAATTTAGGCTCCTCATTTGAAAAACCTAATTCATTAAAGAATTTATCATTGAAATAAAATTGGTAAATAATAAACAAATTAAAAAGCATAAATAAAACATGGAATGTAAATGCCATAGTTCCCCCAGCTTCTAAAATATATTCAGCCATAAAATCTCCTTTTTTATTATAATTATCAAAATATTAATGATTCTTTATAAAAAAATTATTAAAGTAATCTTTAATGAAGAATATTTTAGTAACAGGTGGATCAGGCAAAGCAGGTAGAGCTACAATCAAACTATTATTAAAAAATAATTACAATGTTTTCAATGCAGATTTAAAAAATCATCCTGAATTAGAAGTTCCTTTTACGAAAGTTGATTTAGAAAATTTTGGAGAAGCAATAGAGTCTGTATCTGAAATAGATGATCGTATTAATGGAATAGATGCAGTTATACATCAAGCTGCAATTCCAGCTTCAGGTTTAGAAGTTAATCATAAAACTTTTAGAGCAAATACTTTAAGTACTTATAATATTTTCCAAGCTTCAAAAGTTATGAAAATAAATAATATTGTATGGGCATCAAGTGAAACAGTACTTGGCTTACCATTTGATAAATACCCTCCTTATGTTCCTGTTGATGAAGAGTATGATCCGCGTCCAGAGTCAAGTTATTCTCTTTCTAAAGTGATGGGAGAAGAAATGGCCAGACAATATTGTAGAAGAAATCCAGAGATGAAAATATTTGGTCTTCGTTATTCCAATATAATGGAAGAAGATGATTACAAACTGTTCAATTCATTTCAAAATGATCCATATTTACGAAAATGGAATTTCTGGGGTTATGTTGATTCTAGAGATGTTGCACAAGCTTGTTTATTAGCAATGGAAAGTAAATTGAAAGGTGCGGATAATTTTATTATAGCAGCCAATGACACAGTGATGAATGAGGATAATAAATCACTTTTAGATAAAGTATTTCCTAATATTAATATTAAGAAAGGTATTGGAAAAAACAAAACACTATTAAGTAATGAAAAAGCAAAAAGAGTTTTAGGTTTTAATCCAGAATATTCTTGGAAGAGTTATAATTAAAGATTCACAAATAGCTTTTAATATTAAGCCTTACTAGATTTAGCCCACAGATTAATTTTTTCTTCCTTTGCATGTTTATTTATTTCTTTTAATTCATATTTTGAAAAGTCCATATTATTTTGACTATCTAAACATTCATCTAGTTGTTTTACAGTCCTTGCACCAATCAAAGCTGAAGTCATTGTTTCATGACGCAAAACCCAAGATAAAGCCATTTGAGGTAAAGACTGACCTCTTTTATTTGCTATTTTTGTTAGTTCTTTTATTTTTTTTAAATAACTATTTGTAATCATTTTCTTATCAAGAGATGAGTTATCAGATATTCTAGAAATTTTTGGGATAGATTTCATATATTTACTTGAGAGCATTCCCTGTGCTAGTGGAGAGAAAGCAATACAACCTATTCCTAAATTTTTAAGAGTTTTAAGCAAATCTTTTTCAATCCATCTATTTATCATAGAGTAAGAAGGTTGATGAATTAAACAGCTAACACCTCTTTCTTTTAAAAGTTTGTTCATTTTAATTGTTTGTTTAGAGCTATAAGATGAAATACCAACATATAAAGCCTTACCATTTCTAATTGATTGAGTTAAAGCATCAGCCGTTTCTTCTAGTGGAGTTAATGGATCAAAGCGATGTGAATAAAATATATCGACATATTCTAAATTCATTCTTTTTAAACTTTGATCAAGACTTGCAGTAAGATATTTTTTTGAACTCCATTCACCGTATGGCCCAGGCCACATATCGTATCCAGCTTTAGTTGATATAATTAATTCATCTCTGTATTTACTTAAATCTGAATTCATTACTTTACCAAAATTAGCTTCAGCTGAACCGTAAGGCGGTCCATAATTGTTAGCTAAATCAAAGTGTGTTACACCTCTGTCAAATGCTCTAAAAAGCATTTTTTTAGATTCATTAATCATAGATTTTTTGCCACCAAAATTATGCCAAAGTCCAAGTGTAATAGGGGGTAATAGTAATCCACTATTACCACATCTTCTATAAATTAATTTTTGATATCTATTTGTATTAGCTTTGTAAGGCATTATTAAAAAAAATTATAATTTTTTATATAATAATATATAAATTAAATAAATGACTGAGTTACAATGGTATGCTTATCTTGGAGGATTTGTAGCCTTCGCAATTGGGTGCTATTTATATTATCTTTCCAGAAATAAAGAATTAAACGATCAGCAGGTCAAAAATAGAAAAAGATTTATGAATTTTTTTTTAATTATTGCGTTAGTTTGTGTTGGTTACTCGTGGTTGTAAAAATAAGAGATAATTTTTGAAATATTATATTGCAATTGACGCTGGGACTTCAATTATTAAGACTGTAATATTCAATACAAATTTCAAACAAATAAATTCTTATAGTATAAAAAATCCAGTATTAACTGACAAATTTGGTAAATCTGAAATTGAAATGGAAAAATTTTGGTTACTTACCGCAAGATGTATTAAGCTGTTAATAAAAAAATCTAAAATTCCGTCACAATCAATTGTTGGTTTAGGCATAACTGGAAATATGGTTGGCTTTTGGTCTATTAATTATAAAAATAAACCAGTAAGAAATGCAATTTTGTGGAATGACACAAGAAGTCAAAAAATTTTTACTAATAAAAAAATATTTGATCAAATTTATAAAATTACAGGCTCCATTACACAATACGGCTGTACTATACCTATTCTAAAATGGATGACTAAATTTGAAAATGAAAATTTAAAGAAAATTAAATACATCCTAACGTGTAAAGATTGGTTAAGATTTAAATTAACAGGTAATATAAATAATGATGAAACAGAAGTTTCAGTATACCCAGGAGATATAGAAAGTAAAAAATTGTCAAAAAAAATTTTCAAAATTTTTAACCTAAGTACTAAATATTTTAAACTTTTCCCAGAAATAAAAAAATCAAATGAATTAGGTGGATACGTTACTAAAAGTGCATCAAAATTAACAAGTTTAAAAGTTGGTACACCTGTTATTATAGGATGTGGTGATGTAATAGCTTCTATTTTAGGAGCTGGTGGAATAAATCATAATAAAAAAATAAGTATTATTGGAACTACATGTCATAATATCATAGTTAAAAATAATTCAAAAATTTCTAAAGATGGCTCAGGGTTATTTTTTGCTTCTTTAAATAATACATGGTTAGAGACTAAAATAAACGTTGCAGGAACAACAAATATTGATTGGGTCATTGATAATTTTTATAAAAATTCAAAAAAGTATTCAGATAAGATTAAAATAATTAATAATTTTGAAAAAAAATATTTGTCTTTTAATTATCCAGAAAATTCATTGATATTTCTACCCTATATAAATTATGGAGGATCTATATCCCCATTTGTAAATTTAAATTCTAAAGCTGAAATATTTGGAATTTTACCACATCATAATAATTTTGATATAATGACTGCATGTTATGAAGGTTTAGCATTATCTATAAAAGATTGTTATGGTAATAAAATTAATAATAATGACTGCCTTTATCTTTCAGGAGGTGCATCAAAAAGTAAAATTTTACCACAATTAATTTCAAATGTTTTAAATACTAAAGTTAAAATTTTAACTAATTCCGAACTAGGGGCTCTAGGTATTTCATTCTTAATTGAAAGTTATTTACACAAAAAAGATTTAAAAAAATTAATTAACGATCACCAAAATATTGGTCATATTTACACACCCCAAAGAAAACATTTCAAATATCTTAATATTAAATATCATAAATATAAAAAATTAAGAGAGTTATTGAATAATATTTGGTGAAAGTCTTAAATTTAGTTGATAAAATTAGTATATTGATATTAAAATATTAATCATAAATTAAGTGAGGAAAAATGAATAAAATATTGTTATTTTTTATTACA
Source organism: uncultured Alphaproteobacteria bacterium (assembly GCA_902604905.1). Classification (GTDB taxonomy): domain Bacteria; phylum Pseudomonadota; class Alphaproteobacteria; order HIMB59; genus CACPNW01. The sequence goes on from CACLAN010000001.1 coordinate 35,801, forward strand.
ATTCTATTTTCTTTGAATGCTTATGCTGTAACAAATGTTACTTTTTGGCATATGGAAGGTGTTCCGCATAGAGTAGATAGAATTCAAACATTAATTGATGAATTTAATTCTGCAAATCCAGATATTAATGTAACGCAAGAAGTTCAAAACTGGGGTGAAATTTATGCGAAAGCTCCTGCTTCAGTTGCTGCAGGAACTGCACCAGAAATATTAGTTGGTATTCCAGATTTTACTCCTATTCTAGCAGATATGGGAGCAGCACAACCTGTTGAAGATTTTGTTGCAGAGTTAGATTCAAAATATGGTTTTTACCAAAAAGCACTCGATCAATATACTTACAATGGCCATACTTGGGCTGTTCCTCTATGGAACATGGGTTTATCACTTTGGTACAGAAAAAGTGATTTTGAAGAGGCTGGAATTGAGCCACCAAAAACTTGGTCTGATTTAAAAAAAGCTGCTAAAGCTCTAACTAAAGATGGTGTTTATGGAATAGGCCTTCCTGGTAATAAACAGCTTTATACTGATCAAACAATCTATAGTTTTATGGTTAACTCAGGTGCAGAAGAAATTTATAATTCAGATGGTACTTTAAGATTTGATAATCCTGAAACTGTAGCAGCATACGATGTTTATAAAGAATTGTATCAATATTCAGCACCTGATGCAGCAAACTGGACTTGGGGTGAAGCCGAAGCATGTTTTGCAAGTAAGGGTTGTGCAATGATATTACAATTCACTGTTATCTCTACATATGACTCACAAGCTGGTGGAGATGCAAGCGACTTAGGTGTAATTCAAATACCACATGCAAACGGTAAAGCTCATAGAGCTGGAACTGTTTCATATGTAAATTCTGCAATGATTATGACTGCTGATGAAGCGAAAATGGAAGCTTCTAAAAAGTTTTTAAGTTTCTTAATGGAGCCTGGAAACTATGGAAGATTTATCAACATGGAGCCAGGATTATTTTTACCAATAACCGAAGCTGGAAGCAAAGATTCAACTTATTGGGATGATCCTGTTGTTGTAAAATATAAATCACAAGTAGAAACAATGTTAGACAACTCTACAAGAGGAAGTTTATTTGGTTTCACGAATGGTAATACTTTTACAAGTATATCTTCTATATCAGCTCAGAATTTATTAGCTCAAACTCTTCAACTAACTTTAATCGATGACAAAAGTGCAAAAGATGCAGTTAGTGAAGGTATGGAAATAATGACTGAAGCTATTGAATAAATAAAATTTTTCAGCACCTCTTATAGAGGTGCTGTCCTTTCAGTGAAAAAAAATAATATCGAGGGTTGGTTATTTGTATTTCCATTAGTTATTTGGATTTCCCTTATTATTTTAGTTCCAATTTATATAGCATTTGAATTAAGTTTATTTAATGTAAAGATTATTGGCACTTCAGGTAAATTTGTAGGTATTGATAATTATATAAAACTACTTGGCAAATCTAAATTTATAAATGCTTCATTAAATAGTTTGTATTGGATTATTGGTAATGCAATCTGTCAGACTTTTCTAGCTTTCACAATCGCTTTAACAATTAATTATAAATTTCCAGGTAACAAAATTATGGCAAATTGGATCATTTTGTCATTTATTATTCCAACAGTAGTTGTTGTTGTAATTTGGAAATTAATGTTAAGCAGTAGTAGTGGTGTAATAAACTCGGTTTTAATTGATATTGGTTTATTAGATGAGGCTACGGGTTTTTTTAGCTCTCCTAATAAAGCTTTTATGAGTTTAGTTCTTATAAATTCATGGAGATGGAGTCCTTTTTTAGCATTAATTATTCTTTCTGGTCTTAATTCTATAAATAGAGAAATGTATGATGCCTCTAAGGTTGATGGAGCAAATTTTGTTCAACAATTTCTTTTCATTACATTTCCAAATCTTAAAAGTGTTCTTTTTGTTTTAGGTTTAGTTGGTACATTATTATCATTCAATATATTTGATATAATATGGTTAATCACAAAAGGTGGGCCATCAAGTGCTACAACTACATTACCATTATTAATTTATGAAACTGCGTTTACTAAATTTAGAATTAGCCAAGCTGCGACCTTATCAATAATTACTAGCTTTTTGTTATTACTATTCTCAATATTATTTATCAAATCTATGGCACCAAAAGAAGATGATTAAAGAAAATAATATCAAACTTATATTTTTAAGCTTATCTTTATTGTTAATTATACTTATTTTTTTCTTCCCTTTTTTTTGGATAATTACATCATCTTTTAAAACTCCTGAAGAAATTATTGCTACATCTACAACTATTATTCCCAGATCATTTACTTTAGAACATTATAATAAAATATTATTTAACTCAGATTTTTTTATATATTTAAAAAACAGTTTAATAGTTTCATTCTCCTCTATGATAATTTCAATTATTCTCTCTGTATCGGCAGCTTATGGCTTACATAAACTTAAATTTTATGGAAATAAATTTGTAGAATATTCTCTTCTAGTGACATATGCATTTCCAGGAGTCATTTTATTAGTTCCTATTTATTTATTATTTGCAAAAGTAAATTTACTTAATAGTTATTTTGCTTTGATTATTGTTAATGTTTTATTTGCCACTCCATTTGCAGTTTGGATGTTAAAAGCTTTTTTTATGTTAATTCCTAATGAGATAGAGGAGGCGGCATATATTGATGGAGCATCAAGATATATTGTAATTTCTAGAATTATTGTCCCCTTAGCTGCCCCGGGTATAGCAAGTGTATCAATTTTTTGTTTTATTATATCTTGGACTGAATATCTTTTTGCTTCAATATTAATAAGTGGTGATGATTTAAAAACCTTACCTGTTGGTTTAGCGGGAATTGTTGGACAATACCAAATAGATTGGGGTTTTTTATTATCAGGAGCAGTTCTTGCGAGTTTACCTGTTATATTAATATTTGTTTTTATTGGAAGGTATTTTGTTTCTGGTTTGACAGAAGGTTCGGTGAAGTAAATATGAATTTAGAATTAAAAGTTTAATAAATTAATCAAATTTAACTCCAGAAAATTTTTGTAAATTAACTAATTTAGATGTAATCAACATTGAAATTACTACCAATGCTATAGCAAATATGCCAGCAGCTGCAGCAGTGGGTTCAAAAGTATATCTTAAAGACCAATATAGAGCTATTGGCAAAGGAGTATTGTTAGGTGTAGCCATAAATAAAGATACATCAAATTGACCAAATGAAACTATGAAAGCAAAAACAGAACCGGCCATAACTCCATTACTAATGTTAGGAAGTGTAACTTTTCTAAAAGCAGTTAAGGGCGATGCACCTAAACTTCTTGCAGCTTGTTCTAAATTTAGATCAAAATTAAATAAGGAGGCGGAAACAGTTCCTATGACATATGGCATTGTAACTAACATATGAGCTATTACCATACCTGGATATGATCGTGCTAAACCAATATCAGTTGAAACATAAAAAATATATAGAGCTAGTCCTAGAACTATGCCTGGTAAAATTAAAGGCGAAAGAAACAAAGCTCTTAAAAGTTGAGATCCTGGAAAGCTAAATCTTGTAATAAAAATTGCAGCTAAAGTTCCAAAAATAGTTGATAAAGTCATAGTTATTAAAGCCAAACCAAAGCTAAAGAGAAAAGCAGACAGAAATTCTTCACTTTTAAAAAAAGCGAATATCCATCTTAGTGAAATACCCTTCGGAGGAAATGTTAAATGATCTCCTGAATTGAGACCTGTTAAAACAACAATAAAAACTGGTATTAAAAGAATTGCTAAAGCAATCCCTGATCCGATTTTAACTAATGTTCCCAATTCATTAACTTCTTTAATTTTAGCTTTACTCATGCTCTTCCACCACCAATTCTAATTGCAACTCTTTGATAAACGATAACTGATAATAAACTTGTACAAAATAATACAACTGCAATCGCAGAACCAAATTGCCATTTACCCATTTCTGCAATTTGTTGATATACATGAAGAGGCATAACCATAACTTTCCAACCACCCATTAGTGCTGGAACGATATATGAACTTATTGAAATAGCAAAAACAAGTAATGTACCAGCAAGAATTCCTGGCATTGATAACGGAATAATAATTTTCCAAAATGCTTGGTTTGGTGTAGCACCTAAACTTCTACTAGCTTCAACTACTGCTGGTGAAATTCCTCTTATAATTCCAATTAACGAAAGAACCATAAATGGCAAAGAAAATTGAACAAGACCTACTAAAACACCCAGTTTATTATACATCAGGCCAATAGGTTTTTCGATTATATTAAAGTACATTAATGCACCGTTAATTAAACCATTGTCACCCATTAAAACCATAAGTCCAAATAGACGAATAACCATATCTAATTGCATTGCACATAAAACTAAAATCATTAAGAATGTATTTCTTGTAACATTTTCCGTTTTAGCAATTAAATATGCGAGAGGATAACCAATAATAAGAGTAATTAGTGATGCTAACGCTGCTAAGGATACAGATGTTACAGCAGCATTAAAGTATAATGAACGATTATAAATTCTTAGAAAACTTTTTAATGTCCATTCTCCTTGCAAATCTAATACGCCTGTAACAGGCTTATCAAAAGCAAGTACAAACATACTTAGAACTGGAATTATAAAAAAAATAATAAATAGTATTAAGGCAGGCAGTACTAGTAGAACTGGTCTATAAGTATAAAAAATTCTTAGAAAATTATTTTTATCTTTTATATCTTCCATTAGTTAATATCCTCAAGGGGAGTATAATCAAAAGGTAAACCAAAAGCTCTTGGGCCAAATAATTTTAATGCTTTTTCTGATCTCATTATTGGTGGAACTGAAACTGCCACTATTTTTATTCTTTGTCCATATCTTAAACTATCAGTTGTAATTGGTTCTCCAGTTTCACTATCAAGAGCACAAATCAAGTCTGGTACCATTGCTAGTACTTTATTTTTGTTAAGTTTAGCATAAGAAAATTCATTTTGAAACTCTACTAATAAAGTATCTTTATTATTTAAACTTTTTAAAAACATTTTACCTCTTGTCCATCCATTTACTGTTTCTCTTAGAAGATCATCAATCTTCCCTGTGAAAAGAAGTTTACCAACTCGAGGGGGATTACTTTTTCCCATATATTTAATAATTTCTTCTACAGGATCATTTTTATCATCTCTTGCTTTCTGTATTAAAGATCCAATTTCAAAAGAGAGTTTAATTGTATTATGTACAGAGGTTTCCTTAATTTGTTTTGCATTCATTGGATAACAAGCTACCTGGCAAATACCGCCCATTCTTACACAAACAGCTCTAGATAACCATTCACCTGAACTACTACTTCTAGAATTAAAAATTCCAGTTTCATAAAAATCATTGATTACAACTAATGGATTAATACTTACATCTCCAACATTATAAGTTACCATTTGTAATTCTGGAAAAGCTCTTCCCATGCCATCTGCATCTATTACCGGTAAACCTGACAGTGCTCCAACAACAAGTGGTAATGTAGCATTAACACCACCAGCTTCAATTGGCATTATAGCATTAAATTTTTTCCCAATTATTTCTTCAACTTTTTTCATAGCTGCATAGGATGTTAAACCATTTGGAGCTTTTTCTCCAAATACAGTTGGTGCACCCATAGTTAATACGTTACAGGCAAATGTATCATCATCAATTTCATCCGGACTAATTATTTTTACTTTTTTTCCCTGCTCTAGTTGATGTTTTAACATTAATTTTCCAATATAAGGATCTCCGCCACCGCCAGTTGCTAAGAATGCTGTACCTCTGGCAAGATCCTCTAAGTTTGATAAGTTTAGTTCAATCATTAAAATATATCTCCAACTGCTTTTGCATGTATTCTAACTGAACCAGAAGGTAGATAACTCAAAGGTATTTCTTCTAGTTCTATAATTTTAATTGTATTCTTAATTGCTCCAGCTTGAAGTGCTCTATTTATCGCATCATTTTTCGCACTTTCAATTGATTTCTCTCTACCCATTTCAGAATACGAATAAATTTTATCTATTTCACCACCAGCTTGTGCAAGCGAAGCACCTATGGCATTAGCAACATCAGAATGATCGGGTATTAAAACTTCACTTGCGCCTTTTAATTTTCCATTTACTAAAATACTACCACCACCAACTAATATTACTGGTACATCATCTTTATTTAGTTTTACTCTGTCAATTCCTTCTTCAATCATATTTTTAATTTTATTTTGAGATTTAGTAATTAAGTCATTAGAAAGGTGTTGTACTTTACCTTTATCTCCAAACTCTGCATCGCCTGCTGCTACTGTAATATCAGATGTAGTTATTGTTTTGCCTCCAAAAATTAATGACTCTTTATCTAATTTAAATCCAACTGAATCAGGCCCTACAGAAACTTGATTATTATTTTCTCTAATTATACTTCCACCTCCAAGACCTATAGAGATTAAATCCGGCATTCTAAAGTTGGTTCTAACACCACCAATGTCTACAGGTATTGCCGACTCTCTTGGAAAACCTTCTTTGATCACTCCAAAATCTGTTGTTGTTCCACCGATATCAACAACAATAGCATTATTTTTTTTTGATAAGAAACCAGCTCCTCTCATACTATTAGTTGGCCCTGAAGCAAAAGTTAATACGGGATAGTTTTTAACTATATCGGCTGACATTAAAGTACCATCATTCTGACTAATGTAAAATGGACTTTTAATTTTTAATTCTTTCAATGCATCTTTAAAAGATGAAATAACTTTATCAGCAAGTCTTCCTAAAGAAGAATTCATAATTGTAGCATTTTCTCTTTCTACAAATCCAACTCTTCCTATAAGATGAGACATTGTTATAATTGAATCAGGATTATGCTCTTTAATAATTTGAGCTGTATCTTTTTCCTGTTGTTCATTAATTGGAGAGAAAACACAAGAAATTGAAATATACTTTAGATTTTTATTTTTAATTTCTTTTGCAACTTTTTCAATTTCATTACTAGACCAATCACCGAGTAATCTTCCATCAAATTCATATCCACCATTTACGATCCAAAAATTTTCTCCAATTATTTTTCTTAAATTATCTGAAAAATCTATACATGGTGGAACACTTACTGTAGCTGGATAACCTAATCTTACAACTGCTACTTGTTCTAATCTTTTATTTTCAACAAATGCATTTGTGAATTGAGTAGTTCCAATCATTACTGACTCAATGTTTTTTGTGTCAGCATTATTTCTATTTAATATTGTAGAAACTGCATTAATTATTCCTAATCCTGGTTCTTCTGTTGTAGCTGATTTATAACCATCCACAACTTCTTTTCCCTGCATTAATACAGCATCAGTATTAGTACCACCTACATCAACACCAATTCGAAACATATTTTTACATTATTTAAAAAATAAAAAGTATCAATCAATTAATTTATAAGAATTAATCAATGACTCAATTATGCAATTTAAATATAATTAATATCTAATTTAGTACTTTAACAATTTTCTAAGTCTTAATTAATAAATTATTATTTTTATTAAATAAATTATGAAAATTATTTTTATATTGAATTATTTTGTTGCAATTTGTGATCGATGTATTAGGCTTTTATCTAACTTATTAGGAGGCATTATGTCGAAAAAGAAAAAGATTAATAATAGCAGAAGAAAATTTATTAAAGACACTGCTATTTTGACTGCTGCTGCCTCTACTTTACCATTATTTAATATTAATCATGCATGGTCTCAAGATGTTGTTTTTGATGGAGAACCTTTTGATGCTGGTGGTGCTGAATTAAAACTTGGTGAATGGGGTGGTTTCTGGGAAGAATTCATGCGTGAGGCATTTATCAATGATTTTGAAAAAAGATATAATTGTAAAATATCTTATGATGGCGCTTGGCCCTGGTTCCCTAAATTTATAGCTAGCGGTGATAAAAATCCAGCTTACGATATTTGTAACTGGAATATCCCTGAAATGGTTAAAACTGCACGAGCTGGTGATTTCTTTATGTCACCAGATGAAATTGCATCGGCAATTCCTAATGGTGCTAATGTATGGGATTTTGCTAAAGATACTGGTGTTGGTCTAACTTGGGCATTTGGACAATATGCTTATGTATATAGAAGTGACTTAGTTGATCCACCAATTACAGATTTTAAACAATTCTGGGATAAAAAATTTGATGGAATGAGAGGTACTTACATAACCTCAAATACTCTTCAAATGGTATTTTTCCTCGCTTCATGTCAAGCTTTTGGAAAAGATGCATATGACCTTGAGGCAGGATACCAAGCAATGAGAGATGCAATGCCAGCTAAAATTTCAGATTTTACTGGAAATATGCAAACTCTTGTTGAAAGAGGAGAAGTTCAAATTGGTGTTCAATGGGAAGGAGAATGTTATCTTCAAATGGATAAAGGTATTCCAGTTGATAACTTTATCTGGCAACATCAGAAACCATTACTAACTCAAACTCATACAGTAAGTAAATATTCCGATCCTGTTCAAAAGAAATTAGCTTTAGCTTATGTTAATGAAAAGCTAGATCCTAAATTCATGAATAAAGCAGGAGAAACTTTTTATTTACGTCCAACAATTAAGAATGCAGAGCTTCCAGAGCTACTAACTTCTAAAGGTGTAAAGAATGATGCTAATGCATTAGATGGTTTACACACACCTGATTGGAATTTCTATTTAGAAAATGAAGATGATATTGTTGAAACTGTAAATGAAATATTTACTAGTTAATTAATATATTTGACCAGCTACTTAACAAGTAGCTGGTTTATTTTTATGTTTGATGTTCAAATAAATAAACTAACAAAAAAGTTTGAAGATAATGTTGCTGTTAATGGTATAGACTTTAAAATTAATTCTGGAGAATTTTTTTCAATTCTTGGTCCATCTGGTTGCGGCAAAACAACAACATTAAGAATGATTGCTGGCTTTGTAATGCCGACAGCTGGTGAAATTTTTATAGGTAATAATGACATTACATTCCAAGCTCCAGAAAAAAGAAATATTGGTTTTGTTTTTCAAAATTATGCAATTTTTCCCCATATGAATGTTTTTGAAAATATTTCTTTTGGATTAAAAATGAGAAATATTGATCAGAAACAAATTAATGAGAAGGTTACATTAGCTCTAGAACAAGTAAATTTAATTGGATACGAAACTAGATATCAGAGAGAATTATCTGGTGGTGAGCAACAAAGAGTAGCATTAGCTAGGGTGCTTGTCACTGAACCTCAAATATTATTATTGGATGAACCTTTAAGTGCTTTAGATAAAAAACTTAGAGAAGAAATGAAGATTTGGATTAAGGAACTACAGAAAAAATTAAAAATTACAACGGTATATGTAACACACGATCAATCAGAAGCTTTAACTATGTCAGATAGAATAGCAATTATGAATAAAGGTAATATTTCTCAAATTGGAACTCCTGATGACATTTATGAAAAACCTCAAAATACTTTTGTTGCAGACTTTATTGGAACTTCAAATTTTATTAATTTAAAATTTATAAATACTTCATCAGGTAAATCAAAAGTGTCTTTTTCAGATGTTGAATTTGAAATTGATGATATCTATAATGATAAATGCAAATGTATATTAAGACCTGAACATTTATTTATAAACCCAACAAATAAAAGTGAATTAGTTTCAGTAGATGCTAAAATAAAAATAATTTCTTATCAAGGATCTGTAATCAAATATATAGTTGAAGTTAATGAACATACCTTAACAGCTGAATTTTCAAATAGTATGAATTTAAATAGATTGAAAGAAGGTGATAATGTAACAGTTGGTTTTAACCCTAATAGCCTTGTAATAATAAAGGATTAAATATGCAAATTGGAGTTGATGTTGGAGGAACAAATACAGACGGAGTTATCTTATCTGAAGGGAAAGTTTTAGTATCTGAAAAAACTACAACTACAGAAGATGTGGGCGATGGAGTCTTTAATATTATTAAAACTGTTTTAACTAAAGGTAATATTTCTCCAGATAAAATTTCTAGTGTAATGATAGGTACTACTCATTTCACAAATGCCCTTGTTGAGAGAAAAAAATTACAAAAAATAGCAGCTATAAGATTATCATTACCTGCTGCAGATAGTCTTGAACAAATGATAGGATGGCCATCAGATTTGATTGATAATATAAATCCAATAAAATACTTCGCTAAGGGTGGTTACGAAGTAGATGGAAGGGAAATATCTAAGTTAGATAAAGATGAGATAAAAAAAATTACTGAAGAAATAGCAAATAAAAATTATAAAAATATTGCAATTAACTCTGTATATTCCCCTCTAAATTCTGAAATGGAACTAGAAGCAAATGAAATTATTAAAAATATTATTCCAGATGCTAATATATCTTTATCTCATTCAATTGGTAAAGTTGGTTTAATTGAAAGAGAAAATGCGACTATTATTAATGCAGCATTAGCGAATTTGGCAGTTGATATAGTTGAGTCTTTTAAAAATGCTCTTAAAAAACTTAATATTGATGCACCACTTTATATAAGTCAAAACGATGGTACACTTATGAGACCGGATAAAGTTAAACAGTATCCAGTTTTAACATTTGCATGCGGACCTACAAATAGTATGCGTGGTGCAGCTTATTTATCAGGTATTCAGGATTCAATTATTGTAGATATTGGTGGTACTACATCAGATGTAGGATATATTAAAGCTGGTTTCCCAAGACAATCTGCAATAGCTACTGACGTTGGTGGTGTGAGAACAAACTTTAGAATGCCAGATATAATTTCAATAGGTCTTGGAGGAGGGTCATTAATCAGAGACAATGGTAACAAGGTTGGCCCTGATAGTGTTGGATATAGATTAACAGAAAAAGCATTAGTTTTTGGAGGTGAAACTTTAACAGCAACTGACATAGCAGTTAAGCATTATGATCTAGATATTGGAGATAAATCTCTATTAAATAATCTAGACGAAAGTACAGTTAAAAATGCAAAAAAAGAAATTACAAGATTATTAGAAGACGCAGTAGATAAAATGAAAACTAGTGCTGAAAATGTACCTGCGGTTTTTGTTGGAGGCGGTACAATTCTTAATAAAGAAAATCTTAATGGAATATCTGAATTAGTTATTCCTGACAATTTTGCTGTTGCAAATGCTGTTGGTGCAGCGCTTGGACAAGTAAGTGGAGAGGTTGATAGAGTCTTTCATTATGAAAAATTAGGTAGAGAAAAAACTATTGAACAGGCATCTAATGAAGCTAAACAACTTGCAAAAGAAGCTGGAGCAAAAGAAAGTTCAATTGAAATAAATGAAATAAATGAAAACCCTCTAGCTTATTTACCTGGTAAATCTGTTAGACTACAAATTAAAGCGATTGGCGATTTGGAGAATTATTAATATGGACAAATTAACTTTAGATAAAATAGATGATTTTTTAAGAGGCACAGCTTTTTTAGGTACTGGTGGAGGTGGTAATCCATATGTAGGTGGTTTAATGCTGCGCCAAGAACTTGAAAAAGGTTTTGAGCCTAAATTAATAAAAGCTGATGAAGTGGATGATGATGATTTGATTTTACCCATTGCAAACATGGGTGCACCTACTGTTTTAGTAGAAAAACTTCCAAACGCAAAATCAGCGGTCAAAGCTCTAAGAAAAATGGAAGAGCTTATGGGTAAAAAAGCTAAAGCCTTAATTGCAGCAGAAGCTGGGGGTATAAATGGAACTCTACCATTTATAGTAAGTGCTTACACTGGTTTACCCGTTATTGATGCTGATGGCATGGGAAGAGCTTTTCCTGAATTGCAAATGTGTACATTTGGAGTTTATGGAGTAAATTGTTCCCCCGTAATTGTAAGAGATGAAAAAGATAATGAAATGGTTGTTAATGCAGAAAACAACCATGCTTCTGAAATGTTTGCTAGAGTTATATGTATGCAAATGGGAACAAAATCAGAAATTTGCTTGTATCCAATGACTGGAAAACAAATGAAAGAAACATCTGTTCATCATACTGTTACATTAGCTTATGAAATTGGTAAATCTATTGGTGATGCAAGAGTTAAAGGAACTGATCCTTTAGAAGGAATAGTGGATTATTTTAAAAATAGTTTTGATAAAAGATTTTGTAAGTTACTCTTTCAAGGAAAAGTTACTGATTTACTTAGAGAAACTACAGATGGCTGGGCACGGGGTGAAGTAAAAATTACTTCTTTAACTGATCCAAATGACAGTATTCTTGTTAAATTGCAAAATGAATTTCTTATTGCCTTAAAAGATGGTAAGCCATTAGCAATGGTACCTGACTTGATTTGCTTAGTTGATTTAGAAAATGCTGAACCAATAACTGCAGAAGATGTTAGATATGGACAAAGAGTAAATGTAATAGGTGTAAGTACACCACCTAATATGAGAACGAAGGCAGCACTTGATACATTTGGCCCTGTTCCATTTAAAGTTTATGATAAATTTATTCCTATAGAGGAAATTAAATGAGCAATGAAATTAATGTTAGGATTGTGTCACCTATAACCACTAAAGGTTTTAGAAAAGATAGTGATTTTGATATAATAAGAAATTCAGACTTAAATATTAGTCATTCGCAAATTGAAATTGGTCCTGCTTCAATAGAAACTGAATTTGATGAAGCTATGTGTCAACCTGATACAATATTAAAAATTATTGATGCAGAAAATGAAGGTTGTGATGCTGCTGTTATAGATTGTATGGGAGATCCAGGACTTAAAGGAGCTAGAGAATGTGTAACAATCCCTGTTGTAGGTCCTTGTGAAACAGCTATGCATTATGCAAGCATGTTAGGTCATAAATTCACAGTATTGACTGTTTTAGAAAGAACAAAACCATTAATTGAAAATTTATCAAAAATTTATGGCGTTTCATCAAAACTAGCTTCTGCAACTTCTGTCGATATTCCTGTCTTAGAACTTGAAAAAGATTTAGATCACACACTTAAGCAAATGACTAATAAAGCAATTCAATCAATAGAAAAAGATAATGCAGATGTAATAATCTTTGGTTGTACAGGTATGTTAGGTTGCGCAGATACAATTGAAAACAACTTAAAAGAAAAAGGTTACAATGTTCCTGTTATTGATCCAATACCGTTAGCAGTTAATTCAGCTTATGTATTGGCTAAATTGAAACTATCACAAAGTAAAAAATGTTATCCATACCCACCAGAAAAAGGAATGGTTGGTTTTGAAAAACCAAAATTAAAAGCTGTTAATTAAAGAGAGGTAATAAAATGACTATTCATGTTAAACTTATCCAACCAATTACAACACATGGAATTAGAAAAGATGATCATCTCAACTCCATGAAATTAGATGATTTAAAAGTTACTGCAAAAGGAATTGATATTGGACCAAACTCAATTGAATGTGAGTATGAAGAAGCAATGTCTCAACCTGATACAATATTAAAAATTATTGATGCAGAAAATGAAGGTTGTGATGCTGCTGTTATAGATTGTATGGGAGATCCAGGACTTAAAGGAGCTAGAGAATGTGTAACAATTCCTGTTGTAGGTCCTTGTGAAACAGCTATGCATTATGCAAGCATGTTAGGTCATAAATTTACGGTAGTAACAGTTTTAGAAAGATTAATACCACAGTTTGAAAACCAATCTTTGATATATGGTGTTCCATCTAAGCTTGCTAGTGTTAAAGCAGTTGATATACCTGTCTTAGAACTAGAAAATGATTTAAATGAAACTGTAAATCAATTAAAAATTAAATCTGTAGAGGCTATTAAAGAAAATAATGCAGATGTAATAATCTTTGGTTGCACCGGTCTTTTTGGTTGCGCTGAAGCATTACAAAATAAACTTAAAGAAGATGGTTACAATGTTCCTGTTATTGATCCAATACCGTTAGCAGTTAATTCAGCTTATGTATTGGCTAAATTGAAACTATCACAAAGTAAAAAATGTTATCCATACCCACCAGAAAAAGGAATGGTTGGTTTTGAAAAACCTAAATTGAAAATAGCAAATTAACTTTGTGACTAATAGAATTGTAAGATTTGCAAAGTTTGGTGGACCTGAAGTTCTTTCTATAAGGGATGAACCCTTAAAATCACCTGGCAAAGGTGATGTAAGAATTAATATAAAAGCAATTGGATTAAATCAAGCTGAAGTAATGTTGAGGGAAGGTAGATATGTTGGTAAACCTGATCTTCCATCGAGAATTGGTATTGAAGCATCAGGTATTGTTGATGAAGTAGGAGAGGGTGTATCAAAATATAAACAAGGAGATGAAGTTTGTGCTATTCCTTTTTTATCTTGGAATAATAATGATTTTTGGACAAATGATTCTATCAATAAATATGGAACTTATGGTGATACTGCTATTATTCCAGAATGGACAATAACAAGAAAAATTGATCATCAGTCTTTTGAAGAAGCAGCAGCTGCATGGTGCCAATACTTAACAGCCTGGGGAGGATTAGTTTATAATTCTGATATAGAAAGTAGGAAATGTTGTCTAATAACTGGAGCATCGAGTAGTGCCGCAATAGGAGCAATGCAAATAGCAAAAGTATTTGGATTAAAAACTATTGGTGTTAGTCGCACTTTAAAAAAGGAGGAAAAACTCAAAGAAATTGGTTATGATGAAGTATTATCATTGACTGATGAAAATTTTGAAAAAAATATTTTAGATGTAACAGGTGGAATAGGATTTGATTTATCATATGATTGTGTAGGTGGTTCACATTTTTACAAATTAGTTAATACAGTAAAAGCAAGAGGTTTAATTGTTAATTATGGAAATCTTGATTTAGATTTTTCTAAAATTTACACCTTACCTCTATTAAGTAAAAGAGTTCATATAAAATTTCACAGTATTTTTGACACAATGAGATTTGAAAAACAAAGAATTGAAGGTGTTGACTGGATTAATTCTCATATGCAAGATAAAAAACTAAAACCAATTATTTCAAAAGTATTTAATTTAGATCAAATTGTTGATGCACATAAATATATTGGAGAAGGTAATCAATTAGGTAAAACAATAGTTACGACATAAACTATTAAAAATTTAAATGACATTATCTATTGTAGCAAGAGATACAAAAACTGGCGATTTTGGGGTTTGTGGATATACAGATATTGCAGGGTATGGGAGTCTTGTTCCTCATGTAAGCTTAAAATGCGCAGTTGCAACTCAAGCTTATGTTAATGTTGATAATGGAATTGAGATGCTTGAATTAGTAGATAAGAAAAATAGCATAAAATATTCGGGAAAAAAAATCATTGGTAAAGATAAAAATAAGGATATGAGGCAGATGATTGCAATTGGTGTTAATAATTCAAAATTTGTATGGACTGGAAAAAATACTTTGGATTATAAATCTTCTATTATTGGTAGTGACTATGTTGTAGCTGGTAATTGTCTATCTTCTATTAACGTTTTAAAAAAAACAGCATTATATTTTGAAAGTAATAGATCAATAGATTTTCCATTTAGACTTATTAATTCAATTATTGCTGGTGATAAAGCTGGTGGACACACAAAAAAAATTTCATATTATTCTCAAAAATTAAAAAGAAATATTTCAAAATCTACAAAATCTGTTTTTGGTAATTCTTGGTCTTCAGCTCTAATTATTGCATCCAATAAACCTAAAATTTGGCATAATTTACGAGTTGATGCACATTCTGAACCACTTAAAGAGTTAAAAAAAATTCTTAATTCAACTATTAGTTCTGCTAAAAAGTTAAATAAATTTTATAATGGAGCTATTGAAGTAAAACCTAGTTATTGGAGAAAGATAATTAAATAAGATTTTTTTGTAAAAAATTATTCCAATTTTTATAGAATATTTTTTCAGTTAAAGTATTTGAATAACCTTTTCCAATAAAATATTTGTATAAATTTTCAATTTTTGAAAGATCTGATATTTCATTAGGTACAACTGCACCATCATAATCAGATCCAATTGCTACGTGATCTTCACCTAAAAACTTAAGTAAATGATCACAATGTTCAATTATTGCATCTAAAGATGTTTCTGGAATCATTCTACCATCTCTTCTTAAAAATGCTGTTGCAAAATTAATCCCAACAATTCCTTGGCTATCTTTTATAGTAGTTAACTGTTCATCAGTTAAATTTCTTGAGTGATTTGTTATAAAATGAGCATTGGAATGAGTTGCCATTAGAGGCTTTTTACTAATTTTTGCTACATCATAAAATCCTTTTTGATTTAAATGAGATAAATCAATTAAAATATGTTTTTCGTCACATATTTTTACTAAATCTTTACCTAAATCAGTAAGGCCCTCACCTCTATCTGGACTACTTGGATAACTAAATGGCACACCATTTGCAAAGATATTATTTCTACTCCATACTAAACCAATTGATCTCAATCCTTTGTTATAAAGTTCGTATAAATTTTTAAAATCTTTATCTATAGCTTCAGCGCCTTCAATATGTAAAATTATTGCTATGTTATTATCAAATATACATTCATTAATTTCTTTTCCAGAAGTGCATAATTTTATTTTATTATTAGACTGTAAAATTATATTATTTAAAATAGAAATCATTTCATTCGTTGCATTTTTAGCATAAGTTTGATCAATTTTATTTGGTAAAGGAAAATCATATTTTTCATTAATCATTCTTTTAAAAAAATCATCATCTGGCTCTTCATTTGGAACGAATATTGCAAAAAAACCACCGCAGAAGTTAGATTTTAAAATTTTTGGAAAATCTATGTGACAAAAATCATTACCATTGAAAAATTCTTTAGCTGAGTCTTTATTTTTTTCAAAATAAAATTTCAGTAAAACATCATTATGTCCGTCAAAATATTTCATTTCTTAATCGTTTTATACTAATATTATTAAGTGTTGAATTATCAATTAAAAAATCATTTTTTTTATTTAAAATAATATTAGCCGATATTTCTGCTAGTGCTGGAGATGTTTGTATTCCATAACCACCTTGTGCAACAAGCCAAAAAAAATTTTTATTTGAATTTTCATATCCTATAACAGGTGATTTATCTTTAACAAAAGTTCTTAATCCTGACCATTTGTTATCAATATGATTAAACTTAAATTTAGTTGCTTTTTGTATACGATCTATACCTATAGCTATATCTAAATCATCAGGATGACAATCATGAGGATAACTAGGTGTTTCATCAGCTGGTGAAGCATAAATTTGATCATTTTGATCTTTAAAATAAAATTTCTCTTCTATGTCAGCTACTAGAGGACAGTTGTTATCTATTTTTATATTTTGTGGTTTAAAAACAAATACTGTTCTTATTTTAGGAACTACATTAACTGGTTTGATTTTAAATAACTTTGCAACTTCATCAGCCCAAGCACCAGAAGCATTTACAATAATATCAGATGATATTTCATTATTTAATATCCATTTATTATTTTTATATTCGACTAGATTAATATTAAAGTCAGTAAATATAAATCCATCATTTTTATTATATTGCTTCCTATAATATTCATATAAATTATTAACATCAATCTCAGATGCATTAATATCAATTACAGAATTATTAACATAATCTTCATTTAAGCAACTAGCTAATTTAATTGATTCATTTTTGCTGAATAATTCTAATTTTACTTTGTGTTTATGTTCATTATAAAAATCTTCTACAATAGTTTTTTGTTTATTATTCCCAATAAACATTACGCCTTTTTTCTTTAAAAAAAGATTAAAATTGTCATAAAAAAATTTTTTTGAAATTTTTGTTAATTCTATAATTGCATTATTGCCGTAACTCTCAATAAAAAAAGCAAATGATCTACCAGTTGAATGATAACTTAATTGTTTTTCCTTTTCAATTATTGCTACATTTCTTTCTTTGCTAATTATTGAACCAAGTGAAATACCAGCTATTCCAGAACCAATAATTATTATATCGTAGTGTTTCATATAATTTTATTTCAAATATAATTAATTTATTCTATTAATATTATTATGAAATTAGATATAAAGTCAATTCACTCAGAACACCATCATTATGGTTGGAGTAATAAAAATGAACCAAAAGCAATAATAAAAAATGATCAACTTATAGAATTAGAAACAATTGACTCATCAGGCGGTCAATTAAATAATTTATCAACTATTGAAGACATTAAAAATTTAGATTTTTCAAAAGTAAATCCTGTAACTGGACCACTGTATATTGAAAATTCAGAACCAGGAGACACTGTAGAAATTTCAATAGAGAAATTTGAAACATCTGGATGGGGTTGGACTGCTAATATACCAGGCTTTGGTTTATTAAGTGATCAATTTGAAGATCCCGCAATCAATATTTGGAAATATGATAAAAGCAATCCTGTTGATAGTTTATTTTCAAATTTTGCTTCAATACCATTGAAACCATTTGTTGGAACAATAGGTTTAGCACCTAAAGAAAAGGGTGTATTAAGTGTTGTTCCACCAAGAAATTTTGGTGGTAATCTTGATATCAAAGAAGTTTATGAAGGTACAAAACTTTACTTACCTGTGCAAGTAAGTGGAAGTTTACTTTCTCTTGGAGACACGCATGCTGCTCAAGGAGATGGTGAAGTTTGTGGAACAGCAATTGAAAGTCCTATGAAAGTCTTAATAAAAACTAAATTACACAAAAATAAAAAAATTGATTCACCATTTTTAGAAACCAATCATACACCTTTATTAAAAAAAAATATTGGATCATTTATAACTACTGGAATTGGCGAAGATTTATTTGTTGCATCTAAAGAAGCTGTTTCAAGAATGATAGATTATTTAACTAAAAATATAAAAATAAAAGATATAGATGCATATATGCTTTGTAGTGTAGCTGGTAATTTAAAAATAAGTGAAATAGTAGATGTCCCGAATTGGGTAGTTAGTTTTGAGATTTCTAAATCAATTTTTGAATAAAAAAATTTTTAATTTTTTAATAAATCATTTTTATATACTTATTGGTTATTGAATTATTAATATTTAATGGTAATTATTTTTATTAGGTATAAATAACTGAGTATTTTATTGGTATTTAAATTTTTAGGAGGTAAAAATGACTGTGGCAAGAGTAACAACTATTAATTTCAAATCTAAAGAAGATGCTGATGAATCTATTAAAGATTATTCAGAAAAAGCACCAAGTGAATTTCCAGAAGCACATCAATTATTACAAATTCGGGCAAGTGATACAACTGTAATGGCAGTTTCTTTATATGCTGATAATGATGCAATGGAGCGAGCTTCAGCTGCTAGAGCTAAAAGAATGAGTAATAATGAAAAAACATTTGATGTCGTTGATACAAAGACTGGTGAAGTAACATTGAATCATAAAAATTAAATTAGGAGTGCCCGTAGCTCAGTAGGATAGAGCACCAGATTCCTAATCTGGGGGCCGCATGTTCGAATCATGCCGGGCACGCCATAGATGACATATAAATTTACAAATGCAATTATTAGAAAACCAAATAAAAGTATTCATAATGCATTGAGTTCGCAGTATTTACATCCAAGTTATGAAAAAATATTAGAGATACATAAAAATTATATAACTGCTATTAAAGAAGCAGGATTAAATACAATTTTATTAGATAGCTTAGAAAAATATCCGGACAGTATTTTTGTTGAAGATCCTGCTCTTATCTTCAACAATAATATTATTATATTAAATCCAAGTGAATTTACACGAAAGGATGAGGCAATAATAATTAAAAAAGAAATAAGTAAATACTTTGAAAAAATTTTTGTTGTTGAAAAGGGAGCAATAGAAGGTGGAGATATATTAAATATTAATAATCATTTTATTATAGGTTTATCAAATAGAACTGATAAACTTGGGGCTAAAAATTTGTCTAATATACTAATCTCACTCGGCGCCACTGTAGAAGTATGTCAAACACCAAAAGAAGTTCTTCATTTTAAGTCTGAATGCAGTTTATTAGATGATGATATAATTTTAGTAAGTAATAGAATGTCTAAATTAGATTATTTAAAAAAAAATTATAATTTAATTGAATTACCATTTGGTGAAGAAAATGCAGCAAACTGTATACGAATTAATAACAAATTATTAATTCCAGATGGTTTTAATAAAACTGAGCAAATTTTATCTAAAAGTTTTAATATCATTAAAATTAATATTGATGAAATATCAAAAGTTGATGCGGGTTTAAGCTGTATGAGTCTTAGATGGTAAAAACATTTATTTATATATTAAGACTTAAAGAAATCCCTAAATTATATTGGAGCTCTCCTTATGAATATAATCTTAAACCAAAAAAAATAACAATTTTTTATTTAATTTTAGGGCTTACACTCTTCGGTATTGGTGAAGCGTTATTAATTACTGCAAATTTGGGAGTTTCACCTTGGTTTGTGTTACATCAGGGATTAGCATTTAAAACTGGTTATACAATAGGTATAGCAACATTTTTTGTAAGTGTTACAGTATTGTTACTTTGGTTTCCGCTAAAACAAAAACCAGGTATTGGAACAATATTAAATGCTATTCTAATTTCTGTGATTTTGGATATTTCATTGATCTATCTTCCTTATCCAAAAGATTTCTTATTTCAATTTTTACAAGTATTAATTGGTATTTTTATAATAGGAATTGGAAGTGGTTTTTATTTAGCAGCAAATTTAGGACCTGGGCCAAGAGATGGATTAATGACTGGTTTAAATAAACAAACTAATTTTTCAATTTCATTTATTAGAACATTACTTGAACTATCTGCAGTGGGTATAGGGTTTTTTTTAGGTGGAAAAGTTGGAATAGGAACATTGATATATGCAATAGGAATAGGTTTTTCAGTATCTTTAGGCCTGTTTTTTGTTGGTAAAATTTATAGGAAAAATTAAATTTAACTATTATTTATTAATAATTTTTAATCTTAAACCATTAAGTATTTTATTTTCATAAATTTTGTTTTGATTATACTTAATTGAACAATAATGGATAAACTACTGCAAAGATCAAATGGAAAAATAGATATAGAATTACTAGATAATGATTTTTCAAAATTTTTTCAAAGTGGTTGTTGTAAAATCTTAAATCCAAAAAATTATAATGGATATAAAGAATTAGTTTTAATTAATACGGCAGGAGGCATTACTTGTAATGACAATATTGATATTAACGCTAATATTAATAATTCTAAACTAAATATTTGTACACAAGCTGCAGAAAAAATTTATGCAGGTATTGGCGACCCTGCTAGAGTAGAAATAAATATTAATTTAAATAATTCTACTTTGTACTGGTTACCAAAAGAATTAATTTTATTTGATAATTCAAAAATACGAAGAAATATAAATATTAATTTATCCAACAATTCTAATTTGATTTTTTGTGAAACAACAATTTTAGGAAGAAAAGCAATGTCTGAAAAAATTAAAAATATTTCTTTTTCTGATCAATGGAATATTTATTCAAATTCTTCCATAAAGCATTTTGAAGCAATTAATATAAAAGGATCAATGATAGATAATTTTAAAAACAATTATACATTTGATAATCAATCATCTTTATCTACAATTTTAATTTTTGGTGATATTATTCATCAACTTGAAGCTGAATTAAGAAAAATTATAAAAAACATAGAAAATCATTATTGTGAAATGACAAAATTTGATGATAAAATTATTATTAGGTGTTTAGCAGATGATAATTATGATTTAAAAAAAACACTAAATTCTATTATGAAAAATGTAATAAATGATAAACTACCAAAAAGTTGGTATCTATAAATGAAATTAACGCCAAGAGAAAAAGATAAGTTGATGGTGAGTATGGCAGCTAATGTTGCGAGAAAACGTCTAGAAAGAGGTGTTAAACTTAATTACCCAGAAGCTATAGCGTTAATAACAGATTTTGTCATAGAAGGTGCAAGAGATGGAAAAATGGTTTCAGAATTAATGGAGACAGGTGCACACGTAGTAAAAAAAGATGATTGTATGGATGGTATTCCAGATATGATACCTGAAGTACAGGTAGAAGCAACATTTCCAGATGGAACAAAATTAGTAACAGTACATAAACCAATTAGATAATGAAGCCTGGAGAAATAATAACAAAAGAAAATAGTGACATTAATTTGAATGATCAAAGACAATCAACAACTTTAAAAGTTTCAAATAGTGGAGATCGACCAATACAGGTTGGAAGTCATTATCATTTTGCTGAAACAAATGAATATTTAAAATTTGATAGAGAAAAATCAAATGGTATGCGTTTAGACATACCGTCTGGTACTGCTGTTCGGTTTGAACCTGGTCAATCAAAAGATGTAGAATTAATTCCAATAACGGGAAATAGAAAGATATTTGGTTTTAATAAAAAAGTTATGGGTCAATTGTAATGAAAAAAATAAAAAGAGAAGCTTATGCTGATATGTATGGACCAACTACTGGTGATAAAGTTAGACTTGCTGACACTGAACTTTTTATTGAAGTGGAAAAAGATTTAACAACATATGGAGAAGAAGTAAAATTTGGTGGAGGAAAAGTTATTCGAGATGGTATGGGACAATCTCAAGTATCTCGTAAAGAGGGAGCTGTAGATACAGTTATAACAAACGCTTTAATTGTTGATGTAAATGGAATTTATAAAGCAGATATTGGCCTTAAAGACGGTCTAATTAACGAAATTGGAAAGGCTGGGAATCCAGATACACAACCAAATGTAAATATTATTATTGGACCAGGAACAGAAATTATAGCAGGTGAGGGAAAAATTATAACAGCTGGTGGATTTGATAGTCATATTCATTTTATTTGTCCTCAACAAATAGATGATGCACTTCATTCAGGAATTACAACTATGTTAGGTGGAGGAACTGGTCCTGCACATGGTACTTTAGCTACTACAGTTACACCTGGACCATGGCATATAGAGAAAATGATACAATCAGCAGATTCTTTTTCTATGAACTTAGCTTTTTCAGGAAAAGGAAACAGCTCATTACCTAAAGCACTTGAAGAACAAGTAATTGCTGGTGCAAGTTCTCTGAAATTACATGAAGATTGGGGCACAACCCCAGCAGCAATAGATAATTGTTTAAATGTAGCTGATGATCATGACATTCAAGTAATGATTCATACAGATACATTGAATGAAAGTGGATTTGTAGAGAGTACAATTAAAGCTATTAATGGAAGAACAATTCATGCCTTTCATACTGAAGGAGCTGGTGGAGGTCATGCACCTGATATTATAAAAGTTTGTGGTGAAGAATATGTTATTCCTTCTTCAACTAATCCAACTAGACCCTATACAATTAATACAGTTGAAGAACATTTAGATATGTTGATGGTTTGCCATCACTTGGATAAATCAATACCTGAAGATGTTGCTTTTGCTGAAAGTCGTATTCGAAAAGAAACAATTGCTGCAGAAGATATACTTCATGACATGGGTGCTTTTTCAATTATTGCTTCTGATAGTCAAGCTATGGGTCGTGTTGGTGAAGTTATTATTAGAACATGGCAAACAGCACATAAAATGAAAGTTCAAAAGGGACAATTAAAAGAAGAGCAGGGTGATAACGATAATGTAAGAGTTAAAAGATACATTGCTAAATATACAATTAATCCTGCAATAGCACATGGTATTTCTAATCATATTGGAAGTATCGAGAAAAATAAACGTGCTGATATTGTTATTTGGGATACTGCGTTTTTTGGTGTTAAACCTGAAATGGTATTACAAGGTGGTAGTATTGCTTGCGCACAAATGGGTGATCCAAATGCATCTATACCAACACCACAACCAGTGTACTCCAGACCAATGTTTTCTTCTTATGGAAAATCATTAGAAAAATCTACTGTCACCTTTGTAAGTAAAGTTTCTTTAGATAAAGATTCATTTAAAAACTCTGGAGTGAGTAAATCTCTATTACCAGTTAAAAATATTAGAAAAATTTCTAAAAAAGATATGATATTAAATGATTATTGTCCAAAAATAGAAGTTAACCCAGAAACTTATGAGGTTTTAGCAGATGGTGAGTTAATTACTTGTGAGCCAGCTGAGACACTGCCTTTAGCACAACGTTATTTCATGTATTAAAATGCAAATTTCTTTAAAATTAATTCATCACAATCATAATAATAGAGAATTATTAGATGAAATATCACTATCTTATGAAGAAAGGTTTATTCGTAGGAAAAAACTTATAGCAAATAATGGTACTGAATTTTTAGTTAATCTTGAAGAAACAGTCAGTGTTGATGAAAATCATTATTTTGAATTAGAAAATGGTAACTTAATTAAAGTTCTATCTAAAGAAGAAAATTTGATTGAAATAACAGGTGATAATTTAAAGCAAATCATATGGCATATAGGAAATAGACATTTGCCATGTCAAATTGAAGATAATAGAATTCTTATTCAAGATGATGCTGTAATTCTTGATATGGTTCTAAAATTACATGGAAATGTAAAAAAAGTTTTTGAAAAATTTAAACCAGAAGGTGGTGCTTATGGTGTGGGCAGAACTCATAGCCACAAACATTAAAAATGAAAAAATTTAAAGATCCTCATCAAATATTACAAATATGGTTTTCATCTTCTTTTCCTATTGGTTCTTATGCATACTCTCATGGTTTAGAAGCATTGGTAGATGATAAAAAAATTAAAAATAAAGACGATGTTAAAGAATTTTTAGATGCTCTTTTATTTTATGGCACATTAAGAAATGATTATATTTTTTTGAAGTCTATTTACAAAGGTGATGAAATTAATGAATTAATCTTAGCAAGTGCTTCTTCTAAAGAAAGGCTAATAGAAATGATAGATATGGGAAATTCATTTCGTAAAATCATGAAAGATAGTTGGGAATTATCTCTACCCGAAAATACATCATTTATATATTGTTTGGCGAAAGCTGGATTACATTTTGATATTAAGTTTGATGATTTAATTAAGTTTTATCTACAATCATTTATTTCTAATTTAATAAATGTATGTGTAAAACATATACCAATGTCTCAAAAAGAAGGGCAGAGTCTAAATGTAATTTATATTAATCAAATTCAAGAATTTTTAACTCATTCAGAAGAAATGATTCTCAAAGATATAGGTACAACTTTTTTTATTGGTGATATTTTTGCCATAAAGCATGAAAACTTACACTCAAGGATTTATTTAACATGAATAATATAAATGGACCTTTAAAGGTTGGTATTGGCGGTGGAATAGGTACTGGTAAAACAAGTTTGACAGAAGCGTTATGTCGTCATTTATCTAAAAAAGTTTCTATGGCAGTTATTTCAAATGATATTTATACAATTGAAGATGCAGAATACTTAATGAAAGCACAGGTTTTACCTATAGAGAGAATTAAAGGTGTAGAAACAGGCGGTTGTCCACATACTGCTATAAGAGAAGATTGTAGTATCAATTTACTTGCAGTGGATGAAATGAAAAAAAAATTTCCAGATTTAGAGTTAATCCTTATTGAATCTGGTGGTGATAATTTAGCGGCTACTTTTAGTCCAGAGTTAGTTGATTTAACAATTTATATGATTGATGTGGCACAAGGTGCAGATATACCAAGAAAAAAAGCACCAGCTATTAAAAAATCTGATTTACTTGTAATTAATAAAGTTGACCTTGCACCATATGTTGATGTTGATTTAGAGCAAATGAAAGAGGATGTAAATGAAGCCAGAAATGGTTTACCTTATATTTTTGGTGAAATGAAAAATAATAACGGTATTGAAAAAATTTCTGACTTCTTAATATCTCAAGGTGGGTTGTAACTATTCTACTTTTTGCAAAGAATACACTGTATCAGTACTATTAAATTTTGAATCAAATTCTTTTGATTTTGGGTCATCAAATAAAGCGTAAAATTTCTCTTCATCAGTTACATTACACATAATCATCACGTGGCCATCTTTAACAAAAGCCATATCAAATGCATCAGTATATTTTGCAATATCATCTTTAAAAAAATTATATAATTCCATGTAATCTCCTTTAGTAAAAGATCCTTTGGATACAACACATAAGTTCATAATTATCTCCTAAAAAAAATATCCTCACCATTTTTCTTAATGGGAGGATAAATTTATACTTATCTCATTTTAGCTGCTTTTGAACCGCAATAGAGTCAAATCGTTCTAATAAATAGATAACACATAATTATTACAATTCAATGAATTTAAAGTCAGGTAATTAGAGATTATTTATTAAAATTATTCATATTTATCAGAATAGAAATAAGGTATCCCAATAACTAGAATGATATAAAAAACCATAAAGCCTGCTATTAGAGGTAATACTTCTCCAGCTGGTACTGTGCTAAACGGACCAATAACAAATCCATAAATTACAAAAAGAATATTTAAACCTACTAAATAATATCCGCCACTTCTTTTCATTCTGTACAACATGTAAATTGTGTAAGCGATTGCCAATTGAAAGATAACACTTACAATAAAATCTAATGTCGATAGTTGTACATTAAAATCTCCAACTGGAGGCTGTACACCTTGTCCTGAAAAATAACCGTATGTTATACGATAAGTAGTATCTATAAAATCTAGCGAGATAAGGATTAACATAATCCAATGTAATGGCTTAAATAATGTTTCTTTCATATCTTTTTTTAATATTTTTTAAGCGATTCTCTACAAATTTTTTTTCTCATTATCATGCTGATGATTAACAACATCAACAAGAATTGCTATAACAAGGTTTAAAATTGTTATTGAACAAATAGAGATAAAGGAAAAAAAATAAATCCAAGACCACCAGTAAATTGCTTGCATTGGTAACATAACGTTTTCCCAACTAGATAAAGTCAAAACTTGAAATAAAGTTATAAGAGATATTCCTAAATCTGCCCATCTTTCTGGATCATCTTCTCCAAATAAAATAGAACCCATAGTGGCATATATATAAAGGATAATAAAAAGCAGAAGGCTAACAAAAAAAACTCTTTTTATAGATGCAAGGATGGCTTCAATAATTTTTTTTAATTCAGGTATTACAGATATCAGTCGTAAAACTCTAAATATACGAAGAAGACGTAAAACTAAAAAACTTGAATTATTTGGAATAGGTATAAGAGAGATAGCTACAATTATTGTATCAAATACATTCCAACCATTTTTTAAAAAGTTTTTCTTTTCTTTTTCTCCAATAAAGCGAATGAGTATTTCAATTACAAAGAAAACAGTGATTGCATAATCAAGTAAATGAATAGTATTTAAAAATATAGGATCTAATTGATATGTTGTAGCTCCTATAAGGATAGCATTTAATATTATTATAGTTACAACTGAGAATTGAAATATACGATTATCTTTTAACTTTGCAAAAAAATCTATCATTTTAAATTCACAAAAGCTAAAGAAGCCGAGTCTTCTAAAAATAAAACTATGACACTATCTACTTTTATCATATCTCTTATTCTTTCACCCATATTTACTCTTTCTAAATTTTCAACATTACTCTCATTTTGTAAATCAAAAAAATAAATTGAATTATCTTTTAGAGAAGCAACGGCATATTTATTTTTTTTATCTAATCCTACAATTTGAGAAATACCTATTGATGGATTAAAATATTTAATTGGCTCTATGAAACCATAATCTAAATGAGATTTATGTAATGGATATTTTACATATTTTTTTTTATTTCGAGGTGCGTATTTACCACCATAGTGTTCACCATAAGAAGAAATTGCCCATCCATAATTTTGAATAGTATCCAGATTTAATTGAATTAAATTTATTTCATCTCCACCCTCTGGACCATGTTCGGCTTCTAATAAAAAATTATTTGCCTTATCATAAAATAAGCCTTGAGGATTTCGATGCCCCATACTTATTATTGAATAATCTTTATTGTTTTTACTAATTTTAATTATTTTACCAAATATACTGTTTTTATTTTGAACTCTATGTCGACTTCTAAAATCTCCAGTAGATAAAAGAACAGTGTTTTTATCTAGATTGACAATTCTGCCACCTGATTGATGAGCATTAAATTCATTATCGATATTATTATTTACATCAACACATTCATCAGAAGTAAATAAGATTTCAAATTGTATAAATTCAAAATCCATTTTTCCTTGAAGAAGGCTAGTATTCCAGCAATCTTCCTTAACTTCTCTTGTATAGGACACATAAATGTCATTTTCATATATTTGCAAATCCTTAGTAGAAAACCATCCACCTTCCAGCCAATCAAAATCATGTAGTCTTGATTTTTGAAATTGTTCTTCATTAATAAAGTCATGAATATTTGTTTTTATTTGTTTTAAAGTAAGGTTATTATTTAGTTTAGTCATGTCAGTTGTGGAGTATGTCAAGACTCCACTTGCTGAAAGAAAAATTATTTTATTATCATATTGATCGATATATCCACTAGCAGGGAACTGATTTGCTATTCCATACATTAAAATATTTTTTTCTGGACTATAAATATCAACATCTAAAATAGCTGATTCAAAACTATGAGAAGAATTAAATATATATTCTAAATTACTATTATTTCTTTTAATATGCATATCAAATTCATAAGGATCTAACTGAGATAGTAATTTTTCAATTTTATCTTCTATTGCTTGAAGATAATGAACTTCTTCACGCATATCATTAACTTCTTCAAGCATATCATTAAATGCTTTTTCTAATAATTTTTTTTGGCCTCTAAAGAGGTTTCTTTCTTTTTGAATAGTTTCAATTTCTTTTTTAAGCTCGTCTATATTTTTTTGAGGAAAAATATATTTAGAAATTAATTGTTGTTGATCTTTGCCTAAAAAATTTCTTAATATTTGAAAGTCATAAAAATAATTTAGTAAAAGAAAAATAAAGAATAATAAAAATAAATAGTTAAGTATTTTCATTATTTAAATATTTTGGATACTCATTTAAAGACCTGTTTCTATAACGACTTTACCATGTTTATCTCGTGGCTCCTTTAAATATTCCCATGCATTACGATAGTCTTCCATTGGATATGTACGATCAATATTAGGTTTCAACTTTCCTTCTTTTAATGATTTATAAACAAAATCAGTTCCTCTATTTTTCATTTCAGCATTTTCAACATAATTAAATAGTGAATAAGGATGAAATGTAGCGTTTGCTTGAAACATATCTACTATTGGTAATTGAGGGAATACTCCATCTAACGTTCCATAAAAATAAATCGTAGCATCACGTGCAAGGGCAGGGCTATACTTTGATATCATACCCTGACCAACAGGATCAAATGCAGCATCAATGCCTCTACCATTTGTTACTTCTTTTATAGTGGATGCTAAATCATTTTTTTCAGGAATAATTACATGTGAAGCGCCTGATTCAATTAAATAATCAGTATTTTTTTCAAACCTTGTAGTTGTAATCATATTGGCGCCGTACAACTTTCCAATATTTAATGCTGCGTTTCCAGCTGTACTTGTACCAGCTGTTACGAGAATATTTTTTTCTGGTGACGCTTTGCAAAGTTCAACTATTGGATAATAAGCTGTCATAAATTGCATCCATACCGAAGAACTTTCTGCAGCACTTATCCCTTCCGGAGCAGGAGTAATATATCTTGCATCTATCGTGACATAATCAGCGCTTGCACCTTTATTATAATAAAAATAGGGTAAAGTGCAGTATCGTTTTCCAAGTTCAATATTATTTACACCTTCTCCAATTTGATCAACTATTCCGGCAGCTTCCATTCCTATTCGTGCAGGAAAGTTTTCAAAACTAAAAGAATATCGATCTAACATTAAATCCATATCACCCCAATTGAGAGCAAAAGCTTCTATACGAAGACGTACTTCACCTAGGCCTGCGTTTTGTATTTCACAATCTTGTAATGTTAAACCTTGATAACCCGAATAATCTTTAATAACCCATTCACGTGCCATAATTTTTACTCACTTTAATTAATAAAATTGTAATACTAAATTGTCTTTAAATTATCAATTTTTCTATCCATGATAAAGAACCATAATGGAGGAATTAACGCCATTATTAACATGACAGAATAATTAGCAGGCATTTCAATAGCTTTTTCTTCCTGAGATAGAAGAGGGTAAGGCTTGGATGCACTCTGATGATGCTCTGCATGAAGACCTAAATTAAACGTCGACCAATTAGCAGAGATGTGACGACTATTCCATGAATGAAGATCTGTGAATCTTTCATATCTTCCATTCTCTTTTTTTCTTTCTAGCCCGTAATGTTGTATATAATTTACTAGTTCCAATAAGATAATTGAAACAAAAGAATGAAAAATAACAAAAACTAAACCATTAATTCCAGCAACTAAGTAAGCTATTAACAAAAATAAAAATTCCAGAACAAAATAATGTATCATTCTGTTATGTAGACTGAAAGTTTTAATATTTTTTCTTTCAAGAATATTTTTTTCAATGTTCCATGAAGAAATCACACTATTAATTACACACCGTATAAAATAAAAATAAAAATTTTCTCCTCTTCTCGCTGTTGCAGGATCCTCTTTGGTTGCTACGTTTCGATGATGACCATAAATATGTTCAACACGAAAATGTCCATAACAACATAAAACTAGTAAAAACACACCAATACCTCGCATAAATTTATTTTGTCTATGAATAAGTTCATGAGCTGTGGTAATTCCTATTGAGCCACCAGACATACCAACAGCTGCTCCTAACGCTGCAGCAGCAAATATTGTAATATTTGGATTTGAAACAATGTATAAACCAAAGATGATCAAGAATAATATACAAGGAAGTACTATTAAAATTGAGAAATTGTGAAAGACATTTTCTTTTAACTCAAGATCATCCTTATTTAAATAAGGTAAGAGTAGATCAATAATTGGCACTAATACAAAAACCCAAATAAATGGAGATATCGACCAGGAAGGATTTATTATTAATCCTAGAGAACTAGAAAATATTAATATTAGCGGCGTTACTAAATAAAAAATCATTGAAATAATTATATATTATTTTTTTTTCTAAACTAATACCTAAATTACAATAAGGATAATTTAATGAATAATAATATAAAAGGCCTGATTTTAATTATTATTGGGATGTTATTTATGATTACGCAGGACGTTTTAATAAAATATATTATTCAAGATGCCTCTCTCATGCAAATTCTTGTATTCAGAAGTGGGATAGGTCTTATATTGTTATGTGTATATTTAATATATTCAAAACAGCCAATTTATTTTGGTACAGCACATCCTTATATTGCTATTTTTAGAGCCTCAACATTCTTTTTTGGATTTACGCTGTTCTTTATTTCGTTAAGTCAAATTACTTTAGCTGAAGCAACAAGTTTATATTTTGTTAGTCCATTTTTTATAACTATTTATTCTTATTTTATTTTGAATATTAAAATTGGGTTAAATAGGATCTTCTCAATTTTTGTCGGCTTTTCTGGAACACTTTTAATTATCAAACCAGAATTTAATGACATAAATATTTATATGCTATTTCCAATTATTGCAGCTGCTACATATGCATTATCAATGACCTTGGCAAAAAAAACTTCAGAGAACGATAATTTATTTCAGCAAACCTCTCACATTTATTTAGGTGCTTTGATTGGAGGCAGTGCGATTAGTATTTTGCTACATAATTCAGATTTAAACTTATCAATTTTTTCTATTCTCAGTAATCCATGGGTTCTGAATGATTTACAAACAATTGGATTAATTCTATTTATTTCTACAACTGGCTGTATTGGAATATTTTGTTTGATTGCAGCCTACAGAGTTGGCTCACCATTAGTAAACAGCATAGCAGAGTATGTGCATCTTATCTTTGCTATAATTATAGGCATTATAATTTTTACAGAAATACCTGATATCAATTCATTTATTGGAATTTTTCTTATAATTACAAGCGGTATCTTTGTTGTATTTAGAGAAAATAAACGAGAAGAATTAGTTGTTGCTGAAACTACACTTAGAACTTAAGTTAAAATAAGTGGGGCAAAACTCCCTCAGTGGAGAGGGCTTTATACCCCATAATAATATAGTGTATTATTTGTTTTTAATCTACTCGACTAAGAAAACTAATTCTTGGCTGTCTAGATCGACACCTGCATCAGTTCTCAGTTTTGCTAATTCTGGATCTTGCATAGCTTCTTGCATTTTTTCCATCGACTCAATCTCTAAAACTTGATAGATTTTCGTTTCATCATCTTTAGGATGGCCATATGCTAAAACTTTTATTCCATATTTTTCTCTATGCGTATCGACACTAAGAAAAAGATTTTTCCATTTGTCATAGCCTTCTTTTAATTTAACATTCATAATAATTTTCATAGTTCCTCCTTAAAAATAAGTTTATTTACATTTCTGTAGCACCAGTCTCTGTTCTCCAAATTAATCCATCTTTTTTTAATGCAACCATCATTAAAGCTTCTTTGTCTCCAGATGCATAAGTATTAAAACGATGTGTGACTAAAATTTCATCATTTTCATAAATACAACGAACTTTATCTTGAGTAATATTATTGAACATTTCTAGTGTTTGTTCTTCACTTCCTTCACTTGTTTTAAAAACTTTATTTTGCTTATGGCTAATAAATTCATGATCTTCATGGAAAAGAGCTCTGTGAGCTTTTGCATCTTTTTCTTCAAATGCTTTTTGTAATTTTTCAAATAACATAAATCTCCTTTTGTTTTGTAAAATTTAAAATTATAATTTTACAAATTTATAAAGATTGTATTATTCAGTTAAATTAAATTTAAGTAAAAAAATTATTATTATAAATAAACAGCAATTTTAACTGAACTGTTCTGTTCTAATGTAGCCAACATCTGTTGTTTTAAAGTGTCTGAAGGGAACATTAAGATCTTCAATTGCTTTAATAGTTTCATCCGTAATATTACCGTAAACTTCTATTTCAAATTTATCTGCTATTTCTTGATGTTTTTCTACATAAGCTACAACAGGAGGGTTATTAATGTGATGAACCATTGCTTCACTTGTTCGGTAGACTTCACTCCAGGTAAATTCTAATGGATCCGTTGGATCTTGATCGAATGTATGGATTAGCATATCTGGTTCTGATGCATTAACGGCGTCATCAGCCTCTTTTGCTATCTTAAGATACTCATCAATCTTACCTTCTTTTACACGTATTCTAGCAATTAAAATAAAAGGATTAGACATATCATAAAATTAATTTCTGCCTTCTAACATAATGAATGTATGAGTTTCAAGGTCTACTGATGCTTCTTTTAAAAATTTTTCTTCAGGCATCTTAGTTTTTTTCTCATTCTTTCTTAGTTCGATAAGACAGTGATCAATGAGATCAATTTTAGCATTTAAAAATTTAATATTTTGCGGAATAGGGATATGAATAGGGTATCCTTTGATAAACTCTACATGTAAGTCGTATCCACCCATATAAAATTCTTTTAAAATTTTACCTTTATTTGAAAGATAATTATTCGATGATTCATGAATTATAGCACTTGCTTTAGAATTATTTCTTTCAAGAGACTCAAATAAAGTATTATTTTTAATAATTTCCATTGTGTAGGGATAGAGTTCTAATTTTTTCATATCATTAAAGGATAATTCTTTATCAAAAGGCGTTAATTGTAACGTTTCTAATCTTACATAATTGATAATTGCTGGTGCATCATCAAAAAGAGCTGCATAAAGGCTGACAACAATCCTCGTTCCAGTAAAATCAACTGTCGTAAGCTCATACCCACATAAACTTACCTCATCTTGTTCATTAAAAACTACTAAAGGATCAAAATAAAATGTTCTTTTCGGATATTCTTTTGCTTCAGTAATAATAAGTTTGTCATTTCCCTGATCAAGGGGAAGTTCTTTTTTAATAAATTCTTTCGAACTTAACAATTGATCCCCTTTAGCAGCACCAGCTAGAAGGAGAACAATAATAAGGAGGGAGAATAGAAAAATTATAATTCTTTTAATAACTGGTACCACTGAAACTTCTATAAAAATAAAATTTGATAAAAATGAGAAATGATTAAGGTAATATTAAGATTAAATTAAATATTCTAAAATTTAATTTGACTGTTTATAATTAATTTATTTATAAATAAATTTTAAATAATGAATATAAATAAAATTAAGAATGATTTGCTTCCTATAAAAGGTAATAGAAGATCAAAGTTTTTTAGAGAATTAAAATCATATGTCTACGTATATTGTGAAATTACAGATGATAATAAAAGACTACCTATTTATATAGGAAAAGGAAAGTCAGATAGATTTTTTTCTCATTTAAATAATTTAGAAGATGACTCAAGTAGAAAAAATAAAAAAATAATTGAATTAATAAAGGAAAAAAGGTTAGGTATAGATATTCTTGCTTACGGACTTGATGACAAAACAGCTCTATCTGTTGAATCAGCATGTATTGATTTAATGGGAATTGGAAACTTGGCAAATATTGTTAGGGGTCACGGTGATAATATTAAAAGAGTTTCATTAAAAGAATTAACAAGCTTAGTTACAAAACAAACAATTAAAGTAAAAAGAGAGCATAGAGGAGTCTCAATATTAATTAATAGAGATTATAAACCAACATTTGGTGATCTTGAAATATTTGAAATCACAAGAGGAATATGGACAAAAAAAATGGTTACTCTTTCTAAGGATGCTATTTATGCTTATGCTACTTTTAAAGGTGTAGTAAAAGAAGTTTATGAAATTCATAGTTGGGTGCCAGCTGGGACTCAGGAATATTTTACCAGAAATTTAACCCCAGAAAGATTATCAAAAGCAAGATGGGAATTTGTTGGTAGGAAAGCTCCAGAGAAAATTCGATCTATATATGTTGGAAATATAATAGAGCGAAAAAGAAGTTACGGTGATCCTTTTATAAAAGTTGGTTTCGAGTAACTCTGATGTTGTATACATATATAATTTTTGTTACAAATAATAATGTCTGATATTTCTTTTGCCCAGTGGGATGGTTCACAAGTAGTAATAAAATTAAGAAGTGGT
Source organism: uncultured Alphaproteobacteria bacterium (assembly GCA_902604905.1). Lineage (GTDB taxonomy): Bacteria > Pseudomonadota > Alphaproteobacteria > HIMB59 > CACPNW01. Next base: position 70,736 of record CACLAN010000001.1, read on the forward strand.
CAAACTGTAAAATGTAATTCATCTAACATAACAAGTGGTGGACATGAAGTTCTTTCATGTAATGTTAATGGTGATGAAGTTCAAGTTTTAACAAGAACAAAGGGCACTTCCAGTCGAGCTACAAGAATGGCAATAATAAATAAATCTGGAAGAGTTCTTAAATTGAAAAATATTTAGATGGGTTTTTGGACTTTTCTTTTTGGAGGATTAGCATCTGTAAAAGCAAAAAATATGCTTACAGTTCCAACTGTGACATCTAAATCTGGAAAATATGAAATTTTAAGTGTTAAGCATCAAGGTATCGGTAAAAATTATAAAGTAACATATAGAGAAAAAGGCAAATCTAGTACAACTGAAATGACGATAACTGGAGGTACAAGATCTATAGGTGATTTTGAGGTATACTGGTAAAGGAAAAATATGAAAACTGGCATAATTGATGAACCGGTAAATTATTCTAAAAATGAAGATGATAAACTAGGTATTAAAGATTATGCCTATGCTTTAAAAACTTTCATTGAAAATACTGAAACACCAATGACTATAGGAGTTCAGGGTGAGTGGGGTAGTGGAAAAACATCACTTATGAATCTTTTATGGAAAGAATTAGAGGGAGAGAAAAAAAATACAAAATTAGAGAGTGTTTGGATTAATACTTGGGAGCATTCACTATTAAAAACTCCTGAAGAAACGTTAATAAGTATAGTAGGTGATATTACTAATCAAATCTCTGAACTTAATCCAAAAAATACAAATTTTACAAAATTAAAAGATACAGGAAAAAAATTATTTTCTGGCGCTGCTAAATTTGCTGCTGGTATGGCTTCAGGAGTAGCAGGAAAGGAGGTGGTTGAGGATATACTTGATTCAAAAGCAGAAAATTCAATCAAAGATTTAAAAAAAACTTTAGAAAATTTTATTAAAGAAACTGTTGAAGATACTGATAATAAAGAAATTAATAATATTTCAAAATTAGTATTTTATATTGATGATTTAGATAGAATTGAGCCACGTGATGCTGTTAAAGTTTTAGAATTATTAAAAAATATATTCAGCCTTCCATATTGTGTTTTCATTTTAGCTATAGATTATCAAGTTGTTGTTAAAGGATTAAAAGAAAAATTTGGTGATTTAAATGAAGGAAACGAAAGAGAATTTAGATCATTCTTCGATAAAATAATCCAATTACCATTTATGATGCCTTTAGGCACATATAACACAAGTGATTATGTAATTTCTTTATTAAAAGATATAGATTTTTTAGAACCAGATACATCTCAAGATAATGAATTTAATCAACTCGTTAAACGAATCATAGAATTATCTATTGGATCTAATCCCCGAGCAATAAAAAGATTAGTAAACAATATATCGTTAATGAATATTATAGATAGAAATAATAAAAATTCTAATTCAGGAGATATTGATAATTATAAAATATTATTATTTTATGTTGTTTGCTGTCAAGTAGCCTACCCAAAAATTTACGAGTTATTGGTTTTAAATCCAAATATTAAAGAATGGAATGAAGAATTAGCATTTGAGATCACTCAAGGAAAAGAAGAGAAGGATGAAAAATTTAATTCAAATTTTGCAACAATAAAAAAACAAAAAGCAGGAGATGAAACTTGGGAGCAGTGCCTATATAGAATTTGTTATGCAGATGATCAATTAAGATTAAATTTTTTTCAAGCTTCAAATTTTTTAAGATTATTAGCTGATAAAGAAATAAAAACTGATGATGATGATTTAATATTAGTATTAGGAACTTCTTCTACAACAGCTGTAACAGCAAAAAAACAATTATATAGTGGTAAAAACAGATCACAGGAAAAATTTGAAGGTACTTTAGATTGGGTAACAAATTATTTAAAATTAAGAAAAGAAGATAATAAATTAATAGAAAAAAGAAGTGAATCCTTAACAGAATTAAATAAACTATTAGAATTAGTAAAAAATGAAAATGAAGATACAAAAATAAACTATTCTAATGCAACTATTTCTCTTGAGGTAATTAATAAAGAAATAGCTATTAGAAGTTATAATAAACCTACAACAAAACTCAAAAATTCAAAAGTAGGATTTCAATTAATTAAAGATCATAAAACTAATTTCAAAATGCCACTATTAGATAAAGATTTAAAAGGAAGACATATGAAGTCTTTCAATAAAAAAAGTTCCGTAGATAAATGGAGATATTCTCATTTTTATGTATTAGATGTTAACAAAGAAGATATTGAAAAATTTTATGATAAAATTAAAGCCTTAATGTTAAGATCTATCGAAATAATTCGAAACAATGAAGATTTGCTGAAATTAAAAAAAATAGAATATTCAGATCAAGAAATTAAAAAATTTGAAGAAATGGCATCAAACGATTATCATTATGAAATAAACTAAAATAATATAATCATCATTCATTAAAATTTAATATGGTTAGTATAAAAAAAAACAATAAAGGAGAATTGGCTCTTGCAAAGGGGATTAGAACAAGAAAATCATCAATATATTCACCAGGTCAGAATGAAACATTTAAAATTAGTCGTTCAAGATTTTCAAATTTTTGTGATTGTAAGCGTTGTTTTTATTTAGACAGAGTAAAAGGATTGCAAAGTCCTAGTATGCCAGGATGGTCTTTAAATACAACTGTAGATGAGCTTCTAAAAAAAGAATTTGATTTTTATAGAGAAAAAAAAGAACCTCATCCAATTTTTAAAAAATATAAACTAAATTTTATCCCTTATCAGCATAAAGATATCGATCAATGGAGAGAATCTCTTAAAGGAGGAATATGTTATCATGACGAAGATACAAATTTAATTTTACATGGTGGCGTTGATGATATTTGGTATGATTTAGATGAGAAAAAATTAGTTGTAGCTGATTACAAAGCTCAATCAACAAAATATGAAGTAGAAAAAAAAAGTTATCTCGATAGTCAGTACCATCTAGGCTATAAAATGCAGATGGATATCTATGTTCACATTTTAAGAAAGATGGGTTTTAAAGTTTCTGACACATCTTATTTTATGGTTTGTAATGGTGTTAAAACTAGAGATAGTTTTGATTCAGTAATGAATTTTGACATCACGCTTGTTGACTATAAAGTTGATACATCGTGGGTTCAGAAGAAAATAAATGAAATGAAAGATACCTTAGAAAGTGAAAAAATACCTGAAGAAACACCACATTGTGAAAGTTGCGCTTATATTAGAGAAGCAAATAATTTTAATAATAATAATTAAGAATTATAAAAAAGAAAAATCATCAAAAGGGGACATGTGTCCATTTTCAATCTCATCAAGTGTTTGCTGACCTCTTTCCATAAGTTTCATAGCATTATATAAGGCCCAAATTAGCTTTGTAGCTATATGTATATCAAAAATTTTATTTCCTAATTCAATTTGCTTTGGATCTTCTTGAATTTTATTGAATATATATTCTGCAGCACTGATTGCATTGAAGGAAACATTAGTGAGCTTAGATGCTTTTCCCAAAAATTCCTTTCTCATCTTTATCGTTTCTTTTAAATCAATTCTTTCTTTTCTTTTTGTCAGCTATCCTTCGTTTGCTGCTTGTTTTCTTAGCGTTGATAAAGAATAATTGAATTCTGTAGCGATATCTTGAAGAGTAGGGTACTCATTTCTCTCTCCTTTTATGTAATAATTACACGCTTCAGTGTAATCAGGACATTTTCTTGTCATAAAAACATTAATGCGAATGATTCTTTATAAAGAAAGTTCTAGAAAAATTTTTTTGTTAAAAAAAATTTAATAACGTGAATAAATTAGTTTTTTAAATTGTTTAAAAGTAAGTTTTTAAATTCTTCAACAGCAACTGTAGCAGGTTTATGAATGGCAAAATCAAATTGATCTTGATTATTTGATGGCTCAAGATTTAATTCAATTGTTGGTTTGCGCATATCTTTAAACATCGAAACGAAACCGGCAGCAGGGTAGACTTGTCCTGAAGTGCCTATAGAAACAAATAGATTAGATTGTTCGGCCAAATCATGAATTTCATCCATTTGCATAGGCATTTCACCAAACCATACAATATGAGGTCTCATTTGAGAGCCGCATTTTGGACATTTATGTGTCTCATTTAGGTCCTCTAGCCATTGAAATACATGATTATCATTCGTTATACATCTTGCTTTATTTAGCTCACCGTGCATGTGAATTATTGATGATGATCCTCCAATCTCATGTAAATTATCGATATTTTGTGTAACTATATGAATTTTATACTTTTTTTCTAATTCATGAAGAAGAATATGGGCCCTATTTGGCTTAATTCCTGAATTTAGTTCTTTTCGACGTATATTATAAAAATCATAGACAAGAGTAGGGTTTCTGTAGAATCCTTCAGGACTGGCAACATCCTCAATCCTATGATTGTTCCAAAGCCCATCAGAGTCTCTGAATGTTTCAATTCCAGATTCTTTACTTATACCAGCACCCGTTAATACAAAGATCTGGGAATTAGCTGAAATCTGCTGTATTTGTTCCATTTCGTATACTATATACAGTATTTTATTACACGTGAAAATCTATATCTAGTTTATAATATTATAATATGTATTAATTAATATGTGTAATATACTGATTTATAATTATTTTCTTTATTACTTGACTATTATTTACGATAACTGTAATTATCGTAATATATAATATGGTTAAAATATCACTAAATGATAACGTAAATAAATTAAAAGAAAAATCTAAAGCAAAAAATACTCAAAATAAATACAATGGAGATTGGCTTAGATTTATCGACTATTGCAAAAAAAAGTACAATTGCGGTCCATTAGATGTTGATGATTTAGAAAGTGCATATGCTTTAACTGCTAATTATATGGATTGGCTTCATGAAGATCCAGAGGCAAAAATATTGAAAGGAACAAGTAATATTCCAGGAAGAGAAAAGTTAAATAATAACCCCTACTCTTCATCTGCATATAAAGCTTCAACTATACAAAGAATTTTAGCCTCTATCACTTACAAATATAGAGTTAATGGTTTTCAGTTTGATAGAAAAAATCCAAACATATCAGAAACGATAAGTGCAATTGTAAGAGATGAAAAAAATAACAAATCTGGTCAAGCAAAGGAGCTTCTAAAAGCCGATATCGAAAAAATAATTAATAAAATTCCAAATAATAATAATGATTTTAGAAACATAAGAGATAAAGCGCTAATATTAATTGGTTTTTATAGTTTTTGCAGAAGATCAGAGTTGTTAGGCATGAAATATGAACATTTGAATTTTGAAGATGATGGAGTTCAGGTTTTAATTCCCTTTTCTAAAACTGATCAAAAAGGTGAAGGGAGAATGATCTATTTACCTAAAAATAACTCACCTTATTGTCCCGTAACCGCGTTAAAGAAATGGTTAGAGGTGGCATTAATTGATTCAGGTCCACTCTTTTATAAAATTAACAAAGCTAACAATATAGAAAAATATATTCTTAATAATAAAAATCAAAAAGTAAGTTTAACTGATACAAGTTTTGTTTTAATTTTAAAGAAAAGAGCTGAGGAAGCAGGCATAGAAAATTGTGATAAAATTTCTGGTCATAGCCTAAGAATAGGTTCAATTACTCAGGCTAGAATGAATGGAGTACCCACTCATGAAATTATGGCTCAAAGTGGTCATAAGACAACACAAATGATAGATAGATATACAAAGCTAACAAATATTAAAGAAACAAGTGCAGCAAAAAAATTATAAACTAATAAAATGCAATTGCTGCTGCAATTAAAACTATTACTAGCAGCCCTCTTCCGCTCATCGTTGCTATCTTCATGATAGTTTTATTTGGTGGTAATTTATTTTTAGAAGAATTAAAAACATGAAAATTTACAAAGGCAGATAGGCCTAAAAGAAAACCTGCTGCAATTATTTTGATTGTAAATGCACTATTAATAATAAAGCCTCCATATAAATTAATTGAAAGAATAATTCCTGATATCCATAAGATAATAAGAGATATTAAACCAATGTAACCAAGTAATTTTAATATCTTTGCTGTAGTCAAGTCGGGAATTTGATTTGCCTTTGTATAAACAGATTGTATTACACCACCACCAACCAAAACACCGCCTGAGAAAACTATTGCTAGGTAATGAATGAATTTTAATATAACTATTATTGTCATTAAAATTTAATATTAAATTATTATTTTATATTATTATAGTTAATTATATGAAAATAAAAAAAGGAGATAAATTAGAAGAAATTACTCTACCCAGACATGATGGCAATCAATTTAATTTATCAGATACTAAAGGAAAAAAAGTTTTATTGACTTTTTATAGGGTTGCTGGATGCACTTTTTGTAATTTAAGACTACTTGAGTTTAATAAAAGATTTAATGAATTTGGTCCAAATTTTACTCACGTAGGAATTTTTCATTCAAATGTTAATCTTTTGAAATCAAATATGAAGAAGCACGGCCCTATTCCATTTACAGTTTTAGCTGATGAAGAATTTAAATATTTTCAAAAGTATTCAATAGAGCGAAGTTGGTTTAAGTTATTTTTAGCAGGAATTTATAAAACATTTGCAATCTTTCCGGCCTTAATAAGAGGATTTATGCCTATTCCTCTTGGGGGATATTTTAATACTGCAGTAACAGATATAATGATTAATGAAGAAGGTATAGTAGAAGAAGTTTTGTATGCAAAAAAACATGCCGCTGATCATTTTGCATTTAATAAAGTAAAGGAATTTTCATTAAGTTGATAAAAGCTGGGAAATTAATCCCAGCATTTAGTTACATATAAATTATATCTGACATATTATATAAAAGATATATTGCTATAAATAAAAACACATGCCCTATTACTTCATCAGCAACATCACTTTTTGCATCAGGGTCTATAAATTTTAATCTTTGTGCCCAACTTAAAATAACTTGAGCAAAAGAAAGTAAAAATCCGTTTACAAAAAATATCCAGCAAGATTGAGGTCCATTTTCTCTAAATAATATCCAAATTCCAATTATTACTATTGGCACAATAAATGTTCCTATGATTCTTACAATTGGCAAAGCCTTTTCTCCTAAATCATATCTTGTAACAAGTGAATTTGGTGAAAATACAGTCAGGAAACCATAATAAGATATTCCTAATAAATTAATTAAAAATAAAATTAGATTTAAAGTACCTCCAAAATTTTCAACCATAATTACTCCTTTTAAAATTATTATAGATAAATTTTATCAGATAAACCATAAATTATAATTAAGTTTAATACTAGAACTACTGCTGATACAATTGGCTGTTCTATTGTCGAATTAACCTTATCTCTTCCAAAAAGGAAAGCTATTTTAAAATGAAAACAAAAATTGTAGACAGTTGCCATTGCAAAGACAATAACATTAATAATAAAGAAAGGCCAAGTACCTTCGGGTCCAGTAAATAAAATATAAAGACCAACAAAGAAAAAAGCAGTAACCCAAAAAATTCCAAAATTAGCAGCTGGTGCAGCACTTGAGTCAGTGTTATATTTTGCAAATTCTTTTTCTTTATTAAATAAAAAAGTAAATGAGTAATAACCTGCTAAAGCAATATTAATTATGTATAAAATCAAATAAAAAATTCCATTAAAACTTTCAACCATAAAAGCCTCCTATAAAAGTTATTATATATTTATATATTTGTTTTTTAAGATTCTGTGATAATAGTTACCATATTTGGCTGGTATTTTAAAAAAAATTTAGTTAAAAAAAAATATATGAATTCTGAAAGAAAATTAGCAACCATTCTTGCTACCGACTGTGTTAATTTTAGTAAACATATGGAAGAGAACGAAGAACTTACACTCACCAACCTAAATGAATGCAGAAAAATAATTGATGATGTTATAGCTGAATTTGGAGGTAAAATTTTTTCAACTGCTGGTGACTCTGTTGTTGCTGAATTCCCAAGTCCTGTACAGTGCGTTAAAGCTGCTATTAAATTCCAGGATAAAATATATGAAAGAAATGAGCATTCATTAACTAAGTTACAATTAAACTGGAGAGTTGGTATTCATGTAGATGATGTAATTGTAGAAAATAACAATATTATGGGCTCAGGTGTCAATGTAGCTGCAAGACTAGAAAGTAAAAGTGAGCCAGGTAAAATTCTTGTTTCAAAAATTGTCAAAGATCAAGTTGATAAAAGAATTGATTATTCAATAGAAGCTGATGGTACAAGAAAACTAAAAAATATAAGCGATGAGTTCGAGGTTTTCCAAGTAAAAGGTTTAAATATTGATGAAGATGATTTCTTCTATGAAGAAATTAATGAGGAAAGCAATGAAGATGAAAATAATAAAAAAGATGATAATGTAATTATTTCACGAAATTCTTCACATCCAAAAATAGCAATACTGACATTTAAGAATGTAAGTAAAAATGATGACAGTGAATTTTTGGTAGAAGCTATTACAGGTGATTTAATTATAGAGTTTTCCAGAATGAAAGAATTTGATGTTGTATCGAAAAAAACATGTGACGATCATGATAAAAGTAATGAAGACGCACTTACATTTGCAAAAAAACATAAAATAGATTTTTTAGTTGGCGGAAATATTAGATCAGCTGGTAATAGATTAAGAGTAGCAGTGGATTTAACTAATGCAAAAGATGGTTCCATTATATGGGGAGATAGATATGATAGAGTTCTTGAAGACATTTTTGATATTCAAGATGAAATTGTACAAAAAATATCAAAAGAATTATTAGGTAATATAGAAATTACAAATTTACAAAATATAAAAAGAAAACCTACTGATAATTTAAATTCATATGAAAATTTAGTTATTGGAAGATATCACTGGCTCAGACAATCATCAGCAAAAGAACATAATGATAAAGCTTTATTTCACTTTGATAAAGCTCTCGAACAAGATGAAACGAATGCAAGAGCGCACTCACTTAAAGCTTGTACAATTGGTGGTGGCCTAGGTAAACAATATTATGAAGATAATGATAAAATGATGAAAATGATTTTTCATCATATTGAGAAAAGCTTAGAGCATGATGAGAACGATTATGAAGTAAGAAGAATTAGCTCAGCCATTTCCTTAATGCAAAAAAAATATGAAGAATCAGAAGAACACGGAAAAATTGCATACTCTATGAATCCAAATGATCCAAGAGTTCTTGCAGTTTATGGCGAAATATTAGTAAGAAATAAAAAAATTGATCAAGGTTTAGAATTACTTCATAAAGCGCTTGAATTAGATCCTATACCTGCTGGTCAAAAAACATCAGATAATAGATATAGAGATCTTGTATTAGGATATTTTTGTAAAAAAGATTATGATGTTTGCATAACTCAAGCTAAAAAAATTAAAGAGTTGGAGCCGCGATCTTGGGTATTCCTCTTATTTTCATTAAAAGAAAAAGATAATGCAATTAATTTAAAAGAAAATGAATATTTTATTAACAAATATGATGACTATTCAAAACTAGATTGGAAAGAGACAATTAAAGGTTTTCACCTACCAGATGAAGAAATGAATAAAAATTTAGAAAATTTTACAACTCAAGTTATTAATTAATCTTTATTTTTTCTATCTGTAAAAGCACTTGCTAATATACCTGCTGGTAAAGCAACTGCTCCAATTCCAAACAATGCAGTGCATACTGCTGCAAACCTACCTAAAAACGTAATAGGCGTATAATCACCATAACCAGTGGACAATAAAGCAGCAGAACTAACCCAAAGAGATCTTGGGATCGAACCAAAAGCTTCTGGTTGCAAATCCCCTTCTACAACATAAAGTAAAGTTGCAGATAATAACATTAAACTTAGAGTAAGTAGTAATGAAAAAATTAATTCGTGTCTTCTGTCATATATCGCATGAAGTATAAAATCTACTGACTCACTAAAACGGCCAAAACGAAGAATGCTAAATATTCTTATAGCTCTTAACAACCGTACTAAGAAACCTTCATTGATACCAATTAAAAATAATGGAATAAGTGCAATTGCATCAATTAGAGCTGGTACTGTAAAAATATACTTTATCCTACCTTTAAATCCTTTAAATTTATCAATTTGATCTACAGCAATTAATCTGCAAATATATTCAATTAGAAATACTATACCAAAAAAAATTTTTGTTGAGTCAAAGAGTTGATGATATTGTTCATAAATTAGTTTTTCTGACTCAATAACAACAAAAACGCAGTTCAATACAATAAGAAAGAATATAATTTTTTCAATTAATGTAAAATCCTTCTCTTCTAGACCAAAATGTAAGTGTTCGAATAAATACTTTGAAAATGAATTCATTTTTATATAAATTCTTTATAGTAAAAATTACAAAATGAAAATTAACATTTTTTACCTTCTATCTAAGATAAGCATAATTTTAATATCCTTGTTATGTATCTTATCTATTCTGCTATTTTATAATAGTGCAGTTACTTTAAATTCTTTATATATACTTATTTCTCTATTGATTATTGGTTCTGTATTACAGCTGAACAAATTAAAGAAATTTACTCGAGTATTATTTACTATCATTATACTTCCTATTCTATCATACCTAATGGTGAATTTTTCTTATGATATAGTTACACAAAAGGAATTTTTTTTAATTAATCAATCTATCAGTAACCTTATAGATAAAATCTTACTAATAACTTTATATTTTATTCCATCAATATTTATAATGATGTTTTATAAATATGAAGTATTGTCACTAAACCAGAAATCAGGAACAACAATACCTGAAATAATAACATTTCTTTTTCAGTTTTTATTATTTGCAATACCATCATTTTTAGTTTTATCGTTTGTTTTCAATTTAGAACTTACAAGTATACTTGCTGCTGGTGGAATAGTTTTTGCGGCCATTGCTCTTTCTCTGCAGTCAAGTCTATCAGATTTAATTAAAGGAATTTTTGTAAATATTGAGAGGCCATTTGCTATTAATGATTGGATAACTGTTGATGATAAAACAGGTTATGTAGAAAATATTACCTGGAGAAGTACAAGGATAAGGACATTTCAGAATACTGAAGTAATCATTCCAAATGAAATAGTTGCAGATTCAATTTTAACTAATTGGAGTAAACAAGATAAAGAGAAAATGAGTGAAGGGTTCCATATTTTTAATAAACTATATTTTCATCCTTCTCATGATCCAGAAAATATTTCAAAGCTACTTTATAATGCACTTAAAAAAGCTAAGCCAGTTGATGGAAGAGAGCAATTAAATTTACAGTGGGTTCGCTTTATTGGAGCTAATGAATTTGGATTAGAGTTTGTTGTTGCTTTTGATTGTACAAAAAGAATTTTAAAAAATTCGATGCAAGATAGTGTTATGATGGAAATACATAAAACTTTAAGACATGCAGGAGTTCAGATGTCTGCTGGAAAACTTTATGGGAAACTTGAAGAAGATACAGGATTGCATGCTCTTGATACACATAGAAGTAGAGAAGATTTTGAAAAAAGGAAAGTTAGCGAATTTAATCCTTATAATGAATCAGTAAAAAATAGAGTTCTACTTCAAAAAATTCCTATTTTTATGTCTTTAAATTCTGAAGATTTAGATGAAATTGCTGAAAATGCAGTAAGGCTCCATTTTGAAAAAGATGATTACATTATTAAGCAAAATGACTCTGGAGATTCTCTTTATGTTATAAATGATGGGGTAGTATCTGTTTATTTAGATAATGAAAATAAAGAGAAAGTATTTTTAGCCAAACTTGGTGTTGGAGATTTTGTTGGTGAAGGTAGTCTTCTTACTGGAGAACCAAGATCTGCCAATGTGATAGCTGAAACGCCTTGTATCGTTATAAAAGTAAGCAAAGATATTATTAAAGATATTTTTTCTAAAAATCCTGACGTGTATGACTATGTGGCAAATATTTTAGCTCAAAGAAAATTAAAACTTGATAAGAAAAAAAGTGAAAGTCAGGAATATAAAGATGAAAGTAAAAATCTTGTTAATGATATTAAGAATGCAATAATAAATTTTTTAAAATAGAATAATCCCCCTACTCTTCGTCAATTTCTTTACTAAAATCTTCTTGAAGTTTTTTTAATTCTTTCATTGCAGCTTTCATGTCGGAACTATCAAATATTTGAATATCCACGTGGTTTCCTTTTTTTGAATATGATTTTTTTGTTTTAATATTAGTTTTATTTTTAAAACTAATTACCTTGTAAGTTTTAACGGGTCTTACAAAACCTTTAGGGATTATTTCTTCATACTCTTCACAATTTATTTGATTTTTGACTAAATTATATGTCGTATCAGAGATTATAATTTCATTTTCTGGAGCAATAGATTGTAATCTAGAAGCTAAATTTACAGAAGATCCTATAGCTGTATAATCACTCATTATACTAGATCCAAAATCTCCAACATTTGCAAAACCAGAAGAAATACCATATCTTACCTTCAATCCATCTTTGACACCTTGTCTAGTCCAAAATGATTGAAGATCATCAACTCGTTCTTTCATTTCTAATGCCATACTTATACAATTTATAGCATCATTTTCATCACCTAGTGTTTCAGGAGCACCATGAAAGGAAAGAATTGCATCACCTATAAACTTATCAATCGTAGCATTTGAATTTATTGCAATTAAACTCATTTCACTCAGATAATTATTTAAAATTAGAGCAAGTTTTTCTGCTTCTAATGAATCGGATAAATCAGTGAAATTTACGATATCAGAGAAAAATATTGTTAAATTTTTTCTGACATAGCTTTCTTTTGTTTTTTTACCTGACTCTTCTTCATCAAAAATAGATTTATATACTTGAGGTGAAAGGTATTTTGATAATCTATTAGCAATATTTTCTAATCTTTTAGTTTTTTCTTCAATCAATTCTCTATCTCTTAATTTTTGATCAAGTAATTCTTCCTTCTCCTTTCGAAGATTATATTCATCTGTTCGGTCCACAAATTGTCCTTGAATACCATTTAAAAAAGGGAAATCTTTGTTTTCAGTATAAGCAGAAAGTAAAGAATATACTTTAATTTCATCAACAATTTTGATTTCTATTTTTGGAATAATAACAAAACCATTTTTTTCTAAATTTTGTTGAAAATTTTTAATATATTCATCTGCAACTCCAAGCTGTTCTAAAATACTTGTGAAAGGAATATTATTTACTGTTTTAAGAATAGGAAAAAATTTTTTAAAATTTTTATTAACTCTTAGAACCTCTAAATTTCGATTAGCAAAATATGCAGCAGTTACAGCATTTGAAAAATTAAAAAAACTTAAATCTATGACAGTTTTTTCATCGAAAAACTTATCAAGTTTCATTTTTTATTTAATTATGGGTGATGTTTAGTAATTCCACTAATATAATCCATTATTGCTATGACTAAGCCTGATAAAATAAATACAGCATGAATAAATATCATTAAGTAGATTTCTTCTGATGTTTTCGAACCAACATCAATAAAAGCTTCTAGCAAACCGATACTTGAAATAGCTACTATTGAGGCAATAAGTTTTAATTTCAAACCTGAAAAATCGAGTTTACCCATCCATTCTGGCTTATCTTCAGACTGATTTGCAATATCAATTTTTGAAACAAAATTTTCATATCCAGCAAATATAACCATTAAAACTAGATTTCCGACAAGAGCCAAATCAACAATATGCAGAACAAATACAAGAAGTTCATTTAATGTTAAGTCACCTAAGTGTGTGATTTCATAGATGAATAATGCAATTACCTTATAGGTAATAACTAAAAGTGTTAAACATAATGCAATATAAACTGGAGCAAGCGCCCATCTGCTTGAAAACATTGCTCTTTCAAGAAAACCTTCGATAAAGTTACGCATAAAACATAACTAATTTTTATATAATATTTGTCAATTAAATTTTATTATTTACCCCATTTATAAGTAAGCAAATCATATTTTTTTGCTAAAATTAGTAGTAAGTTTTTTGTATCTGGATCTAAAGGTTTAATAGGATCTCTGCAAAAATCTGATTTTATTACTCCGCCCTCTTTCATTACTGTTTTTGTAGCTCTGAAACCACATTGTCTATTTTCAAAATTTATTAAAGGGAGAATGTTATTATACATTTCTTCAGCTTTATGTTTTTCATTATTCCAAAAATAATCAATTACCGGAGCAATTTTTTCTGGAAGTAATGCTGAACTCATACTACCAGAAATTCCAGCTTCTAAGTCTGCATACAAAGTTATACTTTCTTCTCCATCGAAAGGTGCATCCAATCTTTCATTACAATTTTTAATAAGTGCTCTTATTTTTGAAGCAGCTTGAGCACTTTCAATTTTAAAGCATGTTAAATTTTCAATTTCATTTATCATTTTAGTTAAAAGAGGTATGGTAAGTTCTATACCAGATAAGGGTGCGTCTTGAATCATGATTGGAATACCTACGTTTGAAATTTCATTAAATTGTTCAAAAATTTGATCTGAATTCCCCTTTAGTAATGCACCATGATAAGGGGGCATCATCATTATAATATCTGCACCAAGTGATTTTGCTAATTCTGCTCTAGGACGAACAATATCAGTAGCAAAATGAGAAACTGTAACTATTGTTTTAACTCTTCCATCAATTTTTTTCATACAAAGTTTCGTTAATTTTTCTCTTTCTTCGTCTGAAATTAAAAATTGCTCAGAATAATTAGCTAGAATGCAGATGCCTTCAACTTTTTGATCAACCATACAATCCAAAACTCTTTCCATACCTTCATAATCTACTTCACCATTATCGTGAAAAGGTGTTGGAGCAACAGGCCACATTCCATAATATTTATATTTAGAACTCATATTATTTATTATTAAATATTAATTTCCGTTAATAACAATATTTTTAGTATTTTTAAAATCTTTGTTTCTTTCATTATAAGTTATAAGTAATACTGATGAAAATACAACTATTCCGCCAATCCATGTCCATGCATCTGGGGTTTCATTAAAGACAAAAAAGCCAAAAGCTGAACCAAAAATTAATCCACTAAACCAGACTGGTTGCGTTACTGATAATTCAGCATATTTATATGACAAAGCTAAAGATAGATGGAGAATTGTTCCTGAGATCGCCCCTATAAAAACAAATATTAAGGATTGTAATGAGGGCATTTGCCAAAAAAAAATAGCAAGAGGTAAAGCAAAAAATGTCATAAGAGTATATTGATATGTAACCATTGTTATAGGAGAATCATCTTTAGAAACAAATTTAGATACGATAATAATTAAGGACCAGAATGTTAATGAAATTAGAATCATAATTGTTCCAATATTAAAATCTACAATCCCAGGCCTAACAATAATAAGCATTCCTATAAAACCAATTACTAATGCCATAATACGATACATATAAACTTTCTCTCTAAAAATTACAAAACTAAGTAAAACGACAATTATTGGACTCAAGAAATGTAAAGCTTTAAATTGCTCAAAAGGAACATATACTAGAGCACCAAATCCAAGTATCATCATTGGAAGGTTAAATAACCCACGAATAAAATAAAATTTAAAATTTTTTGTTTTATACGGAATAAATTTTTTTTTAATTAAATATGGAAAAATTATTATCAAACCAAAAAAGAATCTTAGAAAACCGATTGTATAAACATTAGAATCATATTGCGCACTTCGAATTAATGATTCCATTAAAACTGCAAAAAAAGATCCTGAAATAGTTAATAAAATTGCTTTTATATTATTATTCATTAGCTATTTAGGTTTAATTGAATTGATTTCTTTGCAATATCTTTTTTAAGATAATTTTCTCTGTAAGTAATAATCAGTATGGAAGAAAAAATTATTAATCCACCAATTATTGTCCAAATATCAGGAATTTCATCAAAAATTAAAAAACCAAAAAACGATGCTATGAGCAGTCTTGAAAAATTAACAGGTTGTAAAACAGATAGATCGGTAAGCTTATAAGCTGTATTTATACAAAGATGCACTATAGTGCCAGCAATGCCAGCAAAGATTAGATAAATTATTGTTTGCGAAGATGGAGTATCCCAAAAATATAACGCTATAGGAAATGATAATAATGTAACAAAAGTGTATTGATAAGATAAAATTGTAAAAGCACTATCTTCTTTCGAAGCAAATTTAGTTATAATTACTACAACTGACCAAATTAAACAGGCACATAAAACCATATATGCCCCTACATTAATGCTAACAAATCCAGGTCTTAAGATTACAAAAACTCCAATCAACCCAATAAATAAAGCGCTAATACGTATTAAATAAATTTTCTCTTTTAAAAAAATTACACTCAATATTACTACAATTATTGGAGTAACAAATGAAATAGCTTTAATTTGTTCCAGAGGTATAAATTGCAACGCAGAAAAACTGAGAAGCATCATTGGAATATTTAAAACACCTCTTGTTAAATGAATTTTAAAATTTGGTGTCTTATAATTTTGAAATTTACTATATAAAATAAAAGGTAGTATTAAAATTAATCCAAAAAAAAATCTTAAAAATCCAGAAGTAAATACATTAATATCTTCCAAAGAAATTTTTAAAAAAACATTCATTACTACACCAGAAAAAGAAGCAATAAGTGCTAAGACGATAGCCTTAACATCATCTGTCATAGCTTATACAAATGGAATATCACAAATTTCTCCGACATATTTCTTTGAATCAATCAATATGTCGAAGTAACCTTTATTATTAAAGTATGGTTTATTTATCATTGCTATACCAATAACTTTATTAAATGTTGGTGAAAAAACTGCAGATCTTATTTCACCAATAATTTTATCATCTATAGTTAAATGAATAGCTGATCTTAAGTTTATTTTGTCTAGATTAATTTTAACACCCATTAATTTTTTTTCAATTCCATTGTTTTTGATTTTAATTAATTTTTCTTTTCCAAGAAATTCTATATCATTATCTAAATTAACAAATTTTTCTAATCTACATTCGAATGGATTATCATTTATATCAATATCATTTCCGTATGATAGCAAAGCACCTTCAATTCTTTCTATTTGATGGGGGCATCCTGGTTTGACATTAAACTCCTTTCCTTCTTCAAATAATAAATCGTATAATTCTAATCCTGATTTAGTATCCTCTACATAAATCTCCACACCGCCTTGCTTTGACCAGCCTGATCTAGCAACTAAATGTTTAGAATTTTTAAAATTAAAATATTTAAAATTATAAAATTTTAAATCTAAAATCTGTTTACCAAATATTTTTTCCAATAAATTGAAAGACTTAGGGCCTTGAACAGCCATAATATTTACATCAGGTTCAGAAATTGAAACTTCTAATTTTTTTCCTATTGCTAGACCTTTAGCAAATAACATAACATCAGAATCAGCAATTGAAATCCACCATTTTTCATTACTAAACTTTAGTACAACTGGATCATTAATCATTCCCCCATTTTCATCAATTATTGGACAGTAATAACATTTACCCTCCTTAGCCTTACTTAAATCTCTGCATGTCATTAATTGAACTAACTGATAAGAATCCTTGCCACTAATTTCTATTTGCCTCTCAGCTGCAACATCCCATACCTGAACGAAGTTTTTTAAATGATGATATGTTTCTTCAAGGCTTCCATCAAAACCTGCTGGAAGAAGCATATGATTGTATATTGTATAAGAAGTTACACCCTGGTTTTCAATTCTGGAAGAATAAATGGTACTTCTTAATCTTCTTGATTTAGCAACAAATTGATTGGACATCGAAAACTCGTATAAATATTTGTATCAAATTAGTCTACATCTAAATAAATTAAATTTGATTCAATGAATCAAAGAAAATAATTGTAGGCAAAGTAAAAAGATAAAACAACCAATACAATAGCTACCCAAATAGATAAGTTAGTAAAAAAAGTTTTTAAATTACTATTTGAGCTTAAGAAAGAAGGTAAAACCAATAAAAGTACTCCAATCATATAAATTATTGGAACTAGCTTATCCATTTATTAATATTTTTCTTTATCAATTAATTCACTAACAAGTAAATTACCGTATCCTTTTTCTGAAGCTTGTTTGTAAAATGATTTTGCTATTTTTGAAAGTTTATTTGCATTTGGTAAATCTGAAACAAGATCATTTATATAATTTAAATCCTTATATGTATTATCTACAGAAAAAACATATCCTTTGTAATTGCCTTTTATAGCTTTGTCTGCAATTCTATCTAAAGCTCCTGAATTTCCAGAACCCAATCTAGCTACATCACAAAGAAGTTTTATATTGATATCTAGTTTTTTAGCAGATTTGAAAAATTCAATTACCGAAGTAGTAGTCATTAATGATAAAAAATTAGACAATAGTTTAGCCGAAGATGCTTTTGACACATCACCAAAATTAAAAACAGACTTACAAAAAGAATTAAGAAATTTTTTACATTTTAAAAAATTACTTTTTTTACCTCCATAAATCCCACCTAATATACCCTGCTCACTTTGAACTGGACCTCCCATTACTCCACAAAAATTATAACTTATTTTTTTTGATTTAAAAATTTTATCCATTTTAAAAGCACCATTTTTGTTATGCGTTGTTAAATCGATTACAAGTGTTTTACTATCAAGTTCTTGTTTAATTTTTTTTGCAACATTTAATGCTACTGGTGTATTTGTTACACATATCATTAAACAATCAAGTTTTTGTTTTTTGATTTCATTATATGATTTTAATTCTATAGCCCCAATCATTTTTAATTTGTTTATAGGTTTTCTATTTTTATGAGCAAAAATAAATACATTATGTTTTTTTAATAAATTTTTAGCCATTCCATAGCCCATATAGCCAACACCTATAAAACCTATATTGCTCATAATAATAACTATAGTGAAAATTTTATTATTTAAAAGTGAATTATTAAATTTAATTATTTCTTGATGAAATAAAAGAAACTACTAAAACAATAATTAGTAGAGGAACACATAAAAGATTTATAACTGTCCAATTTGAAAAATATAAAAGAAAACCAGCTGATAATGATCCTATGCCTTGAGTAGAAAAAACGATAAAATCATTTAGACCTTGTGCTGTAAATTTATCCTTTTCTTCATAAGAAACAACTAACAAACTCGAGCCTGAAACAAATAAAAAATTCCAGCCAATACCAAGTAGTATTAAACCTAGCATATAAGAATAATAGAAATCAAAGAATGTATTAGTTAGTATACTTAACAACAAAATAATTACTCCTGCATATATAATATTTGTATTTCCAAACCTTTTAATTAAATCTCCAGAAAATAAAGAGGGTAAAAACATACCAATGACGTGAAGTTGAATTACGATACTTGTTTCAAACAAAGTAAATTTATTAACAAGATGCATATGTAAAGGGGTAGCAGTCATGATTATAGCCATTGTAAAATAACCAAGACCAGCGCTTACGATTGATTGTATAATTTTAATATTTTTTAAAAGTTTGAAAATAGTTTCAATTTCAAATTTACTTTGATTAATAGTATTTTTTGTTTCCTCATAAAAAAGCAGAACAAAAAAAGGAATGATTGCTGTAAAAGATAAGAAAATATAACTACCAAGAAATAAATAACTTGGAAAAAAATCTTTAAAATATTCTGCAAAATTAGATGAAAGTAATGCAGAAACTATACCTAATAATAATATAATTGAGATAGATCTTGGAATAAATTCTTTTTTGACTGATTCAGACGCAGCAAATCGATACTGATGAATAAAAGCTTGTGAGCTGCCTATTAAAAAATTACCTAATGCAAAAATAAAAAAATTTTCCAAATAAATTGCAATTGAACAAATAATTAAAGCTAAACAACTTAAAAGAGATGAAAATAAAAATCCTTTCTGCCTACCCCAGATGCTCATAAACCTAGATGCAATAGGCGCACTTATTGCTATACCTATAATCATTAATGTCATTGGAACTGTTGCTAAAGAATCTTTTAACATTATTTGGGATGCAATTATTCCACCTAATAAAACTACAGCCATAGGTGGGAAAGCCGCAATTGTAGAAGAAATACAAATAATAATAAAATTTTTATTAATCATTATAAAAGATAATTTCTAATTGGTTATATTAATTTGATCACATGTCACTCTTTGATTTCCAATAAAAGTTAATAAAATTATTGAGTAGACAATATTTGCTATTAAGATAAAAATAATTATGGTTTCAAGTCATGATTTTGTAGATGATAAAAGAAATAAAAATATTAAAATTTATATCAACGGAAAATTTTATAAAAGAAAAGATGCCAAAATATCAGTCTTTGATTCATCTACAATGCTTGGAGATGGTATCTGGGATTCGTTAAGATATCATAATAATAATTTCATTTTTCTAAAAGAACATCTAGATAGGTTATATAAAGATGCAAAACTTATCGACTTAAAAATACATTTTACCCGTAAAAAACTTTCAGAAGCACTAATAAAGACTATCAAAATAAATAAAATGAAAACAGATGTTCATTTAAGAATAATTGTTTCTAGGGGTATTAAATCAACACCCTATCAATCACCTAAAGTTACAATATCCAAACCAACCATAATCATAATACCTGAATATAAAAAACCAGATATTAAAGCTTACAAAAAAGGATTAAAATTGGTTACAGTAAAAACTATTAGAGGGCCAATCAATGTTCAAAATCCACAAATAAATTCACTAAGTAAATTAAATTGTATACTAGCATGTATTGAAGCTAATAAAAAGAATGCTGATGAAGCACTTATGTTTGATATTAATGGAAATATTGCTACAAATAATAGTACGCATTTCTTCTTCGTAAAAAATAAGACAGTCTTTACCTCAACAGGAAAATATTGCGTTACAGGAATTACGAGACAGAAAATTATAGATATATGTAAAAAAAATAAAATAAAAGTAAAAGAAAAAAATTTTAAATTAAACGAAGTATTAAATGCAGATGAAGCATTTTGTACAGGATCTTTCGCAGGAATTGTACCGGTAAATCAAATAAATAAAAAAAAATACTCATTAAAGAAAAATCCTATTACTAAAGAATTAACTAATTTTTATAATAATTTATTTTAAATGATTAATTTATTCGTTTGGTCTGGACCAAGAAATATTAGTACTGCATTGATGCGATCTTTTGAAAATAGAAAAGACACAAAAGTTTATGATGAACCTTTTTATGCATATTATTTAAGAAAAACTAACTTAAATCATCCAATGAAAGATGAAATTATAGATCACTATCATACAAATGAAGATGAAATTATTAATTTAATCACTAAAGAAGATAATAAGTATAAAATATTTTATCAAAAACATATGACTCATCATATTTTAGATGAAACACGCTTAGATTGGATTAACAAAGGTATAAATTGCTTTTTAATCCGTGATCCGGCTAAAGTAATTGTTTCATATTTAAAAAAAAATACTTTAAAATCAATTCAAGATGTAGGTTTTAAAAAACTTTATGAAATTTTTAAATTATTAAATTCAAAGGAGCCTATAGTAATAAACTCTGATTATTTATTAGCAAGTCCTGAAAAGTATTTAAAAATTTTGTGTCAAAAATTAAATTTAGATTTTGATCAAAGTATGCTTGATTGGCCAAAAGGCTATAGAGATACAGATGGTATTTGGTCTAAAGTTTGGTATCAAGATGTAATCTCCTCTACTACTTTTAACACCATAAATTCTAAAGAATATATTGTACCAAAAACTTATGAAAATATTTATAAAGAATGTTTAGACATATATGAAGAAATTAATAAGTACGCAATTAAAGTATGAATAAAGAAGATATTCAAGAAGCATCAAAAATTTTATTTGAACATAGGTTAAATAAAACTGGTTTAAGTTCTTTAAAAAATCTAGAACCTCAGACAATTGATGAGGCTTATGCAATTCAAGATAATTTAAAACTAAGATACTTAGAACTGAAAGATAATTTCTGTATTGGAAAAAAAGTTGGATGCACATCTCTAGCTGCACAGAAACAAATGAATATAAAAGAACCCTTCTATGGAAATTTATTTAACCGATACAGTTCAAATAATATTAATTTATTAAATTCTAAAAATTTCTTTGAACCCTATGTTGAGCCAGAAATTAGTTTCAGAATAAAAGATGATATAAATATTTCTAAAGCACCTTTCAAATTTAAAGACTTAGATTATTTATTAGATGGTTTATTTTGTTCAGTTGAAATAGTTGATTTTAGATTTAGAAAACCATTATCAGAGATTGGCGCCTTAAATGTAATATCAACTAATGGAGCCTCAGAATTTTGGATACGTGATGAAAATTTAATTAAAATTAAAGATGTAGATCTTAACAATTTTGAAGTAAGTTTATTAATAAATGACACAATTGTAGATACTGGAAATACAAAAAATGTATTGGATAATCCATTAAATGCAGTTCTTTGGCTGATAAACAATCTGGCAGAAAAAGGCGAGCCAATGCTTAAAGGTCAGTTTATTAGTTCTGGATCTTGCACTAAAGCATTTAGAATTTATCCTAAAAGTAAAATTAAGGCTGATTTTAATCAATTAGGTTCAATTGAATTTGAATATTTTTAAGTTATTTAATTATTATGGAGACAAAAGTTTTTTATAACAAATCATGCAGTATTTGTAGTTTTGAAATCAATCACTATAAAAAAACTAAGAATAATATTGAGTGGGTAGACATAAATAATGTAAATGAATCAAAATTAGAAACAAATAAAAATGCAAAAGAACTTTTAAGACGTCTACATACAAAAAAAAATAATAAAGTTTTTTCAGGAGTTGATGCTTTTATTGAAATGTGGTTAGAGATACCAAAATACAGGTTTTTGGCAAAAATTATTAGAAAACCAATAATATATCAGATTTCTTGGGTTATTTATGAAGCTTTTGCATTAATTCTATTTTACAAAAACAAGAATCAACTAAATAAATTAGAAAGAATTTAAATGAATAATTATTTTGAGTTATTAGAGAAGATAGTACTGTCAGTACTTATTGTTTGCACAATCATAGCGATTGGAATGGAAATACAAGGTATGATTGTAAATTACAAAGTTACACTTGCAGACATTCTTTTGTTATTTATTTATATTGAAATTATTGGAATGATCAAAGAATACTGGGTTTCTAAAATGATTAGAATGAGCTACCCTCTTTTCATTGCAATGACAGCTCTAGCCAGAATGATAATTATGCAAAGAAAAGATGTAGATCCATCTGCATATGTGTATGAGTCTGTAGCAATATTGATATTAGCAATCGCAATTGTAGTATTAAGAGTGCGTCACATGGAAATACTTAATAGGCGCTCTAAAAAATTACCTGACGATTAATTAATATTAAAATGTTAAAATCAAATATCAGCTTTGCTGAAGAGCAACTCCTATCTTATTTGCCAAAAACTGGAAAATACTATGAAGCAAATAGAAATTACAGTGAAGACAGATCGAATAATAATAATAATACTACATCTCTATTATCTCCCTTCATAAGATATAGGCTAATTTCTGAAGAACAAGTTTTGGGTGAAGTCTTAAAAAAATATGATCTTAGAGAATGTGAGAAATTTATCCAAGAAATTTATTGGAGAACTTATTGGAAAGGTTGGCTTGAACATAGACCTTCGGTTTATTCTGATTATTTAGAAGATAGAAATAAATTAATTGAAGAATTTGGTAATAAAAAATTTTATTTAAATGCAATTTCTGGAAATACAAATCTATCATTTTTTAATAATTGGGTAAATAATCTTAAAGAAAATGGATACTTGCATAACCATGTAAGAATGTGGTTTGCCTCAATTTGGATTTTTACTCTTAATTTACCTTGGCAACTTGGAGCAGATTTTTTTATGCAACATTTATTGGATGGCGATCCAGCATCTAATACTCTATCATGGAGATGGGTTGCCGGTATACAGACTAAGGGTAAAAATTATTTGGCAAGAAAAAGTAATATAGAAAAATATAGTAATATTGAAATATCAGATAATGAAATTTTAAATGAAAATGCAAATCCTTTAATTGAAGAAAAAATTTATAATGTAAATGAACTAAATTTAAATTCTGATTATAATCTTGAAGAGATAAAATATATTTTAATACCAACTGATGAATTAAATATTTTAAAAGATTTAAATCATAAAAAAGTAAATGTTTTTACAGGTTTGCCACTAGAAGATTATAATGATCACAATTTCTCTGAAAAAATAATTAAACATATAAAAAGTATTTGTATTTCATGTTTCAGTGATGATGATTTTTATAAAAATATTAAAATTGATATTCAATTTGAAAGTTATTTTGAAAGTTTAGATAAATGGATAGAAAAATTTCAAATTCAAGAAATTTATTTACCCTATGTTACAAAGGGAAATTGGAAAAAAATTTATAAAAAAATAATTACAAAATACCCATCAATTAATTTTATAATTTTTAATAGAAAATATGATCTTAATAGTTGGATTTTTTCAAAAAAAGGTTATTTCAAATTTAAACAAAATATTCCAAATCTAATTACAAAAATTTAAATTATGAAGAATATACTTGAGATAAATAATGTAACTAAATTTTATAAAAATTCAGTTAAAGCATTAGAAAATGTAAATCTTAATATTAAAGAAGGAGAAATATTTGCTCTACTTGGACCAAATGGTGCAGGAAAATCAACACTGATAAACTCAATTTGTGGAATTGTAAATTTTAATACAGGAACAATAAAAATAAATAATATGGATATTGTTAAAAATTATCGAACTACTAGAAAAATAACAGGTATTGTTCCTCAAGAATTAAATCTTGAATCTTTTGAAACTGTCTGGAACAATGTTAATTATTCTAGAGGTCTTTTTGGGAAGAAGCCTGATCATAATTATATAGAAAAGCTTTTAAAACAACTATCCTTATGGGACAAAAAAGATAATAAAATTAAAGAACTATCGGGCGGAATGAAAAGAAGGGTTCTGATAGCTAAAGCTTTATCTCACCAACCTAAATTATTATTTTTAGATGAACCAACAGCTAGTGTGGATGTTGAATTACGTAAAGACATGTGGGATGTTGTAAAAAAATTAAATGAAGATGGAGTAACAATTATTTTAACAACACATTATATTGAAGAAGCTGAAGAGTTAAGTGATAGAGTGGCAGTTATAAATGATGGTAAAATAATTTTAGTCGATGAAAAAGATAAATTAATTAAAAAACTTGGAGAAAAAACAATTAAAATTGAATTATTTGAACCTATAGAAAAAATAAATGGTAATTTATCAAAATATAATTTTACTTTAGATCAAACAAATAAAATTATCTCACATACCTATAATTTAAACTCAAACACAACTGATGTTACTGAATTATTAAATGATGTAAAAAAAGATGGTTATGAAATAAAAGATATTAATACTGAGCAAAGTTCACTGGAAGAGATTTTCATTAAACTAATAAAGGAAAATAATAATGAATTGGTACGGAGTTAAAGCAATATATATTCATGAAATGGAAAGGTTTAGAAGAACCTTATTTCAAAGTCTTGCCTCGCCAATAATCACAACTTCTCTTTACTTTGTAGTTTTTGGGTCTGCAATTGGTTCAAGAATTACAGAGATAGATGGAATAAATTATGGCTCTTATATCGTACCAGGAATGATTATGTTAACTATCTTGACTCAATCAATTTCAAATGCTTCTTTTGCTTTTTATTTTCCAAGATTTACAAATACTATCTATGAAATACTTGCTGCACCATTATCATCATTTGAGATAGTACTTGGTTTTGTAGGAGCCGCAGCATCCAAATCATTAATAATTGGATGTGTAATTATTCTAACAGCTAATTTTTTTGTAGATGTAAGAATAGATCACCCTCTTCTCATGATGTTTTTTTTAATTCTAACATCCATTACATTTGCTTTATTTGGCTTTATAATTGGAATGTATGCCGAGGGCTTTGAAGGATTACAAATTATTCCAATTCTAATAATTACACCGTTAGTTTTTTTAGGTGGAAGTTTTTACTCTATTAATATGCTTCCAGAATTTTGGCAGAAAATATCATTACTTAATCCTGTTTTATATTTAATAAGCGGTTTCAGATATAGTTTTTATGAAGTTTCTGATGTATCACTACTTACAAGTACATTAACTATCCTAACAATTCTGATTGGATGCATAATATTTATCACATATACATTTTCAAAAGGATATAGAATTAAAGATTAAATGATTGAAAAAAATACTAGTAATGAGTTTCAGAATAATGGAGTTGTATTACTAAAAAGAATTATTGATCAAAAATGGATTGAAGAACTAAGAAAGGGTGTTGAGCATAATTTTAAAAACCCAAGTAAATATAAATGTGTTTATGAAGAAGAAAATAATCAAGAGATATTTTATGATGATTATTGTAATTGGCAAAGAATAAAAGAGTATAAAAATTTTATTTTTAATTCTAATATTGCCAAAATCGCTGGTTCATTAATGCAATCTAATAAAGTAAATTTATTCCACGAGCATGTTTTAATAAAAGAAAAAGGATCAAAAAAAAGAACACCTTGGCATCAAGATCAAGGGTATTACTGTGTACAAGGAAGAGATAATGTAAGTATTTGGATACCACTTGATAAAATTGATATTAATTCATCAATGGAATTCATACTAGGGTCACATAAGTGGGATAAAATATTTTTACCTACAAAATTTAAAGGTTATGATTATGATCATAAAGATAAAGAATTTGAAAAAATTCCAGATATTGAAAATAATAGAAAAGATTATGAAATAATATCCTATGAATGTGAGCTAGGAGATGCCATAGCATTTAACTATGCAACAATTCATGCTGCATATGGTAATAATTCAAATACTAGAAGAAGAGCTTTTTCAGTGAGATTTACTGGTGATGACGCAAGATATATTAAGAGGAAAGGTGAAATGTCTCCCCCATTTCCAAATATTAATCTCAAAAATAATGAGGTTTTAGATAGTGAAACTTTTCCAGTCTTAATTTCTTCTTAAGAAATATATTAATGGCAGAGCTGTTGCATACATTATTAAACTATAAATAGCAGCAGGTATCAAATAAACCGTACTTGCAAAAAAAGTATTAGCTACTACAATTGCTAAAGTTCCATTTTGTAGCCCCACTTCCATTAACCAACATCTGAAAGTTTCTTTAGATGCATTAAAAGATCTCGATAGAAAATAAACAATTATCATCATTATCACATTGAGAAATAACATAACCAAACCGGCTTGAGCAAAATAACTAAAAACATTTTCTCTTTGAGAAACAATCGCACCGAGAAGCACTAAAGCAAATAAGACAATAGAGATGTTTTTAGCAATTTTCTCAAAACTGGATAAGAAGCCACTTAATAAAACACCCAAAATTACGGGAATAGTTACAATTAAAAACATTTGAAAAGCGATGTTTAATAATGATTGACCTTCATTTAAGCCACCATAACCCAGAAGTGATAATGAAATAATTAAAATTACTGGAACAGTAATAACACAAAGAATGCTATTTATAGCTGTTAATGAAATAGATAAAGCGATGTTTCCTTTTGCATAAGATGTTAGAACATTACTTGTAACTCCTCCAGGAGCAGCTGCTAGGATCATCACTCCAATTGCAAGCTCAGGTGTTAATGGCCAAAAGAATACAATAATAAGTGCAACTATAGGTAAAATAATTATCTGAAAAAATAAACCTATTAAAAAATCTCGCGGTTTAAAAAAAACTCTAGTAAAATCTGAAAGAGATAATCCCAAACCAAGAGAAAACATAATAAATGCTAAAGATATTGGTAAAATTACATCAGTTACAATTCCCATAAAGAAATAACTATCATTTGTTTACTGAAAAAAAAATATATTATTTTGAAAATTAAGTCGAAAATTTTTCTAGCATTTCATGGGGAATTTTTGCAATTTTACCATTAAAAAAAACTGGAGTAATTAATATTTCCGAATCAACCAATAATTCTTCATTCTTTTTGATTTGCTGATGAAACAATATTTTTACTTTAGAAATGTTTATAATTTTTGTCGTAATTTTTAAAATATCCTCAAAATATGCTGGCTTTTTATAGTCTATCTTGCAATTCTTTACTACAAAATAGAATTTATATTTTTCTAGTATATTTTTGTGAGTGAAGCCTAAGTTATATAAGTAATCTGTTCTTCCTCTTTCAAGAAATTTTAGATAATTTGCATAATAAACTCTTTCAGAAGCATCGGTATCTTCGTAATAAATTTTAATTTCTGTATTCATAAAATTGATCAATAAATTGATTTAAATTGTCTGATATCTGAAAACCAATTCCATAATTTTCATTTAATTCTAGATAACCGTTAATAATTTGAAATGATGGATTTACTATTTTTGTTCTGAGTTCATTTTCATTAATATCATATTCTAAATATCCGTCAGGGTTTAAAGCTGACATTATATGAGCTGAAGAAATTAAACCAATAGCTCCTCCCAAATAATGTAACCATATTTTATTTTTTTTAATATTTTTACCTAAATCTAAGATGTCAGTGATACCTCCATAACGTGCTAAATCTGGTTGTAAAAACTGTATTTGTGTATCATTATCTAATTCATAAAATTTTTTTAAATAAATTAGATTTTCACCAAATGCTAAATTTTTGTGTAATTTGTTTAGTTGAACTATTTCAGATATCGAATGGTTTGCAGATATAGGTTCTTCTAACCACAAATAATTGAAGTTTTTCAATTTACTAATATTTTCATGAACATTATCTAAGCTCCAAGCCTGGTTTACATCTAGCATATATTTTTCATTAGATGCTATAGTTTCTTCAATAGAAGTTATCGCTTTAATGTCTTCTAAAATATTAAAACCAATTTTAATTTTAAATCTATCTATGCCCAATAGTCGAGCTTCTTGAATTCTTTCTAAGTGTTCATCTCTGTTTATTCCACTTGCATAAACTTTAATTTTATTTTTGGATTGATCATTAATTAATTTGTTTAAGGGTTTTTTTTTAATTTTAGAAAAAAGATCCCATGCAGCACAATCTATACCAGAAAAAATGTTTTCAAAAGCACCAAAGTCACCTGTTTGATTTTTAATTGAATTAAATTTTTCTATTAAAAATTTTTTAACACTTGAGGGATCTTCAAATTGAAAATTAATTAAAAAATCAATGAAATAGTCTTTTAAGATTTCAAATCTATATCTACCGCCATGATTTGGAAAATTACACCATATTTCCCCTATTCCATAATTATTATTTTCATCATCAATTTCTATAACTAAAGAGGATCTAAATTTGATATTACCAAAAGATGAAAGTACAGGATTTTTGTTGTTATATTTTAATAAATAAATTTTGATATTTGTTATTTTGATCATTTATTTTTAATAAAATTAAACATTGATGTCCAATCTAGATCTCCAAATTCTTTTTTTGAAGCATCATCATAAATTTTCTCTGCTGCCTTACCCATATTTAGATTTAAATTTTGTTCAGATGCAAATTGAATAGCAAGACGTAAATCTTTTAATGCTAAATTATTTTTAAAACCTGGAGATACATCATTTTTAAAAACTTTAGCAGGATATGTCAAATTCATGTGTCCCTTCCCGGCTGCAGTTGTGAGCATTAATTCAATAGCCATTTTTTTGTCTATACCTGATTTATCAGCTAAATTTAAAGTTTCTGCTGTCAATATATTTAAGGCAATGGACATGTAGTTATTTATAATTTTCATTTTACTACCTGAGCCATTTTCACCGCAATAAACTATATCGCTTCCCATAGTTTCTAATAAATTTTTTATATTCTTAAATTCATCTTTATTACCACCTACCATTATTAAAAGAGTACCATCAATTGCATTCTGTACTAATCTTGCAACAGGTGCATCAAACATTTTTATGTTATTTTTTTTTAGCTCCTCATTAATAAAAATAGAATCATTAGGATTAATTGTACTCATATCAATTAATACAAAATTTTTATTATCTTGATAAATCAAACCATTTTTACCAAAACATATTTCTTTTACATTGTCTCCATTTGGCAACATAGTAATGATTATTTCAACATTTTGAGATAATTCTGATAAACTTGATTTTTGGATACCTCCTAGTTTTTCTAAAGTATTAACTGAATCAGAATTAACAAAAGGATCATAAAAGGATAAACTATAACCTTTGTTAATAATATTAGATGCCATCGGGAAACCCATTGTACCTATTCCAATAAATCCAATTTTTTTCATAACTATCTCCTTATTTATAAATCTAAAGTCGATTTAAGTTTTTCAACTCTCTCCAAACCTTGATTTTCTAACCATTTAATAAATTCAGTATTTGATTGATTGCAAAATATATCAATTGAGTCTTGCCATAAAGATCTTCCACATAAAAAACCAAGACAATTAATGTTTAATTTCATTGAAATAGACATTGATTTATAAAAATTACTAAATTTCATTCCAGCACTCAAAAATACAAATGGCTTCATTGTTTTACCAAATGTATTCAATAATATTTCTTCACAATAACTAATTGTATTAGCATTATTATAATCATCTAGAATGCTTTCATTAAAAGGAAATTCGATTTTAATAATGCTAACATTATAATCTGGTTTAGAAAATTCAGAGTAAAAATATGTTATATATTCATGCTTTTTCTTATTATATTCTTCATTAGACTTTTTGATTAAAGGATCATTGTACAATAAGGGCTCAAATAAAAATGGTTTATTTAAATTTAAACACATATTTCCTATTTTTTTTATTAAAATATTTTTTTTATTATTTATTTCTTGAGGAGAGTCTGGATTATAATACATAAAAAATTTAATTGCCTTAAAATCATCTATTGTTTTATCTATTGATTTATTAGTTGGTAGTTTAGTAATTCTTTCAACATTATCAATGTTATAAGCATCATCTTCATATGCGATAATTTTTGGTATATTTAAATTTTTAAACTTTTCATGTTTTTCATATGTCTCAAAATCAAATAAAACAGCTGAAAGATTTGATCCTAATATTTGTATTATGTTTTTTTTAAAAAAAAAATAATCCTCATCTTTAAAATTATTTTTTTTTTGATTTATAATTTCTTTTAGACTCGTTCCCTGGTCTATTGCTAATGCAAAAAACTTTTTATTAATTAACACATCATTAATTAATTCTTTTTGATGCATCATAAGTGAAAATAAGGAACTGATGAAGGCTCCAGCCATAACTTTCTCATTTCTTCACTAGAATTTAGTAAAGATATAGAAAATCCTCCACTATCTTGAGTTGTGATGTATTCATTAATTAAAGGTTTAAATATTTGAATATTATATTTTGATAAATATTCTTCTAAATCATTAAATATTATTAATAATTCCATTAAAGTTGTAGACCCTGATCCATTAACAAATGGTATAACTATATCGCCCGATTTGTAATTAAAATCATCAAATATTTTATCTAACATAAATGAAATAATTTTTTTAGATGGTTGAATTTTTTGCCTACCATATCCAGACTCTCCATGAACACCCATTCCAATAAAAATTTCATCTTCTTCAATTGTGAAAATTTTTTCTCCAGTAATTGGAGATGTGCCAGGGCTTATTGCAACTGATAATGTTCTTGTATTATCAACAATTTGTTTTCCTAGACTTAGTAATTGTTCAATATCAGCACCTTTTTCAGATAAGGCTCCAAGTATTTTATAAACAAATGTTGTACCTGCCCCTCCTCTTCTTTGATCTTCATTTCCTCTTGGTGCAGAAGCTATGTCATCATACATAATTAAACAATTAGCATTTATATTTTCATCTTCAGCCATTTCTATTGCCATTTCTCCATTCATTACATCACCAGAATGATTAGAAATTAATAATAAAATAGAAGAATGTTCCTTAAAAATTTTAATTCCTTCAAATATTAAATCTCCTGATGGAGCAGAAAAAATGTCTCCGACAATATTAGCATCAAGCATACCCTCACCAACCCAACCTACCGCAATAGGCTCATGCCCAGATCCATTTCCAATCAAGATGGGAACTTTACTAAATTGTTTTTTATTTTTTCGACAAATAATTCTTTTATTTATTTCAGAAAATTTAACTCTGTCTGAATGTGATTTAACATAACCACTCAACATATCATCCACGATATTTATGTTATTATTAATTATTTTTTTCATTATTAATTTCCTTAAAGAATTCTTTTAATATTATAGACGTTGAATATGCGCCTGGATCTATCACACCAACACCTTTTGAATCTAAAAACTTTGCTCTGCCAACACGAGCTTCCAAAGATTTTGTGTATTCGAGAGATTCATCAATTTTTGTAATTATTTTATCAAAATCAATAAGATTATTTTGAATTAATTCTTGATGAATAGGCACATAAATATCTAAAAAACTTTTATCACCAAAATTTACTTTACCTCTTGTTTCTATTTTATTTATAGTATTTGAAAAAGTAGTTAAGATTGTATTATAAAGATCATTAAAATTTAAATTACCTAATTCTTTAAAGAAGATTGTCATCAAAATACCAGAAGCGCCACCCATAGAAATCCTCATCAATTTCGAAATTTCATTCATCAATGATATTGAATTATCAAATTCATTATTTGTTCTAAAATGAGATACAGCTTCCTCTAGGCCTCTTAATATTGTTGTACCGTGATCTCCATCACCAATCTCTTGATCAAGCATATTAATTTTTTGACAGTTTTCTCTAATTATTAAACAAGAATTAGTTATCCATTTTTTATGAAATTCTATCATTTAATAAAATTCTTTAAATATTTATAAGATTTTTGAATTGCATCAAAAGGATTATCTTCAATATTTCTCCATGTAAATAAATCTTTACTTGTCTCTTGGTTTGATTGAATAAACATTTCTAAAGTAACATTGCCAGAATAATTTATTGTATTTAAAGTTTCAAAAATTCTATTAAAATTTAATCCCCCTGAACCAGGTATACCTCTATCATTTTCTGCTACATGAAAATGAAAAATATTATGATTTGCTTTGAGAATTGACGCGCACATATCTTTCTCTTCTATATTCATATGATAAACATCTAACAATAAACCAACGTGAGAATGATTGATCATCGAGCATAATTCTAAACCTTCATCAACAGTGTTAATAAAATCAGTTTCATATCTATTTAGAGGCTCTATTCCTAATTTAATATCTTTATCTTCTAAAATGTCTGTTAATCCGATTAGAGTATTTGATGAATTTTTATATTTTAGAGATTTATCTTTTCCATAATTATCACTTATTCCCCATGCAGTGTGTATAACCCCAGATAAAATTTTAGACCCCATAAGAGAAGTCAAATTAATAGCCTCTATGAGTTTATCCTTACCTCTTTTTCTAATATTTTGATTATTACTTGTTATATCTTCATCTTTAGACAAACCTGTTGTACATGTAATATTAATATCTAGATCTTTACTTAATCTACCTATTTCTATGGCTGACTTTTCGTTTTGACCTAGTAATGATACTTCAACTGAAGAGTAACCAGCATCTCTACAAAGTTTAATATAAGGAGTAATATCCTCTGACCAATTTTTAACAAATGTTGCTGAATGAACTCCTAATTTCATTTAAGATTATTTAATTTTTTAAAAAAATCATTAAAAATTTCATCTCTATTAACACCAAAGGCTTCTCTAATAAGATGATTGCTATCATTTTTAATCCAGTACAAATCATTATCAAGTGATGAGGAATTGATAATTTTTGTTGGTACCCAATTTGGATTTATTAACCAAGCAATATTAATAACATCCCATATGACCCATGTTCTCCAACTTTGATCTAAAACACCTCTTTGTTTATGCAAAGGGTTATTTGTGTATAGAAAATATAAGTAATCACCTATTTCACCTCTTCCTTTTACAAATTCTTTCATATCGGGTAACGAAAGAGTTAACTGTGCCCCCACATTGAAACCTGGTAGATAAACATGCGCAACACCACATTCAAAAAGTAATTGAGATGCTAAAACATCTTGAACTAAATTCAATGAGTTTTTATTATTATTAAAACTGTATGTAGGAAAACCAGATGTCCAAACAACTACTAAATTTTTAATAATTTCTGGGTTTGTTAAAAGAGCCGAAGCGATATTTGTAAGACACCCTATTGCACAAACATAAATCTTTTCATTTGAATATTTTTTACACATATCTACAATGAATTTACTAGATTCAGTTACTATTGGTTCGTTATAATTTTCTAAATATTTAGGCGAACCTCTAAACACCATTCCTTCATGTTTAATATTAAGTTTATTAAATATAGTAATTATTTCTTGATAGCTTTTTTCAACTCCTTCTTCTGGTGTATCAAAATAAATATCATTTGGATGAATATTTGCATCTATGAGTCCATTAACCCAAGATCTATAATTAGAAACTAAATTTTCTTTAGTATTATCAATAGTTTTATTGTTAGATATTATATCGAATGCTTCTATTAATTCGTCTTTATGATGTTGAAAAGAATAAGGCTCAGCAGTAACTCCTAAAAGGTCAATTTTATCTTTTGATAATAATGTCCATGCTAATGCAAATTGATCATCTATTTCATTAGCTGTATCTGTATCAAGTATCATTTTGTTTTTTCCACTTGGTAAGGATAAATTGTTAAGCAAAATTTCTTTTGATAATTTTGGGAATTTATCTAAAATTTTTTTAGGAACTTGCATGAAATAAAATATTTACTTTAATTTTTTAAATTTATACATCTTTTAATTTTTTAACCGCATCAATTATTTTTTTTGTTGAAGGAATATAAAAATCTTCCATTGGTGGACTAAATGGTACAGGTGTATGAGGAGCAGTTATTTTAATTACTGCAGCTTTTAAATCTGAAAAACATTTTTCTGAAATTAAAGAAGATATTTCTGAAGCCAAAGAACATTTAGGGTTTGATTCATCAACAACTATAACTTTACCAGTTTTTTTGACTGATTGAAAAATTAATTCCTCATCAAGGGGAGAATAAGTTCTTGGATCAACTATTTCACAGCTAATATTAATTTTTTCTAATTCATCAGCTGCTTCTTCAGCAAATAAGTTCATTCTTTGAATAGCAATAATAGTAACATCAGTTCCTTCTCTTCTTATTCTACCTTTACCAATTGGAATAGGTTTTAAATCATCAGGCACTTCACAGCTTGTCATGTATAATCTTTTATGCTCCATAAAAATTACTGGATCATCATCTTTTATTGAGGATAGTAAAAGACCTTTGGCATCGTATGCATCATATGGCGCAACAACCTTTAGCCCTGGTATATGAGTATAAAGACTATAAAGAGTTTGTGAATGTTCACTACCTGCACGAAATCCTGCACCAACTACAGTTCTTACAACCATCGGTACTTTTTGTTTGCCACCAAACATGTATCTCACTTTAGCTGCTTGATTCATCATTTGATCAAAACATACACCGGCAAAGTCTACATACATTAATTCCACAATAGGTCTTAAGCCTGTCATTGCAGCTCCAATAGCGGCACCGAAAAAACCTGCTTCTGCAATAGTAGTATCTCGAACTCTTTCTCCACCAAATTTAGTATAAAGCCCCTGAGTAACACCAAAAGGTCCTCCCCATGCATCTTGTGTACCTTGATATTGTTCTCGACCTTTACCTCCTGCAATATCTTCACCCATCAAAATAACATTTTTATCTTCTTCAAATGATTGAACTAAGGCATCATTAATTGCATCTTTAACTGTTTTTATTGTCATCTATTAATTTCCACTGGATAGTTTACATATACTTCTTCAAGTGCGTCCTCTGGTTGAGGCCAAGGTTGAGTATCAGCAAAATCAAATGCTTTATCAACCTCTTCTTTAGCTTCATTAATAATTTTTTCTAAATCATTTTTGTTCAAACCATATTTTGATGAATTTTCTTTTGCTAACTTTATTGGATCATTTTGTTTTGCTTTATCAATTTCTTCTTGTGGTTGATAAAGTTGAGTATCGCCTTCGTACTGTCCAGAAAATCTGTAGTTTTTAAATTCTAAAAAAATGGGAGTATTTTTTTGTTTAGCTTCATTAATAGCTTTTTTTGTAATGTCGTAAACTTCAAATACATTATTGCCATCACCAATGTACGAGAGCATGTCATAAGCTTTAGTTATATCTGATAACTCTTTTGTATTTAAATGCCAATCAGTTGCAGTAGCTTCCGCATAACCATTATTTTCACAAACAAAAATCATTGGTATATCCCATAGCTTTGCTAAACCTGCAGCTTCATGAAAAGCTCCATTATGAATTGCACCATCACCAAAAAAAGATACACATGTTTTATTACTCTTATTTATTTTTTCTTGTAAAGCTGCACCTAAAACTACTGCTGGACCAGCTGCAACAATTCCAAATGAACCAAGCATACCTTTACTAAAATCACTTATATGCATACTACCACCTCGCCCCTTGCAAATTCCAGTTTTTCTTCCATAAATTTCAGAAGTAATTTCGTTTAATTCACAACCTTTAGCTATAGCATGACCATGGTTTCTATACGTACTTGATATCCAATCATCTTGATTTAATGCTGCCATTACTCCTACACAAATAGCCTCAGAACCTATACAAGTGTGAAGATAGCCTGGTACTGTTTTCTCTTTAGCAATTTTTTTTATTCTTTCTTCAAAAAATCTAATCGTAAAGATTTTTTTATAGATCCAATTAATTTTTTCTTTCTCAATCATTTTTTATGAAAATACTAACGTTTAATATTAAAATATAGAAATAAGATTTAACTTAAGATTAAATAATTGACAATAGATACATTATATCATTTAGTATAATTCGGATATGAAGGAAGTATTGACAATTGGTTTTGTAGCTACAGCAATTAGTCCTTACTTTTCAGAGGAACAACAGGTAAGAATAAAATCCGAAAATCATCTAAAAAAAATCATTGCAGAATATGACGGTAAATTAATTTGTTTCCATAAAACTATATTTTCTAAAGAGGACTCAGTAGAGGCAGAAAAATTTTTTAAAAACAAAATTGATTTTTTAATATTACAAACAAGTTCATGCAGTTCAGGAGAACAATTATACCCTCTTTGTAATATTACA
The DNA here is from genome assembly GCA_902604905.1 of uncultured Alphaproteobacteria bacterium. Classification (GTDB taxonomy): domain Bacteria; phylum Pseudomonadota; class Alphaproteobacteria; order HIMB59; genus CACPNW01. The sequence goes on from CACLAN010000001.1 coordinate 107,827, forward strand.
AATAAAATGGGTTTATGGGCAGTTCCAGACCTTGAAAATGAGGGTGATGTAAAATTACACTCTTTAGTTTCAGTAAGTCATTATTTAGGAATAATTAAAAAAATACTTCATGAAAAAAAAATTAAAACTAAATGGTTTTATAATTATGGTGATACTGATGAATTTAAAAACAAGTTTTTGATTACTTTAAGATCATTAATAGCAGATAAAAAAATTAAACAATCAAAAATAGGATTAGTTGGTGGTATATCTCCAGGGTTTGACAATATGATTGTCGATAATAAAAAAATAAAACAAAATATTGGATCAACAATTGAAGAAACAACAATTAAAGAATTAATTTCACTTGCAAAAAGTTTTGATCAATCATTAATTGATCAAGAAATAAAAAAAATAAAAAATGCTGCATCTTCAATCTCAGTATCAGACGAAGAATCATTCAATAAAGTAACAAGAGTATATTTTGCATTAAAAAAAATGAGGCATGAAAATAATTGGGACTCTATGGCAGTCCAATGTTGGTCTCAGTTTCAAGAATTATATGGAATTGCTCCCTGCATGGCTTATGGTTGGATGGGTAGCGAAGATGGTATAGCGGTATCTTGTGAAGGAGATATTCAAGGTTCATTAAGCATGCTACTATTAAATTACATATCAAGTAGTGATAAATCATCTACACTATTAGATCTTGCAACATTTGATACGAAAGCTGATGCCGTATTAATGTGGCACTGCGGAGTGTCGCCAAGACATTTTGCGAATGAAGATGGAATAAAATGGGTTGATCATAGTACTTTAGGAAGAAAAACAGATAAAAAATATGGCGTTGCTGGAGATCAAGTATTTAAAGCTCAAAAATCTACAACAACATACTTAGGAAATAATGCTGAAAGAATACTAATTTTAAACTCAGAAATTTTTGAACATAATAATAAAGGTTTTGATGGAACAAGAGGATGGTTTAAAGAAACAAAATTGAATAGATCTCATATTTCGGCAGAAAACTTGATAAATACTCTAAATATTATTGGACATGAACATCATTATGCCGTCGGTCAAGGAGATTATAGTAAAGAATTATTAGAATTTGCAGCTTGGAATGATTTAAAGCTTGTAGACGAGATTCCTTTAGTAGATTATATTTCACCAAAGGATAATGGATCAAATTAAATTATTTTTTGATTCTATATATTAGGAGGAAAGATGAAAATTAAACTTAAATTTCTTACCTTAACATTTATAAGTTTATTTTTTTCAAAATTAGTATTTGCTGAAACTGCACCTGGATTTAATTCATGGGATGATGTTGTTAAAGCAGCTGATGGCGGACAGGTAAACGTATATATGTGGGGTGGATCAGACGCTATCAATGGTTTTGTTGATGACTTTTATGGAGTTCCGTTAAAAGAAAAGTATAATATAACTTTGAACAGAGTTCCTTTAAAGGGGACAGTTGACGCTGTTAACCAAGTACTAAGTGAAAAAGAAGCTGGAGTAACTGGCGATAATGGAAATATTGATTTAATTTGGATTAATGGAGAAAATTTCTGGACATTAAAACAAGCTAATCTTCTTTATGGACCATTCGCTGCTGGTTTACCCAACAGTGAATTTGTTGCTTGGGACAATCCAGCAGTAAACTTAGACTTTGGAAGACCTGTTGAAGGTATGGAAAGTCCATGGTCTAGTGCTCAGTTCCACTTTATGTATGACTCAGCTAGAAATAATTATGATGATATGCCTCGTAGTTATGCTGAATTAAGTAATTGGATAGAAGAAAATCCTGGAAGATTTACTTACATAAGACCTGGTAAAGGTGGATTTGTTGGTACAAGATTTGTAAAACAAATTTTCTTTGAACTAAGTGGTGGACATGCGCAATGGGTAGGTCCATTCAATCAAGAATTATATGATAAGTGGGCTCCAGAAGTTTGGAAATTATTAAATTCTTGGGAAAAAGATCTGTGGAGAGGTGGAGAAACTTATCCAAAAGATAATGCAGAAATGCATAGTCTATTTGCTAATGGTGAAGTTGATTTAGACTTTACACAATCTCCAAGAGGTGCTGGACCTACAAATACTGCCGGAACAACACCTCCAACATCAAGAGCATTTGCTTTTTATGAAAATATGATCGGAGATTTCAATTATTGGGCTATTCCTTATAACGCTCCTAACAAAGCTGCTGCTCTAGTATATGCAAACCTAGTATTAGAACCTGAACTACAAGCTGCTCAAGTACAACCAGCAAATGGTTTCTGCTGTGGTTGGGGTATTAGTACAGCTAAAGTTTCAGATTCTGCTGGAAAGGCAGCAATAGCTGAAGCTCAAAATAATCTTGGAGACGCTGCTGAGGATCAAGACATTCTTGCTAAAGCACTTGTTTCTGATATTGCTGCAGAATATCAAGATTTAATTGAAGCTGATTGGGAAGCAAACGTACTTTTAAAATAAAATAATATTTTATTTAGAAAATGGGCGGAGAAAGATTAAAAATTATTTTATCTTTAACTCCGCCCCTTTTAATTATTTTTACTCTATTTTTTGGAGGAATTTTTTACGGTTTTTTACAAAGCTTAGGTTATCAACCAGCAATTGGAAAATATGAATTGAATTTTTCAGCATATTACAATGTTATGTTTTCCGAAAGATATGCAAAATTATTCTGGACTGGTTTAGGATTAAATTTATGGGTCAGTTTTGCTAGTACTTTTTTAGCAGCAGTTTTGGCTTTATTTGGTGCTCTAGCAATAAGAAAAACATTTTTTGCAAAAACAATTTGTAATTTTATATATTCATTAAATCTACCAATGCCTCATTTAGTTGTAGCAGTTGGTATTATATTTGTGTTTTCTCAAAGTGGTTTATTAGCACGTTTAGCATCACAAATTGGATTAATTGCTAGTCCTGGAGATTTTCCTGTTTTAGTTAAAGATAAATATGGTTTTGGTATTATTCTTGCTTATATTTGGAAAGAAGCAGCATTCTTTTTTATAATTTTAATGTCAGTATTACAATCTTTGGGAGAAAATTTTGAAGAACTTGCTCAAAGTTTGGGAGCAAATAGATGGCAAAGATTTCGATATGTTATTTTACCCTTGGTAATGCCAAATCTATTTTCTGCATCAATAATAGTCTTTGCCTTTAGTTTTGGCGCATATGAAGTGCCAGCATTACTAGGTGTAATTTATCCTCAAATGTTACCCGTAATGGCATTTGAATTCTTTTTAAACCCAGATCTTAATGCAAGAAGTGAAGGAATGGCATTAAGTATTATTATTGCAATTATAGTAATGATTTTAGTTGTTCTTTATTTCTGGTTAACTCAGGCAAAAATTAGGAAAGATTGATGAATAATAATTTAAAAAAAATAAACATATATGCAATTTATTTAGGTGCATTTATTTTAATATTACCTCTTATCGCTTTCTTTATTAATGCATTTTCTTTTAGATGGTTTTATCCGCAAGTTATTCCAAAAGAGTTAAGTCTTCAAGCTTGGGTAAGGTTGAAATTAATACCAAAACCAGGACAAAGAACTTTCGATGGATTTATAGAACTTTGGGCTTCTAATCCTGCAGTTATTAAAGCATTATTAAATAGTTTGAGTATTGGTTTTTTAGTGACAATTGTTTCAATAATTATCGCATTACCTGCAGCAAGGGTACTAGGTCTATTAAATTTTAGATTTAAAAAATTAATTATTTTTATAATGGTCTCTCCTACTATACTTCCTCCAATAGCTTTTGTTTTAGGATTGAATATCAATTTTATATCATGGGGTTTTTCAGGTAATTATTTTGGTGTATGTTTAGTGCACTTAGTTCCAATTATGCCGTATGTTGTTCTTACTATGACTGGAATATTTGCAAACTATAACCCTGATTTTGAGCATCAAGCAAGGACGTTAGGAGCAAATAAGACAAAAACATTTTTGTTAATTACTTTACCTGCTATAGCCCCAGGAATGGTTGTTGCAGCATTATTTGCATTTTTAGTTTCATGGAGTCAGTATCTTTTAACATTTTTAATTGGTGCTGGAAAAGTTATGACACTACCGCTCCTTGTTTTTTCAACTGCTTCATCAGGAAATCCAGCTTTAACAGCTGCAATATCAATTATATTTATTTTTCCTGCTATATTGATTTTATTTTTTACATCAAAATTTGTTTCTGGTGAATCTGGGGCTACTAGTGGATTTGGGAAAATATAAAAATGAGTAAACTAAATATTAAAAATTTAATCAAAAGTTTTCCTAGCATGGATAGGCCAGCAGTAAACAATATAAATTTAGATATTGAAAGCGGAGAACTAGTTGCGTTTCTTGGACCTTCAGGTTGCGGTAAAACAACTATTTTAAAAATGATCACAGGATTGTTTCAACCTGATAGTGGAGATATTATACTTGATGAGCAATCACTATTAAAAATTCCAACTGAAAAAAGAGGGGTAGTTATGGTTTTCCAAAATTATCTTTTGTTCCCTTATATGAATGTAAATGAAAATGTTGGCTTTGCACTAAAAATGAAAGGTGTAGATAAAAATATAATAGATCAAAAAGTAAAAGAAATGTTAGAACTGGTAAAATTACCAGATATTGGATTAAGAAAACCAAAACAACTTTCTGGAGGTCAACAACAAAGAGTTGCACTAGCCAGAGCATTGATATCTAATCCTAGAATATTGCTTCTAGATGAACCATTAAGTAATCTTGACGCACATTTAAGAGATGAAATGCGAGATTTAATTGTAACTATTCAACAAAAATTAAAAGTAACAACAATATTTGTAACACATGATCAAGAAGAAGCGGTTCTTCTAGCAGATAAGATAGCTTTAATTTTTGATGGCGAATTACAAAATTTTACTTCTCCAAAAAATTATTATGAAAAACCAAAAAATATAAAAGCTGCAAAATTTTTTGGTGGAGTTAATTTTATTAATGCAAAGAAAGATAATAATAATCTATCTACTACTATTGGAACAGTTCATTACAAAGGTGAAAATTATACAGATTTAAATGAAGATAATATAATTACTATTAGACCCGAAAATATTAAGTTAAGTAAAAATAATGATTTCAATGATAATTCATTCAAAGGCTTAATTAAATCAGTTATATTTTCAGGAACTCATACTAGATACAAAATTATAGTAAAGGATTTAGAATTAGAATGCTCATTACAATCCGTAGGATTACAAGACATAAAAACAGATGATACAATTTATGTTCATTTACCCAGTGATAAAATATGGGCGATGAATGAATAAAAATATTGCAACAATTTCTTTTTCAAAAAATAATATAATATCAAAACTTTCAAAACATATGTTTGGAACTAATCTGGAACATATTGGAGATGCAATTTATAGAAATGGAATTTGGGCAGAAGTAGTAGAAAATAGAAAATTTTGTGGTCCTGATAAATTAGTTTGGAACAATGGTTTAGAAAATGATCATTTAGATTTTGGCATTGTTCAGCCTTGGAAAGGTTATAACGCTTCTGCAAAACACGTGATGTACGCACATACTAACTCCGAATATATTGTAAAAGGTGAAGAGATTATTAGTAGATACGGGAGCGGCAAACAATCTCAACAAATTACTATTCGAGAAAAATCACAAATACAAAGAGGTATTAAGCAAAAGATTAATATTATTGACTCAAAAGATGAATACGAATTCAGTATTTATTTCAAAGGTGAAAATCAAAAAGTATTTATAAATATTGGAGAAATAAATTTTACTTTTAATGCAAATAAAAATTGGAAAAAAATAAAAAAAACATTTACTTTTAAAAAAAGTAATAGCTTAAAAACCCTATCTATCTCTATTAAGTCTGGAACAATTTTTATTGCAAACTGTTCATTAATGCCAAAAAATACAATTTTTGGATTTAGAAAAGATATCACAGAAATGATTAAAGAATGGAAGCCAAGTTATATTCGTTGGCCTGGGGGTAATTTTCTTTCAGGTTATAATTGGCAGAATGGTGTTGGAAAAAAAGATTACCGTCTCCCCTACTACGATCACGCTTGGTATCAATGGGAGTACAACGATGTAGGGACAGATGAATTTATGAAATGGTGTGAATATATTGGTAGCGAGCCAATGATTACCATCAATACTGGTGATGGTACTATTCAAGAAGCAAAAAATTGGATCGAATATATGATTGGATCAATTAACACAAAATATGGAAAATTAAGATATAAAAACGGCAGAAAAAATCCTTATGAATTAGAAACAATTTTTATTGGAAATGAAATGTTTGGGGGATGGCAAATTGGTCATACAGATCCAGTTACTTATGCAAATAAATATAATGTTTTTGTAAAAGAGTTAAAAAAATTAAATAAAAAATTACGATTTATTGCGGTTGGTGCTTGTTCTGATCATTTTGGACATTGGAATGAATATGTTTTAAAAAATATTAAAGAAAAAATTGATGAATTAAGTGTCCATTATTATTCTATAAGAACTGAAAAAGATAAAAAACATCCTGATTATAGAAAACGTTTTATACCAACAGTCGCTGCCGCAACAGAAGTGAGATTAATGTTGGATAGAACAATAAAAGAAATAAAAAAATATTCTAATAAAAACATTAAAATAGCCTTTGATGAATGGAACACTTATGTGGAGGCAATTCCACCTTATTTTATTGAGAATTATAATATTGCTGATGCAATTTACGCTGCCTCACTTCTCAACGCATGTATAAATAGAGGAAATATAATTACCAACACTGGTATTTATCATTTGATAAATGTAATGGGTAATTACCGAATAGAAAAAAAGAAAATTTGGAAAACTCCAACAACACTTGTTTTAGAACTTTATACAAAATTTCATAAAGGTAAAATTTTAAAATCAGTTGTTAATTCTTCAACTTTTGTGTCTTTTAAATTAGGTAAACAGCCTGAATATAAAAATAATAAACTAATTGACTCTGCTGTAACAATGGATGGAAAAAATATATGTATGTCTGTTGTTAATAAATCAAGTTCAGAAAAAATACGTTTAAAGATTCCACATCTAGACAGGATAACTGAAAACTATTGTATTAAAGGATCTAATAAAGTTGACCTAAATACTTATTCAAATACTTCAAAGGTTAAGATCAAAAAAAATTCCTTAAAAATTAGTAAAGGATTTTTAATACTACCACCACACTCAATAAGTGTTATACTTTTTAATATATAAATTACCTTTTTTTTTGTTAAATCTCAGAGTTTAAAAGAGTATTGAAGTGATTGAAATAAAGATTTTAATGACTACCTATTCACAATATGGACAGTTATTTGGAATCAATAATTAAAAGAGATCCTGCAGCCAGAAGTAAATTAAGCATAATATTAACTTATCCTGGTGTAAAATCTGTATTTTTTCATAAAATAGCAAATCAATTATGGAATTTAAATTTATACACTCTTGCAAGAATAATATCTCAATTTAGTCGTTTCTTAACTGGAATTGAAATTCACCCAGCTGCAAAAATAGGTAAAAATCTTTTTATAGATCACGGGATGGGAACTGTAATTGGTGAAACAAGTGAAATTGGTGATAATGTTACACTTTATCATGGCGTAACATTAGGAGGTATTAGTCCTGCTGAAAATTCGAAAGATCAAAGAGATACAAAAAGACACCCAACGATTAAGGATAATGTAATTATTGGTTGTGGTGCAAGTATTCTTGGTCCAATTAATATTGGAAGTTGTGCAAGAGTTGGAGCTAATACAGTAGTATTAAAAGATGTTCCTCCTTATGCAACAATGGTAGGTAATCCTGTTAAAAACATTAATATTAATAAAGATACATCATTCAATCCATATGGTGTAAGAGATATTGATGATAACAAATAATGTTACTGAATTAATTGGTAACACTCCTTTAATAAAATTAAAATACCCCACAGAAATTTCAGGTTGCGAAATATATGGTAAGGCTGAATTTATGAATCCAGCTGGTTCAGTAAAAGATAGAACAGCACTTGGTATCATCGAAGATGCAGAAGATAAAAAATTATTGGAACCAGGTGGAACTGTTGTTGAGGGTACTTTTGGGAACACTGGGATAGGCTTAGCATTAGTTTGTAATGCAAAAAATTATAATCTAGAAATAGTGATGCCTAACATAACTGTGCAATCTAAAAGAGATATACTAAAAAATATGGGGGCAAAACTTCATTTAGTTGACGCAAAACCTTATTCTGATCCTGGAAATTATCAAAAAGTCTCACAGCAATTAGCTAAAGATATTGAAAAACAAACAGGTAAGAAAACTTTTTGGGCCGGTCAGTTTGAAAATACTGCAAATTATAAATTTCATGAAAAAACAACTTCTATGGAAATTTTTAATCAAACTGATGGAAAAATAGATGGATTTACATGTGCAATCGGAACTGGAGGAACTTTAACTGGTGTAAGTGTTGGATTAAAAACAAAAAATAAAGAGATTATTATTGCTTGTACGGACTCACAAGGTTCATCTATGTTTAATTATTTTACAAATGGTACTCCAGAAAAAAAAGGCGATGAATCAATCACAGAGGGCATCGGACAGGCTAGAGTAACAAAAAATTTAGAAAATTGTGTTGTAGATCAATCATTTTTTGTTTCTGATAAAGAATGTATGGAAATGCTATTTAAAATCATGAAAACAGATGGATTATTTCTTGGATTAAGTTCTGGAGTAAATATATGTGGTGCAGTAAAGCTGGCTAAATCAATGGGTACGGGTAAAAAAATAGTAACTATACTTTGTGATGATGCAAATAAATATTATGATAAAATGTTTAATAAAGAATACTTAGTATCTAGAAATTTACCTTATGCTGATTGGATGTAATAATGAGTACTAAAAATAAAAAATTTAATTCAAAAGTTATTCATTCAGGTCATGGTGCTGATAAAACTACTGGCGCTGTTATGCCCCCTATTCATCTTTCATCGACTTTCAAGCAAAATTCCCCTGGGGACTTTACTTATGAATATGCAAGAACAGGAAACCCTACAAGAGATATATTAGAAAAATTATTAGTTGAATTAGAAGATGGTAAATTTGCTTATGCTTTTAGCTCAGGTATGGCTGCAATCTCTGCATTATCAGATGCTTTAGGTAAAAATTATTCAATTATTTGTAGCGATGATGTTTATGGCGGAACAAGAAGAATATTTGATAAAATTAAAACAGTAAATCAAAATGTGGAAGTAACCTATGCCGATCTTAGTAAAGAAAATAATTGGCAAGGTCATCTAAAAGAAAATACAAAAATGATTTGGGTTGAGACACCCTCTAATCCATTACTAAAAATTATAGATATAAAGAAAATTAGAAAAAGCTTAAAAGATGACAATATTATTATAGTCTGTGATAATACTTTTGCATCTCCTTACAATCAACAACCAATAAATAATGGCGCTGATGTTGTTATACATTCGTCAACTAAGTATCTTGGGGGGCATTCAGACATAATTGGAGGTGCATTAATTATAAATGATAATAAAATTTTAGCTGATAAAATTAAATATATTCAAAATGCAGTTGGTGCTGTGCCCAGCCCCTTCGATTGTTATTTACTTATTCGCTCAATTAAGACACTTTCTGTAAGAATGGAGAGGCACAATAATAATGCCTTAGAAATTGCTAATTATTTATTAAAACATCCTAAAATTAAAAACGTTTTTTATCCTGGATTGGAAAATAACCCAAGTTATGAAATTGCAAAAAAGCAAATGACTGGATTTGGAGGAATATTATCAATTGAATTAATGGGTGATATTAATTCAGCAAAAAAATTTCTTGAGACAATTCAAATATTTACTCTAGCAGAAAGTTTGGGTGGAGTTGAAAGCTTAATTGAGCATCCAGCTATAATGACACACGCATCTATTGATAAAAAAATTAGAGATGAATTAGGAATTTCTGATACCTTAATCAGACTTTCAATTGGCATTGAAGATATTTTAGACTTAAAGAAGTCTTTAGATGATGCTCTAAAAAATATTTAAATTATTTTTTTCAAATCTGGAGGTGAATAATTAGGACCCTTCATAACTTTACCGAATTCATTATAAATTGGCTTACCTTCATCTGAAAGTTTACTCATATTACTACGATGAACTTCGTTAAAACATTTATCTAGATCTATACCAAAAGCAGCACCTGCTCCGTATGTTACAACTAAAATATCAGTTAATGCATCAGCAACTTCAACGATATCATTATCATTAATTGCATCTTTTAATTCATTAAATTCTTCATCAATCAATTTTTTTCTTAATTCAACAATTTTATTTTCTGGAAATTCAGCACTAGTTTTTACTTCTTGGCCAAAAGTTGTCATAAATTCTTTTACTTTTTCAAAATTTGTCATTTTAACTCCCAATAATATTTATTTATAAAAAATATCGTTGTAAGTCACAACTATAAAAAGAAAAGATATTATTGTTATCCCCACAGCCAAATAAACTCTTGTAATAAACTCAGGAAGAGAGTTTGAAAAAATTCTTCTAATAATAAAATACATTATATGACCACCATCTAAAAGAGGAATAGGAAGTAAATTAAATAACCCCACAAACAAAGAAATAATAATAAATAAAAATAGAACTCCTCTAACCTGATCTAGCATCATTTGATCTGCATTTTTAACGATCCCTATAGGTCCGGCTAACTGATCTCCTAATGTACTTTCTTTATAAGATTGTTGAAGAAATGTAAAAGAAGCAGCATAATATGTTGGTATAAATAAAGATGAGTTTTTAATTGAATCAATTAAATTATACTTATCAATAATAGGATTTTGAGGTGAAGATATTCCAATAATATACCTATTTAATTCTTCATTAAATTTTAGATCAAAATTTTTTTCAATTATCTGATTATTTCTTTCTATTAAGATATTTATACTTTGGTTATTTGCAATTGCTTTTGGTATATCAGAAAACTCTTCAATACTAATATTATTTATTTCAAGTATTCTATCTCCTTCTCTAAGATCATTTTCAAATGCTGATGAATTTTCACTGACTGATCCAATAATTGGCATTAAACTAACAATTCCAAAAAAGAAAAAAATGCAGAAAAGAGCAAACCACGCACTAAGAATATTAAAAATACTTCCTGCTAAAAGTACTAATATCTTTTGAATAAGTGTAAGAGATTGAAAGGATCCTTGATCATCGTTAGGGTTTGGAGAAAATATATTATCAAGACCCTTGATTTTTACATATCCACCCAATGGAATAGGAGATAATTTCCATGTAGTGCCATTTCTATCTGTATATTTTAAAAGAGGCTTACCAAATCCAATTGAAAAATCAGTAACTTCAGCTTTAAACCATCTAGCAACTATATAATGACCATACTCATGGATTGCGACCAGTACTAAAAAAACTAAAATAAGATTAATATAAATCATACTTATTATTAAATTAATATTTTAATTAATTGATAAATAGTAATTATCCTGTTTTAGCCTCTTCGTATTTATCAATTGGAGGACAAACACAAAATAAATTTCTATCACCGTATACATTATCAATTCTACTAACTGGACTCCAGTATTTATTATTAATTAAATAAGCATGGGGGTAAGCAGCATCTTTACGGGAATATTTGTGATCCCAATTGTCAGAAGATACTTCTTCTATGGTATGAGGGGCATTTTTTATAGGATTGTCTACTTTATCAAATTTACCCTCTCTAATCATAGTGATTTCATTGTGAATAGAAATCATTGCTTCACAAAATCTATCTAGTTCCTCTTTTGATTCACTTTCAGTAGGCTCAATCATCAAAGTACCGGGAACAGGAAAAGACATTGTAGGTGCATGAAATCCATAATCGATTAGTCTTTTAGCAATATCTTCGTCTGAAATATTTAATTCTTGTTTAAATGGCCTGATATCAATAATAAATTCGTGTGCCACCATATTATTTTTACCATTGTATAAAATAGGGTAATAATTTTTTAATCTTTCTTTAATATAATTAGCATTTAAAATTGCAACTTGAGTTGCTAATTTTAAACCATCGTCACCCATCATAGAAATATAGGAATATGAAATAGGTAAAATAGATGCGCTGCCCCAAGGAGCTGCAGAAACTGCCTCTTGAGTTGTTAAACCAATTTCATTTTTAAACATGGGATGTCCAGGAGCAAAATCTGCTAAATGTTTTTTTAATCCTATAGCTCCAACTCCAGGCCCACCTCCTCCATGAGGTATACAAAATGTCTTATGCAGATTCATGTGACATACATCAGGTCCAAACTTACCTGGTTTGGCTACACCAACCATTGCATTATAATTAGCGCCATCAAGATACACTTGTCCTCCGGCATCATGAATTTTTTTACAAATCTCAACAATACTTTCCTCAAATACACCATGTGTTGATGGGTATGTAATCATTAAAGCAGATAATTTATCTCCTGCTTCTTCAATTTTTTTATCTAAGTGAGTTAAGTCAACGTTACCTTTATCATCACAGTTTACTATTAAAATATCCATACCGCACATCTGTGCACTGGCCGGATTAGTTCCATGAGCACTTTTTGGAATTATACAAATGTTTCTTTTAGTATCTGAATTTTTTTCATGATATTTTTGAATAGCTAATAAACCAGCAAACTCACCTTGTGCTCCTGCATTAGGTTGAAGTGAAACTGCGTCAAAACCAGTAATATCTTTTAACATCGATATTAATTCACTCATCATTTCATTATATCCCTCACGTTGATGGGGTTCTAAGAATGGATGCGCATTTGAAAAACCTGGTAAAGTAATTGGAAGCATTTCAGATGCCGCATTTAATTTCATAGTACAAGATCCAAGAGGTATCATTGATCTATTTAAAGCAACATCTTTGTTTTCTAATTTTTTTAAATATCTCATCATTTCTGTTTCAGAATGATAGATATTAAATACTGGATGAGTTAAAATATTGTCTTTTCTTTCTAAATCACTTTTAAAAATTGAATTTTCAATTTTGCCCTCGATCTCTTCAGCATATATTTCAGAATTATTTTCATTAAAAAATTTAATTAAATTATCTACATCTTGTAGTGATGTAGTTTCATCTAAGGAAATTGAAAAATGATCATTATTTACAAATCTAAAATTGATACCATTGTCTATAGATTTATTTACCCAGTATTTAGATTTTGAGTCTTTTACTAATAAGGTATCAAAATAATTTTTAGATTTTACTTCAAAATTTAATATCTCTAATGATTTTTTTAGATATCTAGACTTATAGTGAATGTCATTAGCAATATTTTTTAATCTAGTTGGACCATGATACATTGCATATGAAGCAGAAATAATTGCTAATAAGGCCTGTGCGGTACATATATTACTTGTAGCTTTTTCCCTTCTAATATGTTGCTCACGCGTTTGAAGAGCCATTCTGTAAGATCTTTTATTAGTACGATCAACTGACACACCAATTAGTCTTCCAGGTATCATTCTTTTGTATTCATCTAGTGTTGCAAAGTATGCTGCGTGAGGGCCTCCTAGACCCATTGGAACACCAAACCTTTGTGTACTTCCAACAACTATATCAGCTCCAAAATCTTTTGGTGATTTCATAACTACCAAACTCATTATATCAGCTGCTATGATTGATAACGCGTCGTGAGATTTATTTATATTTATTAAATCGTTGAGATTTGCAATTTCCCCGTATGTGTCTGGATTTTGAATTAAACAACCAAATGTATCATTATCTGGATTGTCAAATATAATTTTTATACCTAGAGGCTTAGCTCTTGTTTTTAAAACAGATAGTGTTTGTGGATGGCATTTATTTTGAACACAAAAAGTAAACTTTGAACTTTTTTTAATTTTAAAAGCCATCATCATAGCCTCAGCTGCCGCAGTACTTTCATCAAGTAAAGATGCATTTGCAATATCCATTCCAGTCAAATCAATTATCATTTGTTGAAAATTCATTAACATTTCCAACCTGCCCTGACTTACTTCTGGTTGATAAGGTGTGTAAGCAGTATACCATCCTGGATTTTCAAGAATATTTCTTAAAATAACGCTAGGTGTAATAGTATTATAATAACCCATTCCAATATAAGTTTTTTTGAAATTATTTTTTAAAGATAAAAGTTGAGTATTAATTTTATTAAACTCCTCAGACATCCCAGGTCTAAATTTAAGTTTATCTTTAAAAATGATATGATTAGGTACGGTTTTTTCAATTAATTCATCTAATGAAGAGCAATTTATTAATTTGAGCATTTCTCCAATATCTTCATTTCTAGGTCCTATGTGTCTGCTAACAAATTTATCTATTTCAATCATCTATTGTTCCAAAAATTGTTTATACTCATCTTCTGACATAAGTTCAGAATATTGATTTGAATCAGAAATTTTCATTTTAAAAATCCATCCCTCATTTTCTGCATCTTGATTAATAATAGCAGCATCATTTTCTAGATTATTATTAACTTCAATTATTTCACCATCTATTGGAGCATAAATATCAGAAGCGGCTTTTACAGATTCAACAACGCATATTTCATCTTTTGCTTTTACCGAATTTCCAACTGATGGTAATTCAATAAATACAATATCACCAAGAGATTCTTGGGCATGATTGCTAATACCAATTGTAGCAATTTCATTTACAATTGAAACCCATTCATGATCTTTTGTGTATTTTTTTTCACTCATATATGCTCCCATTTTTTTTATATTTTTTTTTTACAAAAGGTAGATTATTAATTTTTACTAATTCTAAGTTTTTTCTTATTTCACAAAAAATTGGATTATCAATATTGAATTCAGATATTATATAACCAATAGCAATAGATTTGTTTAGATTAGGAGAAAAACATCCACTTGTAATTTTTCCAACTTCATTATTATTATTATCCAATAATGTCATTCCATCTCTTAGCATTGATTTACTGGTAGAAATTAAACCTATTTTTTTTTTAGATAGTTTATTTTTTAATTGATCAGATAAAATTTTATTTCCATTTAAATTTTCATCTTCTAATCTTTCTTTATCTAAAGCCCATGATAAACCAGCTTCAATTGGTGTAATTTTTTCATTTAATTCATGACCATATAAACTTAATCCAGCTTCGAGTCTTAATGAATCTCTAGAACCTAACCCACAAAGCATTGTATTTTCATTTTTAAGTAAATGAGTAATTAAATTTTCTGCACTTTCATTTGGAATAGAAAGTTCAAAACCATCTTCACCAGTATAACCTGATCTACTTACTATTATTTCATTGTTATTGTATTTACTTATTAAAATATCAAAAAAATTCATATTATTTGGAATATCAATAATATTTTTTAAAACATAAATAGAATCAGGTCCTTGGATTGCGAATAAACAATTTTTTTTATAAATTTTTTCTGCATTAGGAGCGCAAGAAGTAAATATTTCTTCGTCTTCTTTTTTTCGAGATGCATTATAAACAATATACAAATATGACTTATCTTTAATATCAATATTTGAAATAATTAGATCATCAATAACACCACCATCTTTATTGAGCAAAAATGAATAATGCGATCTATTTTTAATTAATTTTTTTAATTGTAATGGAATATATTTTTCTAATTTATGTAAATAAGATTCATTATTTTCAATTAAAATTTGCCCCATATGACTAACATCAAAAATACCAGAATGATTTCTAACGTTTTTGTGTTCATTAATTATTCCAGTTTTATAATTAATAGGCATATTAAAACCTGCAAATGGCATTAACTTTGCACCATTATTTTGATGAAAATATTTCAACGGGATGTCTGTTGGTAACTGGTTCAAATAAATTCTCCAAGCTACCCCTCTGTCTTTTTACCTGAGAGCTTTTCACCTTCGGTAGAGCTAAATGCTCTTTTCCAGAGTTTTTTTTTCACGGTCCATTGTGCCTGAGAGTTTCCGGGTCGTTGCTCCTTCGGCTCTGAAATTTCAGTATCTCCCGTTAATTATTTATATACTTATTTTTATAATTTAACAATTAATTTAGAGGAATTTTATTATCAATTTTTGATTTTTGATAAATTTCTGACATTTTTTGGTACTCTTCTTTGATCTGATAAATTTTATCTGATAATGAGTCCCCTATGCCTAATCTTTTAATTTCTGATAAAATTGAGTAACTCTCCCAATAATCATTATTAATATTGTATTTACCATCTTTGATCTTAAACACCTCTCTCAAAATTTTAAGATCGTGCGGGATATGAAAACCTTCTTTTGTGTCAGTATAGGAAAAAAAATAATAGAAATTGTCAAATCCGGCCCATGTTATAGCTGATAAACACATAGAACAAGGTTGATGTGTACTTATGAAATAATAATCTTTTGTATTAAACAGTTTTTTTTCAAATAAATTAAAAAGAGTTGAGATTTCTCCATGAAATAAAGGATTTGTGATTTCCTGGTTTGTACCTAGACAAACAAGACTTAGGTCAGATTTTTTAACAATAAATCCGCCAAATATTTTATTTCCTTCATTAATTGAAATTTTTGTTAATGGAATAAGTTCATCTAAAATAACATCTAAAATTCTTTCATAATTTGTTATCATTATGAAATGTTTGATACTTTATTTATTAGATTTGTCCATAAAACAAAAAAAAAGGACCCAGCAAGCTAGGTCCCTTTTGTGTATCGTGCATTTCCTCCCGATACAATTTAATAATCGTTTCCTTTTATTAAATTGATTATTACCTTTGCGTGTAATAATTAATTATAAGATATCTATTTGTTATTTATCAATCAATAAAAAAATGTATTTTTAAAAGTAAATAATCTATTTTTGTTGATATGTTTGTTAATAAAATGTGCAAAATTAAATTTGATTAAAAATGAATAAAAATTCAAAACTTAATGTCTTAGGAGTTATGACAGGCACATCAATGGATGCCGTTGATATTAGTTTGATTAATACAAATGGGACTGACTTTGTAAAAATTAAATGTGAAAAATCATATAAATTTAATAAAAATTATCAAAATACAATAAACAATCTAATAATAAATAAACCAAAAAAAAATAATAAAATTAAAGAATATTTTTTAAAAAAAGATGATTTTGTTACAGATATTTTACAAAAAAAAATAATTTTATTTCTGAAACAAAAAAAAATTAATAAAAAAAATATCGATTTAATATCAATTAGTGGGCAGACTGTTTATCACGACCCATCAAATAAAATATCTATACAATTAGGAAATGGAAACAAAATTGCAAAAAATCTTAAAGTTAAAACTATAAGTAATTTAAGAGATAATGATATTAAAAATGGTGGTCAGGGAGCACCAATTGGATCATATTATCATAAGTTTTTAATACAAAAATTTAAGGAAAAATCAATTATAGTAAACCTTGGAGGTATAGCAAATTTTTCAACTGTAGTTTCAAGAACATTATTATCATCGGATATAGGGCCTGCAAATTGCTTAAGTGATGATCTTTGCAATTATTTTTTTAAAAAAAAATTTGATAATGATGGAAACTATGCAAGAAAAGGAAACATTGATAATAAATTAATCGAAAAATTCAAGAAAGATAAATTTTTTAAGAAAAAGTACCCAAAATCATTAGATAGAAATTATTTTAGAAATTATTTTAATAAGCTGATTAAATTGAATAAATATGATGCGCTAATGACTGCTAACTACATGACTTATATTGGATTTAAAGAATTATTAAAAAAGAAAAAATTTAAGATTAAAAGAATTTTACTTACTGGAGGAGGAAGAAAAAATAAATTACTCAAAGAAATATTAATTAATAAACTAAATAAAAAAATTGAACTTATTGATAAATATAAAATAAATGGTGATTTAGTAGAAGCTCAAATGTTTGCGTATATTGGCATGAGATCATTTAAAAATTTAGAAATAAGTAATAAGAATACTACAGGTGTGAAAAAAAATTTAAGTGGTGGTATTTTATATTTTCCAGATTAATTAGTTAAATCTGACCAAGTTTTTTTATCAATATTTGAGCCACACAATATCACCATTGTATTTTTGCCAATAAGCTTATTATTGATTTTATATTTTAAAGCAGCGAGTCCAGCAACACATGCGGGCTCAAGAAATAACTTAAATTTTTTATAACAAAAAACCATAAATTTTTTCATTTCATTATCAGAAACAGTTACCATTTCATCAATTACTTCTTTTGCTACATCAAAAGAATATTGCATATGTAAAGGTGCAGAAAGACTGTCCGCAATACTATTTACATTAACATTATTTAATGGTTTGTTAGCTTTTAAACTTTGATTTAAACCATTAGCATTTTCAGGTTCAACACCAATAATTTTAATCTTAGGATAAAATTGTTTTATATACGATGAAACACCACTTATTAATCCCCCTCCTCCAACTGAAATT
Source organism: uncultured Alphaproteobacteria bacterium (assembly GCA_902604905.1). Lineage (GTDB taxonomy): Bacteria > Pseudomonadota > Alphaproteobacteria > HIMB59 > CACPNW01. Next base: position 126,226 of record CACLAN010000001.1, read on the forward strand.
AGTAGATTGTCAATTTTAGTATTAATTGATTTTAAATATTCTACAATTTCTAATCCCAAGGTAGCACTACCTTGTAATGTCAATGGGCCGTCAAAAGGGTGAATAAAATAGAAACCTTCATTTTTAGCATTTTCAGCATCAAGAAAAGCTTGTTTTGGATTTGTAAAGATAATGTTAGCACCATAATTTTTACAAGTTTGAACTCTATATTTATTTGCACTTTCGTATAAGAAAATTTTATTTTTCAAATTAAATTGATTGGCTACAAATGAAGCAGCGATTGCATGATTTCCAGCACTAACTGCTGTAATTCCTTTGTTAAATTTATTCTGATCTTGAGAAATTATATTATTAATAGCCCCTCTTGCCTTAAATGAACCAGATTTTTGTAAAAATTCGCATTTAAAAAATAAATTAGTAGAAAAATAATTATCGATAACTTCGGAACACTTTAAAAAAGGGGTTTGATTAATAAATGGTCTAATTTTTTTATAAATTTTACTAATATTATCGACAGATAAATCTTTAGGTATCAAGAAATTCCTCTAATTTCTTTAATTTTATCGTAAGCGATATTAATAGCCGCCAACTCTTTATTAGATTGTTTAATAAATTCTTTTGGCATACCTTTTGCAATTAAATTATCTGGGTGATGTTCTTTATTTAATTTTATCCATTTTTTTCTTATCTCATTATCAGTACTCGATCTATTCACACCCAATATTTTGTAAGGGTCAGATTCACTGTTTTTTAAATTTGATTGGAAAATTCTTTGGAAATCTTTTTCACTAAATTTAAACGATTTAGAAATTGATCTTAAAAAATCTATTTCGCTAATAGATACCTTTCCATCAGATGCAGCAATATAAAATAAATTATTTAATAATTCTTCCAATAAAATTTTATCAGATGAAAATAACCCCCCTACTTGATTTGCTATTTGTTTATAGCCATACGTATCTTTTCTTGCCTCATTGAATATTTTTGCAACTTTAGGAATTTCAGATTTTGGAACTTTAAATTTTTCTTTGAATGCCCTAATTTCATCATCTGATACAATTCCATCTGATTTAGCTAATTTTGCAGCTAAAATAATAAAACTTAATGTAAAAATTTGTTGTTTTTGATTGTTATTTATTCGATTAAAGTTAAATGATGATTTTGATTTAGATCTTCTGTCAAAAGCACCACCAGCCATTACACCTAATATAGCCCCTATAGGTCCACCTAAAGCAAATCCTGCTGCTCCACCTATAACTCTTCCCCAAATACTCATTTTAAAGATTCAATTATACCTTTTAATTCATTTATCTCATTTTGAGAAATTTTATTATCTTGATTCAGATCTATAATTTGAAAGAGTAGATTTAATGATTGTTCAATTTCTTCATAGGAAATAACTCCATCATTATTTAAATCAACAAAATTAAAGTACATTTCTTCTTCTTCATTTAATTCAGCAGAATATGCGATAGCAGAAAGTAAAAGTAAAAATAAAAAAAAAATTTTTATCCAAACCATCTATACATTCCTATAATACCTGCACCAGCGTAGAAGAATTGTAAGAACAATATCCCATTGTGTTTTAATTTATAGGCCCAGACTCCGATTAATAATGCTGATAGCAATAATAATGAAAAACCAATAAATTCTAATCCAATGTTAAATGCAACTAGTAGGGAATAAAGGATGGCTGTTGTTACGCCAATCCATTCTAAAAGTTTATTTGAATTCAATTAAATATTATTTTTTCTTAATATTAATAGCGTTTTCTTTTCCACGGTTTTCACCGATTTCAAATTCAACTGGCATACCCTCTTCTAAAGTATCAATACCAGCAGCTTCTAAAGCTGAGACATGAAGAAAAACATCTTTTCCTCCATCATCATTTTCTATAAATCCATAACCTTTGGTCGGATTAAACCATTTAATTTTACCACTTGGCATATTTTATTCTCCTTATTTATTATTGGGGGATTAAATTTATTTAACTTATATAAATATTGTATATTGATTAATTTAATACTTTAAATAACTAATAAGAAATTAATTTCAACAATTTTTTTTTATTTTTATGCTTAGCTATAAACACGGATATCATGCTGGAAATCATGCAGATGTTATAAAACACATTATAATGCTTTACTTATATAATCTTGAAAAAAAAGTAAATAATTCAATAAGTTATATAGATAGTCATTCTGGTAATGGAATTTATAAATATATATCAAAGTATATGGATAAAAATAAAGAGTATAAAGAAGGAATTAAAAAGATACAAAATTACAAAGGGAATAATATTTTAATTAAAAATTATCTTTCAACTATTTCTAAAATTACTGAAAAAAATAATTTTTATCCTGGATCACCTATATTTATTTCGTCCATAGCTAATGAAAAAGATAAATTATTTTTTTGTGAACTACACAAGAATGAATTTGAATTATTAAAAAAAAACTTAAACAAATATACCAATGCTAAAATTTTAAATGCAAATGGATTTAATTTTATTTTTAATAAAATTAATAAAGACAAGAATTATTTTGTATTTATAGATCCATCATATGAAATAAAGGATGATTTTGAAAAAGTAGAGGAGATACTAAATAATATTGAAAATTTATTCTTAAAATCGAAAATCATTATATGGTATCCAGTTTTGAATATTTCGGAAAATGATTCCTTTATTCAGAATATTAGAAAAAAAGGTATAAGTAATATTATCAATGTTGAAGTCCCTATTATGAAATATGGAGACAATGTTGGAATGCAAGGAAGTGGCTTATTATTAATAAATTTTTCAAATAGATCTATAATGAAAAACCTCAAAGAGGTAATATACGAAATTCAAAATATTTTAAAACTAGAGGAAAATTGTACTAGATTTAAATTAAGATATTTATAAATATGAAAAAAATTAATTTACTTGATGAAGATATCTATAAGCTATTTATAAAAATTGCTTTGCCTGCCTCAATTGGAACAATATTTAATAATCTGTATTCTTTAGTTGATACTATTTTTGCAGGTAGAATGATTTCTGAAACAGCTTTAGCAGCTATTGGTCAAACATTTCCCGTATATTTTATAATTATTGCACTTGGAATAGGACTGAGCATAGCTACAACAAGTAATGTTGCTAATTCTTTAGGGGAAAAAAATATTAAAAAAGCAAGTCATGCATTTTCACAATCTTTTGTCGTAACAATTTTAGTAGGCTTAGGTATAACTATTTTTGGACTTTATTTTGGGAACATAATTTTAGAATCTATAAATGATGATCCAAAAACTCTTAAACTTTCATCATTATATATGAATGTAATTTATTTAGGATCAGTCATAATTCTTTTACTCATGGTATGTAATTCTTGTTTATCTGCCCAAGGTGATACTAAAAGTTATAGAAATGTTTTAATCTTCAGTTTTTTTCTTAATATAATTTTAAATCCAATATTAATCACAGGAAAAATAATTAATTTTAAATTATTTGCGCCAATGGGTATCACTGGAATAGCAATAGCTACCATACTATCTCAAATAATTGGTTTGTTATATTTACTATATAAAATTTATAAAACAGAGATTTTTGAAAACTTTAAAAATAATTATTTAATTCCTAAATTAAATTTAATTAAGGAAATTTCATTTCAGGCTATTCCAGCGGCATTAGGATTGATGATGATTGCTCTCGGATCATATATATTATTATTTTTCGTAAGTCGTTTTGGTAATGATGCAATTGCAGGTTTTTCCTCTGCTGGAAGATATGAACAACTTCTTTTCTTACCCTTATTAGGATTAAGTACAGCAGTAACCGCAATTGTGGGTCAGAATTTTGGAGCTAAAAACTATGAAAGAATCTTAGAAACTTACAATAAAGCAATGATTACAGGAGTAATAATATTAACTATAGCAGGATTAATCTTATTTATAACTGCAGAAGATTCCATGAGATTATTTACTGATGATAAAGAAGTAATTTACTATGGATCAATATATCTTAAAATATACGCACTGGGTTTTCCAGCTTTTCCACTCTTCTTTATTTCTAATGCTTCATTCCAAGGGCTAAAAAAAGCAATAATAGTAATGTATATGGCCATACTTAGGTTTGTGTTAGTGCCTATAATTGTAATATTATTTGTAAATAATTTTATAGAAGAAAACTATATCTATATGTTTATTGGGTTAACTCTTGTTCATTGGATAATTGGTATATTATATTATTTTTATTCTTCTAATAAAATTCGAAATATTCAAAGTAGCTATACTACACCTTGAAGATTTGGAACAAATAAAACATCATCATATTCTTCAGAAATTATTTTATTATTTTGTTTTGTATATTTGACAAGTATCTGCTTATTATTTTTAACAATAGGACAAACAATAATTCCTTCATTTTCAATATGAGAAAAGATCTCATTATTTATTTTTTTTGATGCTGCTGTAAATATTATTCTATCAAAAGGTATTTGTTCAATCCAACCATTATTGCCATCATTATATTTAGAAACAATATTAGTTAATTTTAATTTATCAAAAATAAAATTAGAGCTTTCATGTAAATTTTTAATTCTTTCAATTGTATATACACGCCTTGCTAAGATTGATAAAACTGCACACTGATATCCGCTACCAGTACCTATTTCTAGGACCTTGTGGTTACTTTTAACATCAAGTAATTCAGTCATCCTGGCTACAACGTAGGGTTGACTAATTGTTTGATTGTTTTCAATTGGTAAAGCTATATTTTCATAAGCTTGATTTCTGTAAGCTTCACTTATAAACTTTTCTCTTGGAATTTTTTCTATTGCAGAGAGAACGTCAGCATTACTAATACCAGACTCTCGTAACTCAAGTATCAATCTTATTTTTCTAACATCAAGCACTAGATAAGAGTATCAGAATTATTAAAATATTTTTTTAAAACTTCTGGGATTTTAATATTTCCATCTTTCATTTGATAATTTTCAAGAATAGCAATTAGTGTTCTTCCTACTGCTAATCCAGATCCATTAAGTGTATGAACAAAAATATTTTTATGTTCTAATTTATATCTTGTATTCATTCTTCTAGCTTGAAAATCATTACAATTAGAACAGCTTGAAATTTCTCTATAAGTATTTTCTCCTGGAAGCCACACTTCAATATCATATGTTTTTGATGCTGAAAAACCCATGTCACCAGTACATAGAGTCATAATCCTATAATGAATATTTAAATCTTGAAGAATACTCTCTGCGCTTTCAAGCATTCTTTCTAATTCATCTTGTGAATGCTGTGGTTCTACTATTGAAACTAATTCAACTTTAGTAAATTGATGCTGTCTTAACATACCACGAGTATCCTTACCAGCAGCACCAGCCTCTGATCTAAAACAGGGGGTATAAGAAGTTACTCTCATGGGTAATTGATTTTGGTTAAGTATTTCCTCTCTAACCATATTTGTTAAAGGAACTTCAGCAGTTGGTATTAACCAATGATCTTCCCCAGCAGCAAATAAATCTTCACCAAATTTAGGTAATTGCCCTGTTCCAATAAGAGCAGAATCTTTAACCAAAAAAGGTAAATTATATTCAATATAGCCATTTTCATTAGTATGTTTATCTAACATAAAATTTGCTATTGCTCTTTCCAACTTAGAAAGTTGATTTTTTAATAAAACAAATCTTGATCCTGATAATTTAGATGCAGTTTCAAAATTCATTAAACCTAAATTTTCCCCTAATTCAAAATGAGTTTTAGGATTGTAATCAAATCCTGGTTTTTCACCCCATTCTCTATATTTTGTATTGTCTGCTTCATTGCTTCCTATAGGCACAGTCTTATCAGCTATATTTGGAAGTCTTAAGAGGATAGTTTTTAGCTCCTCATCTTTAATTGTCTCAAGTTCCTTTAAATTATTAATTTTATTTTTAATTTCATCAACTTTACTCATTTCTGATGAAGTATCTTTATTTTCACTTTTAAGTTTACCAATGTTTTTAGAAATAGAGTTTCTTTCTGCTAAAAGATTCTGAAGAACAGTCTGGGTTTCTCTTTTAACTTTATCTAGTTCTAATATTTTATTTGATATTTGATGCTCACCTCTTTGTTTCATATAATTATCAAACTCTGTTGGATTTTCTCTGATAAAATTTATATTATGCATTACTTATCTTTATTTTTTTGTATTAGTTTTGCAATATAAATTGAAACTTCGTATAAAAATATTATTGGAAGAGCTAAACTTATTTGACTAAATGGATCAGGTGGAGTTAAGAATGCTGCCGATAAAAATGCTAATACAATTGCATATTTTCTAAATCTTTTAAGTGATTCATAAGTAACAATCCCTACTCTCGCCATTAAAGATAAAACAACAGGAAGCTGAAATGCTAAACCAAAAGCAAAAATAAATCGCATCATAAGTGATAAATATTCTCCCATCTTAGCTTCTAATCGAATAGGAACTCCGCTAGAACCAAGGTTTTGATAAGATAGGAAAAAAGACCATGCCAATGGCGCAATAATATAGTAAACCATAGAGCCCCCGGCAAAAAATAAAATTGGTGTCGCAATTAAATAGGGTAAAAAAGCTGTCTTTTCCTTTTTGTATAATCCTGGTGCAATAAATCTCCATATTTGTATTGCAATTAATGGGAATGAAAAAAATAAAGCAAAGAAAAAAGCTATTTTTAATTCTGTAAAAAAAGCTTCTTGTAAAGCTGTATAAATAAAACCTTGACCTTTATCTTTATCAAATAGTTCTACTAAAGGACTAGCTAAAAAAGCAAATAATTCATCTGCAAAGTAAAAACAAACAATGAAGATTAATAATATATATAAAAAACTCCATAGTAATCTTTTTCGTAACTCAGTGAGATGCCCTATTAGAGACATTTCTTCAAATTTTTCTTCAGCCATTACAAAACAACAAATTATTTTTTATTTGAAAATTCATCCTCAGTCATTTTTACTGTTTCTTGAACTTCTTTAATCTCATTTTCAAAATTTTTTTTTATATTAATACCATCTTTTATTTTTTTAACTTCTTTAACAGATTTAGCTAATTCTTTAATATCTTCTTCTTCTGCAATTTCATTTATAGATGACTTAAACTCAGATGACACTTTTTTAATATATTTAGTAAAAGATCCAACCTGTTTAATAAATTTTGGAAGATCTTTTGGACCAATAACCACAACTACTATTATCCCAATTAAGAAAATTTCACTCCAGCCAAAAGTAAACATAGTATTTACTTTTCTTCGTCGTTTTTGTTCTCTAAATTTTTATCTTCTTTTTTTTCTTCGTCTGACATTCCTCTTTTGAATGATTTGATTCCTTTTGCCATATCACCCATTAGCTGAGGTATCTTACCTCTTCCAAAAAGAAGTAAAACAATAACGAGTACAATTAATAATTGCCAAATGCTTGGTGTCATTTGGCTCTTATACGGAAACTACAAGAAAAAACAAGAAATAATGGGAATAAAAATGTTTAAATTATGATAAATAAGAAAAATTATGAGTGCAAATTTGATACACTTATTGTGAAACTATTGGCTATATTTATAATTTTAAATAAAGGTAAAAATGAAACACGTAGTATTATAGAAAGAATTTTATGACAGTAAGCAAGGTATGCTTTCTATGCGGCAATCATCATTATTGTATTAGTAATCAAGATTTACTATAAAGACTTCATTGTCTTAAATTTAATTAATTTTATGTGCGGAATAGTTGGAATATATCTAAAATCAAAAAAATTTGAGAAAGATTTAGGTAAAATGCTATCTGGAATGTTAGTAAATATGGAATCTAGAGGACCTGATAGTGCGGGTTTTGCAATTTATAAAAAAGAAAAAAAGGAAGAATTTAAATACTCAATTTGTATGAATAATTTAGTATTTGAAAAATTTAAAAAAGATATTTCAAAAAAAATTAAATATAATTCAATCTTTAAAAATTCAGATCACGCAATTTTAAGCTCTAAAGAAAAACCTGAAAAAGTATTGTCTATTTTAAATGAGCTTAAAGAAATTTCTTTAGTTGGTTATGGTAGATCTATTGAAATATTTAAACAAATTGGTAATCCAAAAGATGTAGTAAAAAAATTCAATTTAGAAAAATTTAGTGGCACGCATGCTATAGGTCACACAAGAATGGCTACAGAAAGTGCTATCACAACTGATGGATCTCACCCCTACTCGACTGGGTCTGATGAGTGCTTAGTCCATAATGGATCATTATCCAATCACAATAATTTACGTAGAGATTTAATTAAAAGAGGGATAAATTTTAAGTCAGAAAACGATACAGAGGTTGCAGCAGGATATATTTCAAATCATTTGTCGAATAAAAAAAATTTAAAGAAAACGCTCCAAAGTGGTTTAAGTGACTTAGATGGATTTTACACTTTTATAACAGGAACTAAAAAAGGATTTGCTATAGTTAGAGATGAAATTGCTTGCAAACCTGCTGTTATTTCTGAAACAAAAGACTATGTTGCTATTGCATCAGAGTTTCAAGCAATGGCACATTTACCTGGTGTTAATAAAGCTAATATTTTTGAGCCTGAACCAGGTATTGTATATACTTGGGGTAATTAGTGAAATTAGATTTAAGAAAATTGAAACTTAGAAAAATAAATGAGACGTTGCAATCTATCGATCCCAAAAGAAATAATAAAAAATATACAATTTTAAATCCAGAAGGAAATCATGCAATTGGTGTGGGTTTAACTGATGACATTGACATAACTGTAAAAGGTCACGTAGGATATTATTGTGGTGGAATGAATCAAAATGCAAATATCACTATTGAGGGAAATGCAGGAACTGGGGTTGCTGAAAATATGATGTCTGGAAAAATTCATGTAAAAGGAAATGCATCTCAATCTGCTGGTGCTACAGCACACGGAGGATTTTTAATTATTGATGGAGATGCAAGTTCTAGATGTGGCATTTCAATGAAAGGAATTGATATTGTTGTAAAAGGTTCTGTAGGACATATGTCTGCTTTTATGGCCCAGTCAGGTAATTTAATTGTTTGTGGTAATGCTGGTGAGGCATTAGGCGATAGTTTATATGAAACAGATATTTATATTAAAGGGAAAGTTAAATCTTTAGGAGCTGATTGTGTAGAAAAAAAAATGGACAATAAACATTTAAAAAAATTAGACAAACTTCTAAAAAAAGCTAATTTAGAAAAGTTAAAATCTAAAGATTTTAAAAGATATGGTTCAGCTAGAAAACTTTATAATTTTAAAATAGATAATGTATCAAGTTATTAAATATGAAAAAAAATAATAAAATATTTCCAAGACAATCTTGGACTTTTGATAAGTATACAAATTCCGAAATTAGAAGAGCAGCTGAAACAGGAATTTATGATATTAGAGGAGGCGGATCTAAAAGAAGACTTCCTCATTTTGATGATCTTTTATTTTTAGGAGCATCAATATCCAGATATCCTTTGGAAGGATATAGAGAGAAATGTTCAACAAATGTTACATTAGGCACTAGGTACGCAAAAAAACCTTTAGAACTTGAAATACCAATAACAATTGCGGGAATGAGTTTTGGAGCATTATCAGGATCAGCTAAAGAGGCTTTAGGACGTGGGGCTAGTATTGCAGGTACCTCTACTACAACTGGTGATGGAGGTATGACACCAGAAGAAAGAGGACAGTCAAATCATCTAGTTTACCAACTTTTACCATCCAGATATGGAATGAATCCTGATGATTTAATGAAAGCAGACGCAATAGAAGTAGTAATAGGACAAGGTGCGAAGCCTGGCGGAGGTGGAATACTTTTGGGTCAAAAAATTAGTGATCGAGTTGCCGAAATGAGAACGTTACCTAAAGGAGTAGATCAACGTTCAGCATGCAGACATCCCGATTGGACTGGGCCAGATGATTTAAAAATCAAAATTTTAGAATTAAGAGAAATTACAAAGTGGAAAGTGCCAATATTTGTAAAAATTGCAGGATCAAGACCTTATTATGATACCGCTTTAGCAATAAAAGCTGGCGCAGATGTTGTTGTTTTAGATGGGATGCAGGGTGGAACTGCAGCAACTCAAGAAGTGTTTATAGAAAATGTTGGTCAACCAACTTTGGGATGTATAAGACCAGCTGTTGATGCTCTTCAAGATTTAGATATGCATAGAAAAGTTCAATTAATTATATCTGGTGGTGTAAGAAATGGAGCAGATGTAGCTAAAGCATTAGCTCTTGGAGCTGACGCAGTTTCAATTGGAAGCGCAGCAATGATTGCTATTGGAGATAATGATCCTAAATGGGAAAAAGATTATAATAAACTTGGAACTACTGCTGGTGCATATGATGATTGGCATGAAGGAAATGATCCTGCTGGTATTTCGACTCAAGATCCTAAATTAATGAAAAGGTTAGATCCAATAAAAGCTGGAAAAAAACTCTCAAACTATTTAAAAGTAATGTCCTTGGAAGCTCAAACTCTAGCTAGAGCGTGTGGAAAAAATAACTTACATAATTTAGAGCCTGAAGATTTGTGTGCATTAACAGTTGAAGCTGCAGCAATGGCAAGAGTACCCTTAGCTGGGACCTCTTGGATACCTGGTATAAATAATAAATAAAATATTGCTACTTAGTAATTTAATTCATATTATATTATATGCCTAAAAATTTGTCTCAAATAGCTAAATCTAAAAAAATTAAATATTTTCTAATAAGTTTTGTAGATTTATTTGGGGTATTAAGATCAAAATTAGTACCATCACAAGCAATTAATGAGATGCAAAAGAATGGAGCTGGTTTTGCAGGTTTTGCTACTTGGCTAGATATGTCACCAGCAGACAGTGATATGTTTGCAATACCTGATACAAATAGTTTGATTCAATTGCCATGGAATAAAGAAATAGGATGGTTAGCTTCAGATTTATATATGGATGGTGAAGCTGTAGATGCATCACCTAGAGTAATGTTGAAAAATCAAATAAGAAAATTAAGTGAAAAAAAACTTCAAATGAAATCAGGTGTTGAGTGTGAATATTTTTTAATCTCTGAAGATGGATCATCTATTGCAGACCAAAGGGATATTCAGTCAAAACCTTGTTATGATCAATCAGCACTAATGAGAAGATATGATTTAATTAAAGAGATATGTGACAGTATGATTGAGTTGGGATGGAAACCTTATCAAAATGACCATGAAGATGCGAATGGTCAATTTGAAATGAATTGGGATTACTCAGATTGTTTAGTAACTGCAGATAGACACGTATTTTTTAAATTTATGGTTAAAAATATAGCTGAAAAACATGGTCTAAGAGCAACATTTATGCCAAAACCATTTAATAATTTAACAGGTAATGGTTGCCATGCACATATTTCTGTTTGGAGAGAAGGTAAAAATCAATTTCTGGATAAAAAAGATAAATTAGGTCTTAGCAAATTAGGTTACAACTTTTTAGGTGGAGTGATAAAAAATGCACAACCTTTATCAGCTTTTTTTAATCCAACAATAAACAGTTATAGAAGAATAAATGCTCCACCAACTAAATCCGGGGCAACTTGGTCTCCTAGCAGCATATCTTATACAGGAAATAATAGAACACATATGATCAGAATTCCTGAACAAGGAAGATTTGAACTTAGGTTAATGGATGGTTCGGTTAATCCATATTTATTACAGGCTGGCGTGCTTGCTGCTGGTTTAGAGGGCATGGATAAAAAAATAAATCCAGGGAAACCTCTATTCTGTAATATGTATACAGATTATAAGAAATATCCTAATTTACCTAAGCTACCAAATGATGTTTCTGAAGCATTAAATAGGCTAAGTGATAGTAAAGTTCTAAATAAAGCATTTGGAAAAAAAAATATTGATAGTTATATAAAATTAAAGAGAAACGAATTAGACGCTTTCAAGAAACAAGGGCGATTTGATAAGAAAAAATCAGTGACTAAATGGGAAAAAGATAACACTTTAGATTGTTAATAATAAAATTAATTAATTATTTGAAATAAAATCATCAATATTATTTTCATCATCCTGTTCTAAATTATCGTTGCTTTGTAAATTTTCATTATTTTTTGCTAGGTCGCTAATAGTTGCAATTGCTGCACGTTTATCAAGAAAACCACTTGCCTTTAGCTCTTCTTTATTAGGTAAATCCGATAGACTATTTAATCCAAAATGCTCAACAAACAAATCTGTGGTAGACCATAAAGTTGGTTTACCTGGTATACTTTTCCTACCTGAAGGACTTATCCATCCTATTTCCATCAAATGATCTAAAGAGCCTCTACCCATTTGAACACCTCTAATATTTTCAATTTCTGATCTTGTTATTGGCTGTTGGTAAGCAATTATTGATAATGTTTCAAGTGCTGCTCTTGATAATTTTCTTTTCTGTGTTTTAAAAATAGTTAATTCATCACTGAGTTCTTCAGCAGTCCTAAAAGACCATTTGTTGCCAGTCTTAATTAAATTTATCCCTCTGTTTTTATAGAAATCTTTAATTTCTTGTAATAGTTTACTTATATTTTTTTTGTCTTTAATTTTTTCTTTTAAATCATTTTCATCAAGTGGCTCTCCTGATGCAAATAATATTGCTTCTAAAATTTTACTATCTTTATTATTCATTTTGATTAAATTTTATATAAATGTTACCAAAACTTTCATCTTGTTTTAAATCAATAAAGCCATTTTTTGACAATTCTAAAGAGGCAACAAAATTTGATGAGATAATTGATTTATTAATTGTTTTATTAGCTTTAATTAAATTTGGAATTACATTTAAAAAATTAGTCCATTCTGTAATATTACCAAAAATACCTTTTAATCTTTTAACTGCTTGATCAACTGAATAAAGCTCTGAATATTCAATGGTTAATTGCTTTACCTGTTCATTCGATTTAAGTATTTGACTGTATGATTTTAGCAAGTCATATAAATTAGAAGTATAATTTATATTATATTTAACCTTAAGACCTTCAGATGAGCCACCATAAAATACTTCTCTATTAACAAGAGGTCTAGAATAAATGATTTTAGAAATATTTTGAAAAGCCTCTAGTCTCTGTAATTGATATTTTAAAGCTTCTTCTAACTCATCGGCTGTATAATCATCTGTTTTTTCATCTTTAGGTAATAGTAATCTTGATTTTAAATACGTTAACCATGCTGCCATGACTAGATAATCTGCAGCAATTTCAATATGAATATTTCTATATTGATTAATAAAATTAATATATTGATCTGATAATTCGGATATAGATATATCAGATAAATCAACCTTCTGTGATCTTGCCAAAACCAACAAAAGATCAATAGGACCCTCAAAATTGTCTAATAATAGGTTAAATTGACTTTCTTTTATTTCTGTATCTGGAACATTTAACACAATTTTTTATATAAAATTATTGAGATTCTCTCAATATTATTAATTTTGTAAATTAAGTATTATGCAACTCTTAACAATAGTTAATAAATCACAAGCTTCAGAAGCATTATTCTTAGAAATATAATTTTTATAGGTAATAAAATATTGAGTACCTATTTCAGTTTTTTTATAAAAAACAAAAATATCTTCATGATCTATAATTTCTTTTTTATTTTCTAATAAATTATTCAAGGATTTATTAATATTTTCAAAATTATCATTGCTATATAATTGAATTGTAAAATCAAGTTCGTCTATATTTTTAAAATCAAAATCTTGAATTTCATTATCTATGTAATTTAAACTTTTTTTGTCTAAATAATCAACAACCTCACCTTCTTTATTAGTAGGAATAACAAAATATTTATCAGTAAATTTAGGAATAACAAAATACTCCCTATTACTAAAATAATAAAATGAGATAAGATAAAGAATAATAATAAATAGAAATAATAATAATAAAGAATATTTTAAAATGTAATTATTTTTTCTTCTAAAAATAATTCTTTTAATCATTACATTGTTTCAGATGCACTTATATCTATAATTGAAAATATATCTTTTAAAACAACTCTAAATGACTCCAACCAAAATATTTTTGAAATTGTCTTTTCTGCATTTTTTTCATCTATAAAACGAAGTGATACATTATCTTTACCTTTATTCCAAATTGAATGGAAATCAGAGGATATTTCTTCTAAGTAATTGATTAGTCTATGTGGTTCATTATAATATGATGATTGATACAACAAATAAGGATAACAAATTAACTTTTTGATTAATTTTACCTCTTCATCAGATAGATTTTGTATTGCAGAAAAATTATAATCATTTTTAATTTTTATACCTAATTTGTTTGCTTTATTAACTACTGATGAAGCTCTAGCGTATGCATATTGACAGTAAAAAACTTTATTATCTTTATTTTTTTCAACAACAGCATCTAAATCAAAGTCAATTGCTGTCTCATTTTTAGTAGAAATCATGTAGTACCTTATAGGATCTTTTCCAACCTTAGAATGAACATTAGCTAATGTCACAAAATTACCAGATCTTTTTGACATTTTAATTTTTTGTTTATTTTGAATTAAACTTACAATCTGACAAGTTAAAATATTTAAATAAGTTTCATCATCTTTAATAGCTTTAATTAAAGAATTCATTCTTGGAATATAGCCAATATGATCAGATCCCCAAATATTTACTAATCTATCAAAATTTCTTTTACATTTATCTAAATGATATGCTGCATCATTAGCAAAATATGTCCATTCACCATTTGATTTTTTTAAAGCTCGATCTTCATTGTCTAATAAGTTAGAGGATCTAAATAATAATTGCTCTCTTGGCTCCCAATCAGAGTCATCACCTTTTGGCTTTTCTAAAATACCTTCATATAATAATTTTTTTTCATCTAAGATTGAAAAAAGTTCATCAATAATTTTACTTTTTTCTATTTCAGTTTCGTGAGTAAATTTATCAAATCTTATATTTATTAATTCTAAATCTGATTTTATGCTTAAAAGAATATTTTTTAATGCGAAATTTTTAAAATATTGAATGGTTTCTTCTTGCTGAATATTTAGCCACTTATCACCATCTTCATTTTTAATTTTTTTTGCAATATTGATTAGGTATGCACCAGGATACTCATCTTCTTCTAACTCAATTTTTTTATCAAATAATTGTAAATATCGTTTCAAAAGAGAGTTTGATAATTTATCAATTTGAGATCCTGCATCATTTACGTAATACTCTCTGGTAACATCAAAACCTGTTTTAGTATAAAGAGAGCTTAATACATCTCCAAATACAGCACCTCTTATATGGGCTATATGCAACGGTCCAGTTGGATTAGCTGAAACAAATTCAACATTTATTTTTTTACCTGCACCATAATTAATATAATTTAAAAAATTTTTACTATAAATTTGCTTTAAACTTCTTAATACAAATTTATCTTTAAGAAAAAAATTTATAAAACCATTTTTTGAAACTACAAAATGATCGATAAATCCAATTGATTTAATTCTATCATTTAATTCTTTTTCAATATTAAAATTTTCATTAATAATTTTTCTTTTAACAATTAAATAAAAATTCGTTGCTAAATCACCTTGTTTATTATTTGAAGAGTAATCGATACTAATCTGTTTCTTATTGATTGGAGATATGAATTTATTAAACTCTAAAAAATCTGCAAAATCAAATAAAAAATCTGAAAGGTCTTTTATAAAATTATTCACTAATCTCCTTATATAAATTAAGAGCAAATCTATCTGTCATTCCCGAAATATAATCACAAATTAATCTTTCAATTTCGATATTTTGATTCCTCCAATCTATAGGTAGTTTATTATTATTTTTTATGAAATATGTAAACAAAGTAGATATAACCTTCTTTGAATACTGTCTGTTATTTGATAAATGACTATGATTATAAACTCTTTCAAACAAAAATTTTTTAATTGTATCACAATTTTTCTTCATTTCATTTGAAAATGAAACAACAAAATTATTTTTTTTATGAATAGCATCAATAGAATTGATATTATTTTCAATTAAATTTTTTTTTGTAGTCTCATATATATCATTTATCATTTTAGATATGGAATTTCTTAAAACTTGATATACGAGAAGTTTATTCGGAATATCTTTATAGTGATCTCTTAAATCAATTATAATTTTTTCAAAAAAATTTAAATCAGCAATATCATCTAATGATATTAAATTTGCTCTAATAGCATCCTCTACATCGTGATTATTATAAGCAATATCATCAGATATGCTCGCTATCTGTGATTCTAAATAAGGTTGATCAGTTAAATTTAGATTATGTAATTTTGAGTAATTGTCTAAGTGATAAGGTAAATGACCACTCAAAATTCCATTATGTTTTATTATGCCTTCTAAACTTTCCCATGTAAGATTTAATCCATCAAAATCAGGATGTCTTTTTTCAATAAATGTTAAAACTCTCAAAGTTTGATCATTATGATTAAAACCTCCAAACTTTTTCATTGAATTATCAAGTGCATCTTCACCAATATGACCAAAAGGAGGATGACCTAAATCATGTGCGAGAGCAACTGTTTCACCTAGATCTTCATCTAATTCAAGTAATCTACAAATTGATCTTGATATTTGGGCAACTTCCAAAGAATGAGTTAGTCTAGTCCTAAAATAATCACTCTCACTTTCAATAAAAACCTGGGTTTTGTGTTTTAATTTTCTAAATGAATTTGAGTGAATAACTCTAGCTCTATCTCTTTCAAATGGATTTCTCAAATCATCATCTAGCTCATTATATAATCTTCCATTTGAATTATCAGGATTAGAAGCTAAATGTTTGAACATAAGAAATTTTATATTATAATTGTAAAAAAATAACTAATAACAATATTTAGATAAATGGACAATATAATTGAAGTAACGGAAAGTGCTCAGAAACATATTAACAAGATACTTCTCTCTGAAAAATCTAGCTATTTCAGAATCACCGTATTAGGTGGTGGTTGTGCTGGATTTCAATATAAATTTGATTTTTCAGATAAACCAAATGATGATGATTTAATCTTTAATTATAAAAACGTTAATGTATTGATAGATAAAACATCAATTGAATTAATAAAAGGATCGAAAATTGATTATGTTAATGAATTAATTGGATCATCTTTTAAAATTTCTAATCCACTAGCATCTTCATCATGTGGATGTGGAACTTCTTTTTCAATATAAATGAAAATTACTACCTGGAATGTAAATTCAGTTAATGCAAGAATAAAACATTTAATAGAATTTATAAAAAAAGATCAATCAGATTTGTATTTAATTCAAGAATTAAAATGTACAAATGAAAGTTTTCCTAGTGAGGAATTAGAAAATATTAATTATAAATGTTATGTAAATGGGCAAAAAGCCTGGAATGGAGTAGCCATACTCAGCAAAGAGAGTATTGAAATTTCAAATTCAAATATTCCTAATTACAAAGATATAAATTCTAGATTTATTGAAACAGAAATATCTTTAAAAAATATAAAAAATAAAATTAAATTAATAAATATTTATCTTCCAAACGGAAATCCGATTGAAACAGAAAAATTTGATTACAAAATTGATTGGATGATAAATTTTAATAAATATATCAAACAATTAACTGATAATAATCAACCTATTATTATAGGCGGAGATTTTAATGTAATACCAAGCGATGAAGATGTTTATTCACCAGAAAATTTTAAAAATGATGCATGTGCACATCCTTTAACAAGAGAAAAATTTAGATATCTTTTAAATTTAGGTTTTGTTGATACAGTTAAATACTTTGTTGATGGAAATACAAATTGGACATTTTGGGGTTACAGAGGTGGAAATTGGCAAAAAGGTAATGGTCTTAGAATTGATCATTTTCTTACTACACCAGAAGTAACTGATTTGATTAAGTCAGTTAACGTTAATCGTGAACCAAGAGGATGGGAAAAGGCATCCGATCACACACCAGTTACAATTGAATTAGTTAATTAATATTAAATGTCAGCATATGTGTGCGTTTCATCTTTTGCTCCAGGTTGAGTAACAGCACCCTCATAAGCCGGCCCAACAGTTTGGGAATATTTCCATATTGATCCAGAATTATGATTAGTTTTTCTTGGCTTCCAGTCTTTTTTTCTCTTTTCTATTTCTTGATCTGAAAGCGTAACATTGATTTCGCCTTTAACAGCATCAATAATAATTTCATCTCCATCTTTAAGTAAACCTATCATACCTCCTACAGCTGCTTCTGGTCCTACATGACCAATACAAAAACCTCTTGTGCCGCCTGAAAACCTTCCATCAGTAATCAAAGCAACAGTTTCACCTAATCCTTGCCCATATATTGCACCTGTTGTTGAAAGCATTTCACGCATACCAGGTCCTCCCTTAGGGCCTTCATATCTAATTATTACCGCATCTCCTGCTTTAATTTCATTTTTTAAAACTGCAGTTAAAGCATCTTCTTCTGAATCAAAACATTTAGCTTTTCCTTTAAAAGTTAAATTTTTTAAACCTGCTATTTTTGATATACATCCATCTGGAGCAAGATTACCCCACAACCCTACGACTGAACTATTTTCACTAATTGGATTATCACATTTATAAACAACATCTTGATTTGTAGGGAATATTACTTCTTTATGATTTTCAGCTATTGTTTTTCCTGTAACAGTTATGCAGTCTCCGTTTATATAACCGCCATCTAATAAAGATTTAATAACAATTGGCACACCTCCTACATCATATAAATCTTTAGCAACGTACTTTCCACCAGGTTGCATATCTCCGATATAAGGAGTCGAATTATAAATTTCTACAACATCTCTTAATGTAAATTTTAAACCTGCTTCATTAGCTATCGCAGGAAGATGGAGTGCAGCATTAGTTGAACCTCCAGTAGCTGCAACTACTCTTGCAGCATTTACTAATGAATCAATAGTTACTATATCCCTTGGTCTTATATTTTTTTCTAATAAATTCATTATAGCTTTACCACTCTTTTCACCATAAGCTTTTCTTTCTTCAGTATTTACTGCTGGTGGCATAGCCGAATTTGTTAGAGCTAAACCAACTGCTTCAGAAATACATGCCATTGTATTTGCTGTAAACTGACCTCCACACGATCCAGCAGATGGGCAAGCAACTTGTTCAATATCCTTTAAATCTTGATCTGATATAGTTCCAGCAGCATGTTTTCCTACTGCTTCAAAAACATCAATAACAGTAACATCTTTACCCTTGTATTTTCCTGGTAAGATTGAACCTCCATAAATGAATACAGATGGTACATTTAATCTAACCATAGCCATCATTAAACCTGGCAGAGATTTATCACAGCCAGCAAGTCCAACTATTGCGTCATAACAGTGACCTCTCACAGATAATTCAATGGAATCTGCAATAACTTCTCTACTAATAAGAGAGGATTTCATTGCCTCATGGCCCATGGCAATTCCATCTGTTACTGTTATAGTTGTAAATTCTCTTGGTGTTCCTCCAGCATCTTTGACACCTGTCTTCACATGTTGCGCTTGATCCTGGAGAGTAATGTTGCAAGGAGCTGATTCATTCCAAGTGCTAACAACTCCAACAAATGGTTGATAAATTTCATGTTCTTTCAAACCCATAGCATAATAATAAGATCTATGAGGCGCACTTTTAGGCCCTACACTAACATATCTACTAGGTAGATTAGATTTTCTATTTGATCCCTTATCTTCCATTCTATTTGATAGTATTTATTATTTGATCAATTTTTTCAATAGAAGATTTATAAATATTTGCCTCATTTTTAAATTTATTAATAATTTCTTCTGAAGCTTTATTCATAAAGTTCTCGTTTTTTAATTTGTTATTAACTTTATTAAATTTTTCTTGCTCAACTTGCTTTTTATTATTTAATTTTTTTAGTTCTGCTTCAGAGTCAATAATACCATCCAAAGGGATTAAAATTGACAATGATGTTAATACAATTAAAGCTGAATTCTTATTTGGCTGAATTCTATCAAAACTAATATCTTTAGTTTTTAAAAAATTACTTATTTCATTTTTATAGGCAATTAGAAAATTATTAAGTTCTTCATTTTTTACTTCTATGGAGATATTAATTAATTGTTTATATGGTATATTTAGTTCTGATCTTAAATTTCTTATAGATGTTATGAATTCAATAAATATTTCGAAGTTTTTTTTAGAATTATTAAAAGAATTATCTATTGAATAATTTTGAAAAACTTGGTTCATTAAATATGATTTATCATCAACTAAAGATCTCCATAATTTTTCACTGATAAATGGCATAATGGGATGTATGATCTTTAAAACTTGAATAAATGTCCATCCAGAAACTTTTTTAATTTCATCAGCAAATTTTTCATTTTCAAAATTTTGTTTAATAATTTCAATGTACCAATCACAATAAGTATGCCATACAAAATGATAAATTTTATTGGCTATTTCATGAAACAAATACTTTTTAGTTAATTGATCAAGTTGAGTGTTCAAATCATTCAATTCTTTTATTATCCATTTGTTTGCATCAAAAATAATTTTATCTATTGAAATATCATCTATAAAAATTGAATTATTCAATTGTAAAAATTTTCCAGCATTCCAAATTTTATTTGTGAACGATTTATATCCTTTAACTCTTGCTTCAGATAATTTTACATCTCGTCCAGGATTTAATAGTGCGGTTAATGTAAATCTTAATGTATCAGCTCCATATTTATCTAATAGTTCTAAAGGATCAATTATGTTCCCTTTTGATTTAGACATTTTTTGTCCTTTTTCATCACGTATTAAAGGATGAATATAAATATCTTTAAATGGAGTTTCCTTCATAAAATAAGAACCCATCATCATCATCCGGGCAACCCAAAAAAATATGATATCAAAACCAGTAACCAAAACATTACCAGGATAAAACTTATCTAATTCATAAGTTTTATTTGGCCAATCTAAAGTAGAGAATGTCCATAGAGCAGAAGAAAACCAAGTATCTAGAACATCTTCATCTTGTCTAAGCTCAACATCCTCTCCATAAAATTCTTTTGCTTGATTTTGTGCTTCTTCTAAAGTTTCACTAACAAAATATTTATTATCTGGACCATACCATACAGGAATTTGATGTCCCCACCATAACTGTCTTGAAATACACCACGGTTGAATATTTTCCATCCAATTATAAAATGTATTTTCCCATTGTTTGGGAATAAATTTAGACCTATTATCTTTAACTGCTGAAATTGGATCCACTGATAATTTTTTTGCATCACAAAACCATTGGTCTGTCAGCCATGGCTCAATAATAACACCTGATCTATCACCATATGGTATGACCATTTGCTGTTTTTCTTCTTTAATTAATAAATTCATTTCATCTAATTTTTTTAAAATTAGTTTTCTTGCCTCAAATCGATCTAAGTTCTGAAATTCTTCAGGCACATTTGAGTTCAGTTTAGCATTTTCATCAAAAATATTAATAAATTCTAAATCATGTCTCTTTCCTACCTCAAAATCATTAAAGTCATGTGCAGGAGTAATTTTCACAGCTCCAGAACCTTTTTCAGGATTTGCATATTCATCAGCAATGATTGGTATTTTTTTATTTGAAATTGGTAAGTTACAAAACTTACCAATTAAATTTTTATATTTTTTATCATCTGGATGAACAGCAACTGCAGTATCTCCTAACATCGTCTCAGGCCTTGTTGTTGCAACTATGATATGATTATTTTCATCTATAGGATATTTAATATGCCATAAACTTCCTTCAGTATCTCTTTGCTCTACTTCTAGATCAGAAATAGCAGTTAAAAGTTTTGGATCCCAATTAACCAATCTCTTATCTTTATAAATAATTCCATCATTATATAAATTTACAAAAACTTTCTTAACAGCATTTGAAAGACCTTCATCCATAGTAAATCTTTCTCTTGACCAATCTGCAGAAGCACCAAGTCTTCTTAATTGATTACTTATCTGTCCACCTGATTCTTTTTTCCATTCCCATACTTTTTTTATAAACTTTTCTCTACCAAGAGATCGTCGATCTAGGTTTAAATCACTTAATTTTCTTTCAACCACCATCTGAGTAGCAATTCCTGCATGATCTGTCCCTGCTTGCCACAATACTTCCATACCCTTCATTCTATGGTATCTGATTAGTATATCTTGAATTGTGAAAGTTAAAGCATGGCCCATATGTAAACTACCTGTAACATTAGGTGGTGGCATCATTATAGAATAAGACTCACCTCCTTTTTGTGGTTTAAAACAATTTGATTGCTCCCATTGAGAATAAAGATTTTTTTCATCTTTTAAAAAATCAAAAAATTTATCAAGCTGCATCGTAACTATTTAGTATCGAAATAATTTTTAAGTAATTTTGGGATTTTCTCATCAAGTATTTTTTCAATTTTATTTTCTACAAGATAGGAAAGTTTTTGATCTATAATATCATTAATCTCACTATTTATATCTTCGTCTTTTTGAAGTAATTTTATTGTACCATCACTATTAACTTTTTGATTAAGTATTAAAATATTAGATGAAGAATTTTTTTTTGAATAGTTTTCTTCGTCTTCAAGTGCTCTTCGTATAACTTCAAGAGATTCATTGATGGAATTTTTTGTATTCATATAGGTATTATAAATGTTTAATTAAATTAATAAAACTCTAATTATAACTAGGAAGATACTCCTCAAATAATTTAATCAGTGAACCATCTAAAGCTAGTAAATTAAAATAATTAATCAGATAGTTTTTATTTGCATTAAAATATTCGACATTTACGTTTAAAAGATTAGTTTCTGCTTCTATTAGATCAGTGATAGATTTTGTCCCAAGGTTGTATTCCTCCTGAGTACTTTCTAGAAGAGTATTTGCATACTCTATAGTTAATAAAGATGTATTTAAATTTGATTTACTAACTATATAGTTTTTATAATAGTTTGATACCTCAATATTTAAACTTTCTTTAAGATCCTCTAATTCAATTTCAGTTTGTAAAATTTGTGAATTTATTTTTCTAATATCTGATTTGTCAATGTTTTGCTGAAATATAGGAATTGTTAAAGTTAAGCCTATTGATGCATTGGTATTTTCACTTCCATCATCTATTCGTGAACCATCCGAATACTCTGTTGAAGCTGTTATATCTAAAGTAGGTCTATTAGAACCTTTTTCTTTTGAGAGATCAAGTTCTTTAATTTTAATATTATTTTGAGCAATTAAAATATTAAAATTATTTTTATAAATTTCAAAAAGTATATTTTCAAAATTCAAATCATCTTCTATATTTACATAATCTTCTAAATTAATAGCCTCTTTACCAACAATTGATTTAAATGTTTTTAAACTGACTTTGTAGTTTTGTTCGGCTGAAAAAAGATTTGTTTCAGCAATTGAAAAAGCACTCTCAGCATTTTTGAGTTCAGTTATGGTTGCTGATCCTAATTCATATTTTAATTTCACTTCTTCTAAAAATCTTGAAACAGAATCAAAATTCTTTTCAGAAGCCTCTAATGATTTTTCATAATTTATTACGGTTAAATAACCTTCTACAGCTGTTAACGATAGATCTTGAACTGTTTTATAAAAGTTTATTACTGAATTTTCGTAAATAATTTTTGATCTTTCAATTTCTAAATTTTTTACACCACCATCATACAAATTTTGAGTAATACTAATTTTATATTTATCTGTAAATGTCTCCGGTGTTGTTGATATACCAGCTGCTGATGTTGTATCGCTATTACTATATGTACCAGAAATTGTGCCAGTAACTGTTGGAAGTTTTTTGCCTATAGCTGCCTCAATAGTTTCTTTGCTTTCATTCAGTTTTTCAAAAGCAATTTTTACCTTCAAATTATTAGCAATTGTACTTTTTACAGAATCATCAATCGATAGAGCAAATATAGATTTAGAATAAATAAGTAATAATAATATGAATAATCTCATTTAAAATTTAAAATTCTCTTGTTGTTCTTGAATTTGATAATTACTCATTACATCAAATAAATACTCAGATGAATACAAATCTTCATTTCTTATAATTTTATAAGCTTTACATAAATTATCATATATTTTTTTAATATATATTAACCTTCCACCATTAATTATTAGTTGTTTCTTTAAGTTATCAGTTATTTTAAATATAGGTCCATCAATAATAATTAGGTTAAATGGAGCTTTATCAGATAATCCATCTAATAAATTATGATTAAATAAACTGATATTAGTATTATTAGTATTATTAATATTATGTTCTAATAATTTAAATAGTTCTCTATTTTCTTCTACAACATGAAGTTCTTTACATAATGAGCTAATAAGAGCAGAAAAGTAGCCTGTTAAGCCCCCTATATGCAATACCTTATCATTATGTAAAATTTTCGAGTATTTTATAATTTGAGCTAGATGTAAATTTTTAAGATATCCTCTTTTTTCAGTTATATCTAAATTATTATCTAGGTAACAATTCTTACCTAAGCTGACATCCAAATAATTTTCTTTAGGAGTATTTTCAAATATTTGTAAGATATTTTCTTCATTAATTTTGTTTGGTCTTAACTGATTAACAACCATATTTTTTCTTGCAATTTCAAATCTTTCACTCATTTCTTAAAGGATGCTTTATATAAACCTATTATTTAATCAATTATTTAAATTATATTATCAATCATTAGAATTTTTTTTTCATTAATTGACTAGAAATAATATAGTGATAATTGTCATTTTTTTTAGGCTCGGTGGCAGAGTGGTGATGTAGGGGCCTGCAAAGCCTTGCACAGCGGTTCGATTCCGCTCCGAGCCTCCAATTTTTTCTTGTTTTTTAATTTTTTTTTATTATCAACAAAATTGTGTTCCTCGGTAGCTCAGTGGTAGAGCAATCGGCTGTTAACCGATCGGTCGCTGGTTCGAGCCCGGCCCGGGGAGCCATTA
Source organism: uncultured Alphaproteobacteria bacterium (assembly GCA_902604905.1). Lineage (GTDB taxonomy): Bacteria > Pseudomonadota > Alphaproteobacteria > HIMB59 > CACPNW01. The sequence continues at coordinate 151,125 of CACLAN010000001.1, forward strand.
ATATCTACGCTTTAACTTCTACCAATTCTTCGAAACGTGTTGTGTAACATGGGGATACGTTTTCTCTTTTCATCTTCCATATTTTTTCTATACCTTCAGATGCTATCTTTAATGTTGAACTTCCATATCTAGAGTTAATATTATCAATAGTATTCATTATTCTGTCAGATGTATCACGATCGTAATCAAGCAATCCTCTAGTTACATTGTGCCTGCTAAGACCATATAATATAATTCCAGCTTTTTTATAACGAAATCCTGGTCGGTATATTTTTCTAATTCCTTCAAGAGCCCTTTTAACAATTTTTATGCTATTATTTGTTGGAAAAGGTAAGTGAAGTTTTATTGAATTTGAATATTGTTTCTCTCTTCGATTAAAATGATTTGTCAAAACAAAAACACTCATCGACTCAGCCACTAAGCCCTCTTCCCTTATCTTTTCTGATACTCTTGACCCATAAGTTGATATTGATTCCTCTAAATCAAATAATTTTTCTATTGGTTGACTAAATGATCTTGAAACACAACAACTTTGTTTATCACTTGGAACCAGATCAAGGTCTAGACATGATAAACTATTTAATTCTAGGTATGTCTTCTCTCCCACTACACCCATATTTTTTCTTATCCATCCTCTGTCCATTTGTGAAAATTGATAAGCATTATGAATATTATATTTTTTCAGGAAAAGAGATAACCTTCTTCCAATACCCCATACTTCTTCTATAGATGTTAATTCTAATGCTTTTTTTATTTCTATTTTGTTTTTTAGTATGCACACACCTTTATAGTCTGATTGTTTTTTTGCTAGATGATTAGCTATTTTTGATAATGTTTTTGTTGGACCAACTCCAATACTCACTGGAATGCCAACCCACTTCTTAATTGTTTGTCTAATGTGTCCGCAATAAGTGTTTAGCTCATAGTTCTCAAAACCATTTAAACCAAGAAATGCTTCATCTATGGAGTAGATTTCTACCTCTGAAGAAAAATTTGATAAAGTCTCCATTACTCTCTGAGAAATATCACCATACAAAGAATAATTAGATGAGAAAACTTTAACATCATTTTTTTCAATAATACTTTTTGCTTTAAAATAAGGTTCACCCATTTTTATCCCTAATTTTTTTGCTTCTTTTGAGCGTGCAATGATACAACCATCATTATTGGAAAGTACGACAATTGGTTTCCCTATAAGTTTTGGGTTAAATATTCTTTCACATGACGCATAAAAATTATTGCAATCTATCAATGCTATAGATTGATTTATTGAGTTATGACTTCTATTAAGTAGCTTTGTGTATGACATATGTCACTACCCCCCATATAAAACACTCCATTTCTTCTTTAACTTGAATACTAGGATACTCACTATTGGCAGAAATTAAGAATAATGACTGATCTTTCTTTTTTAATTTTTTAACTGTTAGGTCGCCAAAGATGGAAGCTATAACAATATTATCATTACGAGGCGTAACACTTCTATCAACAATAAGTAGATCACCTGATAATATACCTGCGTCAGTCATGGAAGGGCCATTAGCTTTAACGATATACGTTGCTGTTGGACGTTGAACCAAATATTCATTAAGATCAAGTTTGTTTTCCATATAATCAGTAGCTGGAGATGGAAAACCTGCAGATACTGTATCAAGAAAATAAGGTGTTATTTGATCTCCTTTTGATTCAGCTTTAAATATTAAGTTTTCTTTTTTTTTAGACATGATATTAGAAAAAATATTTAAACAATTGATAAATAATAATTATATTATTTATAAAATTATTTGTTCTACTTTTGTTCTAATTTATTCAGAATAAGAAAAAAGTCAATATAATATTTTTAAAATACTGTTAAAAAACGCTATGACAAAATTGTTCGAAGATGATGCATACCTTAAAGAATTTAAAGCAAAAATTATAGGTATTGTGAAAGAAGAAAATGGTATTGAATTAGACAAAACAGCATTTTATGCAAAAAGTGGTGGTCAACCTGGGGACACAGGATTAATAGAAGCTAAAAGTATAAAAATACAAGTTTTAGATACTATTAAAGAAAATAATAAAATAATAAATATTGTAGATGATCTCAAAGATCTTGAAGAGAATGCTGAGATAATTGGAAAAATAAATTGGGATTTACGATACAAGCATATGAGAATGCATACTGCGCTGCACTTGTTATGTTCTATAGTCCCTTTAGGAGTTACTGGTGGTCAAATTGGTTATGAAAAAAGTCGATTAGATTTTAATGATCCAAATAAATTAATAAATAAAGAAGAATTGGAAGAAAAAATAAATTTGTTAGTTGAAGATAATCATACCGTTACTAGTGAAATGATTAGAAGTAGTATATTAGAAGAAAAACCTGAACTTGTCAGAACTATGTCAGTAAAACCTCCGCAAGTAGATGGTGAAATAAGATTAATTAGAATTGGTGATGTTGATTTACAACCTTGTGGTGGTACACATGTAAAATCAACTAATGAGATAGGTAAAATTCAAATCGGCAAAATAGAAAACAAAGGTAAAATGAATAGAAGAGTTAATTTATTGATATCTTCTTAAATTACTGATGAAGAATTTGACTTAAAAATAACTTTGTACGATCACTCTCTGGATTATTGAAAAACTTATCTGGACTAGCTTCCTCAACAATTTTTCCTTCATCCATAAACACCATTCTATCAGCAACTGTTTTAGCAAAACCCATTTCATGAGTAACAACAATCATGGTCATTCCACCATTTGCCAAATCAACCATAACATCTAAAACTTCTTTAATCATTTCAGGATCAAGAGCTGAAGTTGGTTCATCAAAAAGCATAATGTTAGGATTCATTGCTAGAGATCTAGCAATTGCCACTCTTTGTTGTTGACCACCAGATAATTGACCGGGATACTTGTTGGCTTGTTCAGGAATTTTTACTATTTCTAACTGCCTCATAGCAAGCTCTTCAGCTTCTGCTTTTGGCATTTTTTTTACCCAGATAGGAGCTAACGTTATATTTTCTTTTACAGATAAATGGGGAAATAAATTAAATTGTTGAAATACCATTCCAACTTCTTTCCTAACATTATCAATATTTTTTAAATTTCCAGTTAACTCAATTCCATCAACAATAATTGAACCCTCTTGATGTTCTTCTAATCTATTAATACATCTGATCATTGTAGATTTTCCAGAGCCAGAAGGGCCACAAACTACAATTCTTTCTTTTTTCTTAACTTCAAGATTTACATCTTGTAATACATGAAAATCTCCAAACCACTTGTTTACATTTTTTAATGAAATTATTGATTCTTCACTCATTTTAATCAGCCCCCATATTAATACCTGTTTTTAATTTCTTTTCCAAATACAAACTGTATCTAGACATTCCAAATGTGAATATAAAAAATACCAAACTAACGAAAAAGTAAATTTCATAAGATAAGCCTAACCAATTAGTATCAGCTAAAGTCCCTCTTCCTATTCCTAATAAATCTAATAATCCAACTATAATAACTAGTGTAGTGTCTTTGAACAATCCGATTGAGGTATTTACTATAGGTGGGATAGATATTCTAATTGCTTGAGGTAAAATTATTTGAAAGTTCATTCTCCAATACGACATTCCTAAAGATCGTGCTGCTTCGTATTGACCTGTTGGAATAGCTTGTAATCCACCTCTTATAACTTCAGCCATATAAGCAGATTGGAAAAGTGTAACAGCAACAAGAACTCTTACTAAGCCATCCATATCTATTCCTTCAGGTAAAAATAAAGGTAGCATTACCATTCCAAAAAATAGAAGTGTTATTAATGGAACACCTCTTATAAACTCAATAAACAAAACACACATCATGCTTATTACGGGTAAATTAGACCTTCTTCCTAAAGCTAACAAAACACCAATTGGAAATGCTAATGCAATACCTGTGCAGCCCAAAACTAGTGTAACCAAGAGGCCGCCCCACTTATTTGTCGAAATATCAGGTAAACCAAATCCACCGTTAAGCAAAAAATAAGCAATTATTGGAAATATATAAGTAAAGTTTAAAAAAATTTTTCTATAAGGCAGTTTTGTAATTAGAAGGGGAAGTAGTGCTATTGCCAACATTACATAAGATATATTAACTCTCCAAACCTCTTCTCTTGGATAAAATCCATAAATAAATTGATAGAACCTTACATATATTACAGCCCAACATGCTCCTCCATTTTTAGGATCTAAGTTTCTTGAACACATTTCCTGATTAGTTATTTGCTGACCAAGATAATTATATTTAAAATCAGCTGAAAAAACTGTCCAATCTAAAATCCATGGAACAAACTGGTAAAGGCAATATATAACAAAAATTGTGATTAAGGAATTTGTCCAATTAAAAAATAAATTTATTCTTAACCAACCTATAATTCCTGTTGTTGCAACTGGCGGCTTTCTACTTTCTATTTTTTCATTCATTACTTTTCCTTAAATTGTATGCTTCTGTTATAAATGTTCATAAAAAAAGAAATTGTTAAACTTATAGTTAAATAAGTTGCCATTACTATAACCATGCATTCAATTGCTTGGCCAGTTTGATTAAGACTAATTCCACCAAATCCATGAACTAAATCTGCGTATCCAACTGCTATTCCAAGTGAAGAATTTTTTGTTAAGTTTAAATACTGACTTGTGAGTGGGGGAACAATAACTCTTAATGCTTGAGGAATTATTATTAATCTCATAATCCAGGATTGTTTTAAACCTAGTGCTGCTGATGCCTCTCTTTGACCTTTTGTTACAGATAATATTCCAGCCCTTACTGTTTCAGAAATAAACGCAGCTGTATAAATTGATAAGGCTAGAAACATTGCAATAAACTCAGGACGAATAACTAAACCACCTTTAAAATTAAATCCTTTCATCTCAGGATATTCGAATGACATTGGTGAACCAAGTATAAAGAATAAGATGATAGGTATAATAAAAATTAAACCAAAAGAAGTATAAAAAACCGGATATTGATCACCAGTTAAATCTTGTCTTTTTTTTGCCCATCTACGAATAAAAAAACTTGAAATTAATGCTAGAATAATTGCAATAAAAATATAAGTAAACCCACTCTCAAATATTGGTCTTGGTGAATAAAGACCTCTGTTTGATATATAAAAAACATCAAGAATTTGAAGAGATTGCTTAACCCGCGGTAGTTGTATTAAAATACTGTACCAGAGAATAATTTGAAGAAGTAATGGAACATTCCTTGTAAATTCTACATAAATATAAGATATTCTGCTTAACAACCAATTTGATGACAAACGAATTATTCCTACTAGAAATCCTAAAATAGTTGCCGCAATACAACCAGTAATTGAAACAAGTAATGTATTTAAAACTCCAACAAAATAGACCTTTAAATGAGTATCAGTTGATTTAAACTCTAAAAAAGGTGAGAAACTAATATCAAATCCTGCTGGATCTGACAAAAATCTCCATCCAGTTGCTATGTTTCTTTTTTCTAGATTATATGCTGTTGTTTGAACAATAAAAAAAATACCTAGAGCAAAAAGACCTACTACTAATGTTTGAAAAAAGATTGATCTAAACCTTTCGTCTGAAAAAAAATTAAGATTAGATCGCATTTAAAACCTTTAATGTTTATAAAAAAAAATAGGGGGTTTTGAAACCCCCTATTTTAAAAAAAATTAACGTTTATCTAAATGGAGGTGCGTATAAAATACCACCTTGTGTCCATAGAGCATTAAGTCCTCTTGCTATTTCAAGAGGTGTATCTGGACCTACGTTTGCTTCGTAAGACTCTGAATAGTTACCAATTTGTTTAATAATTTGGTAAGCCCAATCAGGAGCTAATTCAAGCATTTCGCCATAAGAACCTTCAACACCAAGAAGTCTTAGTACCTCTGGAACGTTTGAACCAAGTTGAGCATCAACGTTTTCTGAAGTTACACCTAGTTCTTCTGCAATTATCATTGCATTTAAAGACCAACGTACAACATCTCCCCATTGGTGATCACCATGTCTTACTAGAGGACCTAGTGGTTCTTTTGAAATAATTTCTGGTAAAACAACCCATTTGTCTGGATTTGAAGCAGCAGCTCTCGTTGAAGAAAGGCCTGAAGCGTCAGTTGTGTATACATCACATCTTCCAGCAAATAAGTTTTCTTTACCTTCATCATTAGTTTCAATTGGAAGTGCTTCATAGCTAATTCCATTCAGTCTAAAGAAGTCAGCAAGGTTTAACTCTGTAGTAGTACCAGTTTGGATACATACAGTAGCACCATCAAGCTCAGTTGCACTTGATACACCAAGAGCAGATGGGATCATAAAACCTTGTCCGTCATAGAAGTTTACACCTACGAACTCAAAACCAAGATTAACATCACGGCTTATTGTCCAAGTAGTATTTCTCGCTAGCATATCAACTTCACCTGAAGCTAATGTTGGGAAACGAGATTTACCAGTAGTTGTAATAAATTCTACTTTTGAACGGTCTCCAAAAACAGCTACAGCAACTGCACGACACATATCTGCATCTAGACCAGCCCATTCACCGCTATCATCTGGAGCAGCAAAACCAGCAAGACCAGTTGTTACTCCACATTTTAGAAAACCTCTATTTTTAACATCATCAAGAGTTCCAGCATGTGCTGAGAATGCAAATGCTACAACTGCAAAGATAGATAATAGTTTTTTCATATTATTTTCTCCGTTTAAATAATTATTTAAATATCTTTTTTCAAAGATTGCTTCCCTATACCAAATTAATAAGCTAATCCAAATGATACATTTTGTAATTTAATATTTTTCTACAATTAGTGTTATAATATTAATAATATACTAGATATAGACACAGTGAAGATAAAAACAAAACTAACTAAAATAGGCAGAAATCCTCTTAAACAAAAAGGTTTTATCAATCCTGGCACATACAAAGGATCAACAATGATTTTTAATAGTTATCAGGATTATTTAAATGATATTAAAAATGCAGATGACAGAAGAACATTTTATGGAATTAATCAAAATCCTTTTCATAAACAATTAGAAGATAGTATCTCAGAATTATATTATTGTAATGATACTGTCTTATCTCCTTCGGGACTTGCTTCAATAATAATTCCTTTTTTTGCCATCTTAAAATCTGGAGATGAAGTTTTAATAAATGATAGTGTCTACAGCCCCACAAGAACTTTTTGTGAAAATATTCTTAAACAATACAATGTAAAAATAAAATATTTTCATCCAATAAATAAAATTAAAAATTTTGATAAATTAATAAATAAAAAAACAAAACTTATATATTTAGAATCTCCTGGTACTGCTACATTTGATATAATTGATATACCTTTTATAACAAAGATAGCTAAAAAAAATAATATCCCAACTGTAATGGATAATACATGGGCATCACCTTTGTTTTGCAATCCAATTAAACTAGGAGTAGATATTATAATAGATGCTGGGACTAAATATATAAATGGTCACTCGGATGTTTTAATCGGTTTTGTTTCATCAAATAAAAAATATGCTAGAAAAATTAGAACTGCTGCAAAAACTTTAGGGATATGTCCTGGATCGGATGAAGTTTATTTAGCAATTAGAGGAATACCAACATTAAAAATTAGAATGAAAGAAATAGAGAGCAATGCTTTATTAATGGCAAAATATTTATTAGATCATGATCTTGTTAGTGATGTTTTTCATCCGGCATTACCGCATACAAAGAATCATAAAATATGGAAAAGAGATTTTTCTGGTAGCACAGGTTTATTTTCGTTTATGCTGAAAAAGAAATTTTCAAATACTCAAATTGAAAAATTTTTTAATAAACTTAAAATTTTTAAATTAGGATATAGTTGGGGTGGATTTGATAGTCTTATTACTTTTCCTCCACTAGATAAAAGAGAATTTAAAAATAAAAATACTGGAACTTTAATAAGATTGTATTGTGGGCTGGAAGATATTGATGATCAAATAAAAGACATAAAAAGTGCATTAAAAGTTTTAAATTAAATGGATTTTTATTTTTATTTTTTTGCATCCTTAGGTGTTTTTGTATTTGGTATCTCTAAAGGTGGTGTGCCTGGGCCAATAGCGATGTTAGCAGTACCTGTAATGTCTTTTGTTATGAGTCCTCTGCAAGCTGCTGGTATTTTATTACCACTTTTAATAATAATGGATTTCTCAGCAATCTATTTGTATTGGAAAAAATGGATTAATAGAATTTTAAAAATTATAATCCCTGCATCAATAATTGGTATTTTATTTGGAACCCTCACTTTTGAATTTACCAATGAAGATCAGATAAGAATAATGGTAGGTATAATTTCAATTATTTTTGTTCTTGTTTCATTTATTCAGAAAAATAATTATTTACTAAAACCAACAAGATTTAAAGGATATTTTTGGTCATCTGTAGCAGGTTATACAAGTTTTTTAATTCATGCAGGAAACCCTCCTATTAATTTTTATATGCTGCCATTAAAGCTTGATAAAATTTCATTTATAGGAACCATGACCTTAGCATTTATGGTTATAAATCTAGTAAAATTGGTTCCTTATTATTACGTTGGATTATTGGCATCTTCAAATCTTATGATTTCTCTCTATTTGCTTCCACTAGCTTTTATTAGTGTTTTAATTGGATATTTTTTGCAAAAAAGAATTCCAGAAAAATTATTTTTTAATATTGTTTATGTTTTACTTTTTTTAAGTGGATGTAAGTTGATATACGACGGTATAACTTAAAACAAATAACTAATTAAATTTTTGTTTTATAATCAGCTCTTTTAGATTTTCTAAACCCAAAGGGACCTGGAATAAATAACGTCATAGTATTTGTATTTGGTTTTAAGTCAACTCTATGTAAATGATCTGCAGATCTAAAACCAATGTAGCCTGGAGATCTCCAAAATTTACCTTTATTCGTTGTTTCCCAATAACCGCCTTTTAAAATAATTGTTATATAAGGACAAAGATGATTATGAACTCCTTCACCATGGTCATCATCTAACATTTTATGAATCAGAATATTAAATGGAAACCATTTTGGCCTTTTTCTAAATAAAAGGTAATATCTTTCCATCCATGGTTTTGCATTATGAAATTCTGGATGAGATGGTCCTCTATCTAGAACAATTTTCTTCCTTCCAAGTTTTTCTAATAATTTTAACAACACTTATCTTAAACTAGCCTCAATATTACCGCCATCAACAGTAATAATATTCCCAGTTGTTTTTTCAAAGGATAATTGAGCAAAAAATGCTTCAGCAACATCTTCTGCAGTTACTTGCTTTTGAAGTAAATTATTATTTAAATATTCAGTTGAAGACATATTTCTAGCTTTTGCTCTTTCTTTAATAAACTGATCAGTTAATAAACCACTTTTAATACGGTCAGCATTAATTCCATTAACCCGAATGTTATATTTTCCAAATTCTAAAGCATATTGTTTCATAGAAAATAACGAGCTAGCTTTTGCGATACCGTATGGTCCAAAATCCTTGCCAGGATTTATAGATTGTTTTGACAAATTGAGAGAAATTGAACCTCCAAAACCTTGTGATACCATAATATTTGCTATTTTTTGGACTATGTTATGATGACTATAAAAATTTACCTCTAAACTTTTTTCCAAAATATCTTTTTTTACATTTAGCATACTACCTTGAAATGCTGCACCAGAGTTTGCTATTAAAATATCTATACCACCGAATAATTTTAACATCTTATTTAATGCCTTATTAATTTGAGAATTATTAGTTAAATCACATACAATACAAAGACATTTCTTTTTGATATTTACATCAAGATTTTTAAAGTTTTTATCTAAAAGTATAACTTCAATATTTTCATTTATAAATTTATTTGCAATCGCACTTCCAATTTTACCAGCGCCACCTGTAATTACTGCAACGTTTCCATTAAATTTTTTTGTATTTTGATTATTCAATTTTGCTCTTTCTAATGGCCAATATTCCATTTTAAAAATATCTCTATTGTTAATTGATTTAAATTTTGAAACTAAATTTGCTTTAATTATAACTTTTTTCATTGCATTAAATATATCATAGGAAACTTGCATTTCTTTTTTATTAGGACCTATTGATAGAAAACCTATTCCTTCTAAAATAATAATTCTTGGTAAAGGATCAGCAATTTTGGAATTTGTAATATTTTTTTTATATTTTTTAAAATAATTTTTATATTTTTTAATATATACGTTAATATGATTAGATATAATTTTGCTTGATGATAAATGTTTATTGGGTATTATTAATGGTTCTGATTTTATTCTAATAACATGATCAGGCGTAACAGGTCCTTTATTAAATAAATTAAATAAATCTTTTCGATTTGTAAATTTAACATCTTCAACCTTATTATTAAATTTTATTATCCATCTTTTGTTTGTAAAGGAATGGTATAAATTTCTAATACATAGCTGAACATCAGTAATATTTATTTTTTTGTTATTAATATTATATTTTATTAATTTTTTTTGCTTATTTAAAAAATTTTCAGCTAATGTTACAAGCTTAATCATTCTATCATAACTTTGTTTTGCTGAACTTCCAAAAGTGAAAATACCATGATTTAAAAGCATTAATCCTTCAACTTTATGATTGTTTGAAATTACCTGATGACATAATTTAGCAAGTTCAAATCCTGGCATTACATAAGGAACTATTGCAATTTTATCTTTATAAATTTTATTTAATATCTCTTTTGAATTATTAAGATTGACTAAACTTAAAATCGCGTTTGAATGTGTATGATCTACATATTTAAATGGTAAATAAGCATGTAAAAGGGTTTCAATTGATGGATTAGGAGAACTTGAGTCAAGTAAGTTTGATCTCAAATAATTAACCATCTTTTCATCACTCATTTTTTTTAAAGATAGAGTTTTAAGTAAAGGATCAAGATACAGACCTGGTAATCCTCTTTCATTTAGGTTTGACATATCCCATCCACTTCCTTTTACAAAAAGTACATCGTTATCTTTTCCAAATAAATTTTTTTTAATTGATTTTACAGATGTATTGCCTCCTCCATGTAAAACAAGTTCTGGATTACTTCCTAGTAAATGTGTTGAGTATATTCTTAATGCTAAATCTGTGCTGACTTTCTTTAACTGATATTCTTTAATATATTTTTTAGCTAAACTTTCTTTCCACTCATTTTTCATATTAATTTTTCAATCCACCTATAGATTCTTCGTTGCTATCTACAACTCCTTTTTCTGTAATCAATTTAGTAATATATTTTGCTGGAGTAATATCAAAAGCATAATTTTTACAGTTTGAACCTTCAGGTATAATTTTAATTTTTTTTCTATTATTATTTTCATCAATACCTTCAATAATAGATACTTCGTTTGGATCTCTTTCTTCTATAGGTATTTCTTTTACTCCATTTTTAATACTAAAATCTATACTAGAAATTGGTGCTGCAACGTAAAAAGGAACATCATTATCTTTTGCAGCTAGAGCCTTTAAATATGTGCCAATTTTATTACAAACATCACCATTTAAAGAGGTTCTATCTGTGCCAGTTATACAAAGATCTATCATGCCATTTTGCATTAAATGACCGCCAACGTTGTCTACGATTAATGAATTTTCTATCTTTTCATGCATTAATTCCCAAGCTGTAAGACTGAAACCTTGATTTCTAGGTCTGGTTTCGTCAATCCAAACATGTATTGGGATTTTTTTTTGATTTGCAATAAAAATTGGCGCTAAAGCAGTCCCCCAATCAACAGCAGCTAACCACCCAGCATTACAGTGAGTTAAAATATTTACTTTTTTTTGAGTTTTTTTATAAATATTTTCAATAAGTCTAGACCCATTTTCACCTATAGCTTTGCAATTAATTATATCTTGATCTCTGATCTCATTAGCTATTGAAAGAATTATTTCTTGAAAGTTAGATTTTTCCATATCTTTAATCTCAGTAATAATTTTATCTACTGCCCAGGATAAATTAACTGCTGTAGGTCTTGTTGACTTAAGACTATAACCTGCTTTTTCTAATTCTGAAAAATTTTTAGTAGTTTTAGATGCTACATACATTCCATATGCAGCAGTGACACCTATTAGGGGCGCACCCCTAACTTGCATTTCTTTAATAGCAAAACAAAAATCTTCTAGTGTTTTTAATTCTACAATCTTTAATTCAAATGGTAGAAGTCTTTGATCTATTATTTTTACAACTTCTTTAGCTTTATCATACCAAATAGTTGTTAAATGTTTATCATTTACTAGCATTTGAATTTTTCTTATATCTTTTTAATATATTGGTTAAATTATTCTCTAAGTCTTTATCCCAAAATTCTTTCTTTGTAATTATAGATGTATCTAAAATATTGGATGTTTTATCATTTTCAAAAGATATACCTTCATAATATTTTGAGCTAAAATTTTTAATAAAATTTTTTGAATTATCAACATTATCATTTAAGGTTTTTATAATCATACTTAAATCTACTTTATCATGATCGGGATGCCAACAATCATAATCTGTAACCATGGAAATAGAACAATATCTAATTTCCGCCTCTCTTGCTAATTTTGCTTCTGGCATATTTGTCATTCCTATAACATCACAACCCCAATCAATATAAAGATTTGACTCAGCATAAGTTGAAAACTGAGGTCCTTCCATTGCAAGATATGTACCACCAAATGAATAATTGATTTTAATATTTTCACATGTATCTTTCGATAAATTCATTAAAACATCGCATGTTGGATGAGCCATAGGAACATGAGCAACTATTCCTTTATCAAAAAAACTTTTTTTTCTGTTTATTGTTCTATCTATAAATTGATCAACAATAACAAATGTACCTGGTTTTAAATTATCTTTTAAAGAACCCACTGCAGAAAGAGATATCAAATCGGTTACACCAACTTTTTTTAAACAATCAATATTGGCACAATAGTTAATTGAAGATGGTGACAAAGTATGGCCTTCTCCATGCCGTGATAAAAAATATACAGTGTTATTATCTATTTTACCTTCAATAATTGGACCTGAAGGATCACCAAATGAAGATTTAATTTTATGTTCTTTTATATCAGTCAAAAATTCTAATTTATAAATTCCACTTCCGCCAATAAAGCCTAATATGTTCATTTTACTGGTCCAATATTTTTTATTACTTTTTTTGTATGTTTTTTTAATTCTATTATTGAAGGTTTTATTATTTCTATTTTATCAAAACTTGATTTTTTTTTATTATAACTTTTTCTTAAACTTTTACATGCAGTAATTCTTAACTCAGTACCGATGTTAAATTTAGCTACTTTCGTATTTCTTGCGATTTTTTCTCTCATCTTAGAATTTATACCACTACTACCATGTAAAACTAAAGGTAGTTTGGATACTTTTTCAATTTTTAAGATTTTATTATAATCTATTTTTGCTATCTTTGATTGTTGCAAGTGTGTGTTACCAACTGATATTGCCATAGCATCTACTCCACTCTCTAAACTATATTTTTTTGCTTCTTCGATATCTGTTCCAAAAGATGTATTGCCATTATGATAGCCTACTATACCTACTTCACCTTCAACTGAAATATTATGTTTATGAGCAATATTTGATATTTTTGAACTAATTTTGATATTTTTATTTAATGGAAGTTTTGATCCATCGAACATTACAGATGTAAAACCAGATTCTATTCCTTCGATACATTCATCATATGAAAATCCATGATCTAAATGACAACAAATAGGTGTTTTAGTTTGTTCAGCAAGATGTCTAAACATTTTTCCCAAAATAGAAACAGGAGTATATTGTCTACAAGAAGGTCCTGCTTGTAAAATAATAGGAATTTTTGTTTCATGTGCTGCCTCTGTGTAAGCAATAGCATCTTCCCAACTAATTACGACTAATCCGGCTACAGAATAATTATTACGATTTGCTTTAGTAAGTAAAGTTTTTAAATTTACCGCTGTCATTTATATTTAGCAATCATATCTTTAATACCAGGAATGGTTTCAACTTGATATGCATGTTCAGGTTGAAAAAATTGCACAAGCGATCTTTGAGATAGTCCGCCAAGAATTGTGAAATAATACATCTCATACCCTGGTGCCACAACACAAGGATGATATCCTTTTCTAATCATAATGGTTGAGCCATCAATTATATGTTCAGCTTTACCAACTTTATCATCAACTTGCTGAAACATCTGAAAACCAAATCCATTATTAGGTTTAAATCTATAATTATATGTTTCATCATGTCTAGTTTCATCAGGTAGACGATCTGTATCATGCTTATGGGGTGGAAACCCTGACCAACCTCCCTGCCCTACTGTATAAAGCTCATTACAAAGTAATCTTCCAACTTTATCATGATGCTTAGCACCTAGAATATGTTTAATTTTTCTATGAGTTTTTGTATCATCAGAGCCATACTGAACTAAATCAATTTCATTTGTTCGAACAGCAAATGGTTCAAGAGTTTTATCATACTTTGCACCAGCAATAAAAATTTCTGAATTATCTACTAAAGATGTAAATTGAGCTTTTGTATTAGAGGGAACATAAACACCTTCTGGCTCTCCATCCCACACATCAACTGTTCTAGTTCCTAATGATTCAACTTTGATTCCTTCAATTTCTACATTAATTGTTCCAGTTGCAGGTACTATACATGTTTCATAGCCAGGTGTTTGATATTCAAAAGATTGATCTTTATTTAATTTTACTATGTTAAAATAATTTAAAGGAACTCTACTGTCTTCAATATCTACAATTGGCTTGTTTTTATTATCAAATGGTGGAATATGCATATTATTCTCCTTCGTTAATTTTATTATATTTCATAAATTCTAAAATTTCATTCAAATTTGGCATTGCTGGAGCACAACCAACTTTTGTTACTACAATAGCTGCTGCGGCTGAACCTATTTCTATGGATTTTTCTAAATCATTGGCCTTTAAAATTGATCCTATTAATGATCCAATAAATGCATCACCGGCTCCAGTTGGTTTCAAAGGCTTAACGGGAAATATTCCTTTTTTAATTTCTTTATTCATTGCAAAAGTAATAGAACCTTTTTCACCTTTCTTATAAATAATTAAGCTTACGTTTTTCGATAATTGTTTAGCATGATCCAAACCATCATTGTAATCACCAGCTAATACTCCAAACTCATCATCATTTCCAATTACACCACTACATTTATTTGCTGCTAGATTATAAACTTCCTTTGCTTTATTTGATGATTCCCAAGTATATGGTCTATAATCAATATCCATAATTACCGGAATATTATTTTTATCTGCTATATCTAAAGCATATAAAGTAGCACTCCTTGAAGGTTCAGCTGCTAAAGAAGTCCCAGTAATTAATACACAGTCAAAATTTTGTATAATAGCCTTTTCAACATCATCTTTATTTAAAAATAAATCAGAAGCTTTATGTCTATAAATAATTGATTGATGATCTTTAACTGTGGTTTCAACAATAGCGAAAGAAATTCTTGATTCATTTTTTTCAAATTTTACTAATTTATTCTTAACACCATAGTGATTTAGTTGATTAATAACAAATCTGCCTAAAGCATCGTCAGAGACTCTTGTGAGTAGATTGCAATTACCTCCAAATAGAGTTAATTGAACACCCATATTTGCAGAAGATCCTCCAAGATGAGTAACAAAAGATTTGGCATTTTCAGTTTTTGTTCCTGGTGGATCAGGGTATATGTCTACTCCTGCTCTACCTATTAGTAAAAAATTATTTTTTTGAATTTTAGAGATTAAAAATTCAAATGACATAAATTATTTATTTTTCATATCAATAAAATCAGCTTTATATTCAAAAGGATCAATTGCATCTATACAACCAATGTTTACTGCAGCACCATTTAAATCACTTCGTCTATTATGATGAGTATAAATTCCACAAATTTTACAAAAAAAATGTTCAGCTATCATTGTGTTAAATTTATATGAAGTTAAATATTCTTTTCCCTTTATAATTGATAAAGATTCCTTAGATACCATTGCCATTTTAGCATTTTTTCTTTTACAAATTGAACAGTTACATTGTTTAATAATCTCTAGATCATTTTTAACTTCTAATTCTACTGCACCACAATGACATTTAATATTATGTATCATATATCCTCATATTCATTGGCGCGCCCGAAATGATTCGAACATTTGACCTACCGCTTAGAAGGCGGTTGCTCTATCCACTGAGCTACGGGCGCATAATTTGCATTTATCATAGTCTAAAAAATAAAGAAAGAAATTATACTTAATGTGTCCAAGGCTCTTTTCTATTTGTATCGAAATTTGAAGCATAACTTTTAGGTTTAATTTTTCTTTGCTTTGGTTCTTCGATAAAATATTGATAATTATTTTTTTTTGCCCATTCAATTGCTTGTTCTTTAGTATCAAAAAAAAGTTTGATCTGCGATTTAGTATCTAATGAACTATTCCAACCCATTAAAGAATCTTTTACTTTTTCTACTTCAGAAATATATTCCGCTAGCCACAATTTAGTTTTTTTAAAACCTGACTGCATAGAAGTTTTTGAAGGTTTATAAATTTTTATAGTCATTAGATTGCTGTTTCAAAATATTTATCATTATAATCATTATAGTATTTTCCACCAGATTTTATATTTTGACAAAGGACTTGTGTTTCACCTAATAATTTAGTTAAAAAGAAGTTACCAGTTTCAATTTTAGATTTATAAAAACTTTCATCTTGCTTTTCTAATTTTGCTAATGAAATTTCTATATATTGTAACCAAATATAACCTAGAGAAATCAAAGATGATAAATTTAAAAATTCTACAGCATGAGAATTAATTTCATTTTCATCATTTAAGGATTTAATATATTCAAAAATACTTTTGTAAGAATCATATGAAGGCATAAATAAATCAATATATTTTTTCATATTTTGATTATTAGAAATTTTTACTTGATAATTATCAATCATAGTAAAAAATTCATTAAATAGTGCACCATTATCAGTTTGTAATTTTCTTCCTATTAAATCTAAAGCCTGAATACCGTTTGTACCTTCATAGATTGTTGTAATTCTAGCATCTCTTACTAATTGTTCCATTCCATGATCAGTTATAAAGCCATGACCTCCATAGATTTGCATAGCTCGATTTGTATTTTCTACAGATTTGTCTGAAGCATATGATTTAATAATTGGCGTCATGAGTGCTATAAAATTTTCAGATAATTTCTTATCTTTGTCATCTGAAGAATTTTCAATATTATCAAAGTGATTTCCAGCCAATAAAGTTAAACCTCTAACTGCTTCATTAATCGATTTAATATACAATAAGTTTTTTCTTATTTCAGGATGAACAATTATAGGATCAGCAACTTGATTACTGGAAGATAATTTTCCTTGTAAACGCTCTTTCGAATAATAAAGTGCTGATTGATAAGCAGTTTCTGATAAGCCTAATCCTTGTATGCCAACAAACAAACGAGCACCATTCATCATGATAAACATCGCTCTCATTCCTTTATTAAGATCACCTACTAGCCAGCCCCTAGCTTCATTGTAATGCATTACGCAGGTTGGACTAGCATGAATACCCATCTTCTTCTCAATTGATCCACATTCAACTTTATTTCTTTCATTAAAATCACCACTTCCATTTGGTAAAAATTTAGGAACCAAGAATAAACTTATACCTTTTATACCAGGAGGAGCATTTGGTGTTCTTGCTAGTACTAAATGAATAATATTTTCACTTAGATCGTGCTCTCCACATGTAATAAAAATTTTAGTACCAGTAACACTATAACTTCCATCATCTAATGGTGTTGCCATTGTTTTACTTAATCCAAGATCTGTTCCACATTGAGGTTCAGTTAAATTCATTGTTCCTGTCCACTTACCACTAGTTAAATTTGGCAAATAAGTATTTTTCAAATCTTCATTAGCACTCTTTTCAATTGCATCGATTGCATTAGCTGTAAGACCTGGATAAAGACCAAATGACATATTAGTAGAGCTTATCATTTCATCTAAAATCATATTCATAATATAAGGAAGGTTTTGACCACCAAATTCTTCTTTTACTTTCAGTCCCTGCCAGCCATTTTCAGAAAAAGTTTTATAAGCTTCTTTAAATCCCTTTGGTGCAGTCACAACTCCATTATTAAATGAACATCCTTCGCTATCTCCACTTTGATTAAGTGGGAGTAAGGTTTCTTCACATAATTTTGCTGCTTCTTCAATAATAAGCATTAGATCGCTTGTTTCTAAATCTAATTTTTTTAATGTTTTACTGTCCTTAAGATTTAAAAAATCCTCGATTAGAAATTTAAACTCACGTAGCGGTGTTTTATAAATTTGCATAATATTTAATTAATATTTTCTAACACAGTTGCAATACCTTGACCTAAACCTATGCATTGTGTCGCTAATCCATACTTTTTATTATTATTGTGCAATAAAGTTGCAACTTTACCTGTAATCCTTGCTCCAGTAGCACCTAAAGGATGACCTAATGCTATAGCTCCACCATGTATATTTACTTTATTTATGTCCATATTTAATTCTTTAATACATGCTAAAGATTGAGAAGCAAATGCCTCATTTAGTTCCACAATATCAATATCGGAAATAGATAGATTGGCTCTTTTAAGAGCTTTTTTAGATGCATTTATTGGGCCAAGGCCCATTAATTCTGGTGGACAACCGACTACAGCTGTAGATTTGATACGGGCTAAAATATTTAAATTATTTTTTTTTGCATATTCTTCCTCACAGACAATTACTGCTGATGCACCATCTGTTAATGGGGACGCTGTACCAGCTGTTACTGTTCCATTCTCATCAAAAGCAAGTTTTAATCCATCTAAAATTTCATGCGAGGTGTTAGGTCGAATTCCACCATCTTTATTAATTTTCTCATCATTATTTGTAATAGAAACTATTTCATTGTCGAACAAATTTGATTCTCTAGCTAAATTAGCTTTAGAATGGCTGCTAATAGCAAAATCTTGTTGTTCTTTTCGAGAAATATTAAATTTTTTTGCAACATTTTCAGCTGTAATACCCATAGACATGTATACATTTGGATTATCTTTATTTAATTGAGGATGAGGATCGTATGTTAATCCATTCATAGGTATAAATGTCATACTTTCTACACCGCAACATAAAAAAACATCTCCAGAGTTAATTGCAATCGCACCAGTTGCATCATGAATAGCTTGCATTGAAGAACCACACCATCTGTTAACTGTCATACCTGCTACATGCTCAGGCATATCTGTCATGAATGAAACAATTTTAGCAATATTATTTCCTTGTGCTCCTTCAGGATACGCACAACCAGTAATGATATCCTCTATGTCATTTTTATTTATTTGTATTTCATTTAGTAATTGATTTATTGTTTGTGAAAGAATGTCTTCTGGTCTTATATTTGCCATTTCTCCTTTGCGAGCAAAAGTGAATGGTGATCTTTTGTAACCCACAATAACAGCATTTTTCATTTAAAATTCCATTAAAGAATGTATCTCAATTCCTTTTTCAATTAATTTTTTATCACCATTTAATTCAGGTAAATTTATTATAAAGCCTGCTCCAACAATATTTTTATCCTTGTACTTATTTATTAATTCTACTGCCGCAAGTGCAGTTCCACCAGTAGCTAAAAGATCATCAATAATTAGTAAATCTTTATGAGCATCTAAAGCATCGGTATGGATATGCATTTCAGTTGATCCATATTCTAAGTCGTACGAGACTTTAAAAGTATCAAACGGAAGTTTATGAGGTTTTCTCAAAGGAATAAATGCCGCATTTAGAAAATAAGCTATTGCCCCTGCCATAATAAATCCACGTGATTCTATACTTAAAACTGCATCTATTTTTTTATTTTGCCATGGTTTTACCATGTCATCAATAACTTGCTTAAAGTGTCCTGCATTTTGCAACAATGTTGTAATATCTCTAAATTGAATTCCTTCGACAGGATAATCAGCAATTGTTCGAACATATTCTTTCATTAGTTTTTCTCGATGTCTTTTATATCAAATAAAGTAACAGGTGCAAAATTTGAAGAACAATCGTAAGTTTTAGTATAAGGGAATTTTAAAAATGAGTTTGAGATTTGATTGCTAACATCTAATTTCTTTTCAAAATGATTTATCAATACCTTATTTGGGTTTGCATGGGGTGCAAGATTACGAATATATTTAATTGTATTTTCAATATTAGTTTTATTTTCTCTACATAGTAAATAGGTAGCTGTTGCCATTGATCTTGAGACACCACACCAACAGTGGATAACAAGATCTTCTTCATAAGTATATGTAGAAGTAAAATTAGCTATTGAATTTACATGCTCTTCGCCAGGAAGAATTTGAGGTATTTCATCTTTATTCAATCGAAATATTTTATTATTGCTACTAATTTCAATAATATCGTCAAATCCTAACTTTAAATGATTTTTTACACCCTTTGGTGTTTCTGGAGCATAACCTGGATCAATAACTGATATAAGATATTTAGGCTGTATGCTTTCACACACATTAGATAAATCATTAAGAGAACAAACAATAATCATAAAAAAAGGGTGGTATAAACCACCCTTGATAAAAGTAAATTAATTAAACTACTCTGCAGTTGCATCAGCTAATATTGCATTAGCATCTTCATTTAATTGATTTAATGTTGAAATGATATCATCACCATTAATGATGGCTGCATAAGCTTTTTCAACCTCACCTCTAACTGAATAATAACCAGGAACAGATGGTTCACCTTTTCCGTATTGAACCATTGTTAATGATTTATCATATTGAGGTAGTTCAGCTCTTTTTTCAGCAATTAATGGATGATCTGCAGAAGAGGTTCTAACAAAACCATATCCACTTTCAGTTGACCAAACTGCTGAATTCTCAGTATTAGAAATATATTTCATCCACTGGTATGCTGCTACCATTCTATTAGCATCGCCTGAATTTCCCATAATTAAACCACCGCCATATAAGTTAAGCACTGGTTCACTAGTGGTGTATGATATTGGAGCTACATCCCAATTGCCATTATAACCCTCTTCAATGGCTTTCTGGAAATAAGTAATACCAGAAGTAGAGCCTGCAGCAAATAAAACGGAACCTTGTCCTAAGTATTGCTGATCAGTATATTTACCTCTTGCAACTATTGCACAGCCTTTATTAGCCATACCTTGTATGAATTCCATAGCTTCAATGGCTTTAGGGCCATTGTAAATATACTGACCATTATCATAATCAAATACATCACCTCCATGCGCAAATACCCATGCTGCAAAGTTACTTGCATCAGTATCTATTTCATATCCATAACTTGGAACATCTTCACCCATCTTACCGCTATAATCTTGATTGGTCGCTGCACATGCTGCTTCCGCAAAATCAGCAGGAGTTTTAGGAGCATCTAAACCAAGTTCCTTTAACCAATCTGCATTGTAATAAAGGATCTCTATTGATTTTCCAACTTCATGTAATAGTTTTGGATTTCCATCAAAATATGGTGAAAAGCCAACGGTCCAGTTTGCACCCCAATCTTCTATATCATCTTGAGAAACACCCCATTTATTACTATTTGCTAAAATATTTTGATCAATTGAAGCGCCAATTAAGTACATATCTGCAGCAGCGTTACCATAACCTCTTGCAACGTCTGCTATATCTTTTGTTCCAGCGGCAGACATCATAGCTGATTGAACTTTCCCATAATGTCCTTTGTGAACAACATTAACTTTTATTCCTGTTTCAGCTTCAAATCTTTCAGCTCTTGCCATCATTGCATCTAATCTTTCATCTGAATATTGAACCCAGAATTCAACAGTTTGACCTGAAGGATCTGCATTTTCAATATCTTGTGCTGTAATTGCAAATGATTGCGAGGAGATAAAAAATAAAGAAGCTAAGAAGAAATTTAAAATATATTTATAAAATTTCATAATCACCCCGTAAAATATTAATTAATATAGAGATAAAATTAAAGTTTTGTTACAAAAAATTTACTGATTTATTCTTTTAATCCAAAGTTTGATATACTTTCTATGAATAACTTCTGAGTAAAAAAGTATAATACTAAAATCGGGAAAATTGCAATTAAGCAAGCAGCCATCAATAAATTAAAATTAGGTCCCACTTCTCTCACAAAACTATAGATAGAAACTGTTACAGGATACCAATCGTCTCTAGTTAATATAAGTAAAGGCCAAGCAAAACTATTCCATGCTATAATAAAAGTAAATAAAGAGACTGTCACAATAATAGGTTTACTCATTGGGATTACTACCTTGAGTAAAAAATTTAAATGAGAAGATCCATCTAGTCTTGCAGCATCCCATAATTCATTTGGTATCTTTTTAAAATATTGTCTTAATAAGAAAATTACAAATATATTTCCCATAAATGGAACTGTTAACCCTTGAAGACTATTCATCCAAGAAGGTCCAAATGGCAATGGAATAATTTCCCCTCTAATAATTAATAAATGAGGTAATAATGTAATTATTTCTGGAATCATTAATGAAAGTAACAACATGTAGAATATTATATTTTTAAATGGGAATTCTATTTTGGCAAAAGAGTATGCTGCTGGAATACTAGTTAATAAAACACCAATGACAATTATTGAACTTATTATTAAACTATTAAATGTATAACGTTGGAATCTATTAGATGTCCAAACTTCATAATAATTTTCAAACATCAATTTTTTTGGAAATAAATATTGATTTGATGCTTCTCCAGCTGTCATCAATGATGTGGATATCATGTAAAAAAAAGGGTAAATTGAAATAATAAAAACTATTAATAAAATTAAATAAGGTATTCTTGTTTCAGCATTAATAATTCTAGTCATAGCTTAACCTTTTTCTAAAAATTACATATTGCGATATTGCTAAAATATTTAGAAGTATAAATAAAATTACTCCTTCAGCTGCAGCATAACCGTATTTCACTCTACCCCAAAAATGATCAAAAATTTCTATTGTCACAACATCCATTGTATCTCCAGCAGAAGAAGTTTGCATAACAAAAATACTATTGAAAGCTTGAAAGGTATTTATAAAACCAGTCAACATTAGAAAAAATATAATTGGCATTAATAGTGGTATGGTAATTTTAATAAATGTTTGCCATCTACTAGCGCCTTCTGCTTTCGCAGCCTCATATAAATCAGAGGGTATAATTGATAAACCTGCGAGTAAAATTATTGCATAGTAGCCAGTATAAGACCATATTCCATATATGATTGATGACATTAGAGCTAAACTTGGTCCAGCTAGTAGACCTTCTATTTTGATACCAAATAAAACTTCGGTAATAGGTCTTTTATCAAATAACCACATTTGAGGCTCAAAACCAAATATTCCTATTAGTTGATTTAAAAAAGAATTTTCAGCTTTACCAAATATTAAAAAAAATACTGCAGCACCCATTACTGCTGGAGTAATGTAAGGAAATAGTAAAATCATTTGAAAGAATTGTTTACCAGCTAATTTTTGATATAAAGCAAATGCTATTATTAATCCTAATCCAACCTCAAAAATTATAGTGAAAAACGAATAATAAAAAGTATAAATAAGAGAGTAAAGATAATCTTCATCACCTGTTAAAAGCATTTTTTCCCAGTTGATATTAATTAATATCATTCCAATAATTAATATTGCTATAGATAAAAATGCTAAATAGATTTTATTTTTTACTTTATTTTTAAATTCACTCCACAGTCCATAACTCAATATCAATAATAATAATCCTAAAACAAATAACCAAAAAGCTGGTATGTCTCCAAGTATTCTTTGGTAATTCTCAAATCCCAAAAATCTCCCTTTAAAAACTTTCCACTTGTGTACACTCATGTACATTCCAAAAAAAACAGGAAAAATTCCAAATAGACTGATTATTAAAACAGCAGGGAGAATTAATAGATATCCTGTAAGTTTTTCTGAATGATTTAGAAAGAATTTATTCATTAATTTTTATAAGATCACCTTTATTTATTTTACCATCATTTAAAGGATCTAAATATATTCCTAAATTTATGTGGTTGTATATTTTTTTTAGGTTTAAAGGAATATTAAGATTTATTTCAGAAGTTTTGGGCTTAATATTAGTTGCTGCACATCTGGGAATTTCTTTAATAACTTTAAATTTTATATCACTGATTGATAAAACTTTACCTACCAGCTTCCTTTCTTCCCATTTATCTAAGTCTTCTACATATATATTTCCTCTAAAACGCTCATGTTCAACTTGATGATTAGATAGGTTTTCAAAGTCTTTAATACTGTTTAAATTTATTAATGATATTGATTTATTTGGCATTGTATCAAAAAAAGGATTCACAATATCTTTTAATAAATTAATTTTATTTATATTTGGTAAAATATCCTCAAGTTTACTACATAAGATTTTTATTTCATGTTGATTATCAATATCTGTTTTTAAAATTATTTTATTTTCAAATTCTAGTATTAAAAAATTATCTTCTAATAAAAAATTATATTGATTTAATTCAGGATATTTTTTTAATGATAAAAATTTGTATATTTCTCGTTTTAAAGGATTATTTTTTATTAATTCTATATCTTTAAGATTAAGATTATTAGTGAAAGCAAATATTCGATCATTTTTTATACCAATATTTTTAATTATCTCTAAGTTATCTACTTTATTGAAAGAAAGAGATTTTACAGGTGAAAAATATAGGTTTTTAATTTTCACTTATATTAGCATTTAAGTTTTTTTTAAAAAATACTGATCTAAAAATGAATCTAACCAATTTGATATATTTTTATTATATTTGTAACGATAATAAAGTTGAACAAATATATTTTGAGCACCTTTGACAAATAATTTTTTAGGATTTTTTAATAACACTAAATACAGCCATCTCATATGAAGTTTAAAATTTACTTCTGGATGAAATTGGAGCGCATAACAATTTTGATATTTAAAAGCTTGATTATTAAAAATATCACCCCTTGCTAATAACTCACAGCCTGTAGGAAGAGAAAATCCTTCAGAATGGAATTGAAAAAAAATCTTTTGAGAATTAAAAAGATTTTTTGCATTTTCAGTTGGCTCAATTTTATAAAAACCAATTTCTGAAAGCCCGTCTTTATTAGTTGTTATTTCTGAACCTAAACATTTAGCTAATAACTGTGCGCCAAAACAAATTCCAAGATAGGGAATGTCAGTTTTTATAACTTTGTTTATCCATTCTAATTCTTTATTTATATATTCATCTTCATCATTTATGCTTCCTGGTGCACCAAATACAACTATAGCTGAATATTGATTAATATTTAAAGGAAGTTCTTCACCTAAAGGTGGTCTACATATTTCAGCAACATATCCCCTATCTCTAAATTTATTTCCTACATCTCCTGGAACTGAAGTTTTTTGATGTAATACAAACAAAACTTTATTCATACTAAATTATTAATAATAAATATTTTATTAATATGAAAATATTATTTCATAAAAATTATAAGTATTTTGTATATTAATTTACAATGATATTTATGTGACAAAATAATCAATATCTAAAATCTTTATGTAAAACATAAGAGTAAAATAACCAAAATTCATCATTACAACAAAACTAATAAGCATATTGATTGATTTAGGGAGTGAATTTCCTAAAAAATCATCCCAAAAAACTTTTTCTAAATATAGAGCTAATTCAAAGTATATAAGTGTAATGATTGCAGCATTAAAAATTATTAAAGAAGTTAATCCATTTAAACTCAACAAATAATTAATAAAAATCAATATCAAAGAAGAAAAAGAATAAATAAATAAATTTAATAAGATTTTTTTATTTTTTGAAAATTTTTTGAAAAAAATAATATATCTTGTGTTTAAAAATAACGAAATTAATATCGAGCTAAATAAAGAAATAATTAATATTTTTGTTATTTGATATTCCATTTATATGTATTTTTTATATAACTAAAAAATATATAAGAAAAATAATAAAATGAAATTTGATAATGAAACTAGTATTATTCAACAAAAAATAGCAAACGGTTATGCTGGAGTTTCACGAAGACTAGCTATTGTAAATGCCCTAAATTTAGAGACTAATGATACTGTTATCGATATTGGTTGTGGTGGTGGTCATTTAGTCCAAGAAATTTCATTATCTATTGAAGAACAAGGCAAAGTAATAGGAATTGATCCCAGTCAAGATCAGTTAGATGTTGCAAGCGATAAATGTAAAGATCAAAATAATGTGGAACTTATTTGTACTACAGCCGATGATATCAATATAGAAGATGCTTCATGTAATAAAATTACAGCTACTCAAACATTAGAATATATCGAAGATATAGATACATCCTTAAAAGAAATAAAAAGAATTTCTAAAAATAATTCTAAATTTGTTAATGTCTCAATTCTCTGGGACTATTTTAGATTTTATGGTCCAGAAAAAGAAATTAATGATCTCATCCATGAGGCGTTTAGAGCCCATTGTTTTCACCAAATGCTTCCACTTGATTTAAATGGTAAATTAAAAAAACTTGGATATAAAAATATTAGTTCTCAAAATTTATCGTATCTAATTACAAATAGAGATAATAATTCACCAGCAATTTTTTATGAAACTATGTTAAGTAAATTTGCTTTAAGCCAAGGTGTTTCAGAAGACAAAGTAGATGATTGGAAAAAACAATTAAACAAATCTGAAAAATCAGGTAATTTCGGATTTACAAGTTTTCCAGTATTAACAGCGGCATATTTAGGTTAATTTTAAAAAATGAAATTAAAAGTTTATTTATCTGGTGAAATTCATACTAATTGGCGAGATGAGATTATAGATAAATGTAAATCTAAAAATTTAGAAATAGAATTTTCAAGCCCAACTACCAATCATGGATTATCAGATGATGTTGGGGTAAAAATACTTGGTGAAGAAGAGAAAAAATTTTGGCACGATAACAAAGGAGCCAAAATAAATGCCATACGAACTAGAAACTCGATTGAAAAAGCAGATATAGTAATAGTGCGTTTTGGTGAGAAATATAAACAATGGAATGCTGCTTTTGATGCAGGATATGCATCAGCCTTGAATAAATCTCTCATAATAATGCATAGTGATGAACATCAACATGCTTTAAAAGAAGTTGACGCTGCAGCACTTGCTGTTACAAAAAACGTTGATGAGATTGTAAATATTTTACAGTATTCCGTTGAAGGATCATTAGAGTTTTAATTATTTACCAAAAATTCCTAATTTTACACCGTAGTCAACAGCTATTCCATAATCAGGATCATCATCACTATCAACTATCAATTGACCTGTTTTTCTTAAAAGGCTGTGGCAGTCCTTCGTAAGATGTCTTAACTTTACTTGTTTGCCTAATTTTGAATATCTTTCTGCAATATCCTCAATTGCTTTTAAAGCAGATTGATCAATAACTTTTGAATTTGCAAAATCTATTATTACTAAACTAGGATCTTCGGCAGGCTTAAAAATTTCTAGAAAACTATTAGTTGAACTAAAAAAAAGAGGTCCTTCAATTTCATATACCTTAGCACCTTTTTCTGTTCTTGATTGTCTCTCTATTGCTCTAATTCTTGAAGCAGATTTCCAAGCAAATACTAGTGCATTAATAATTACACCAGCAACTACGGCAACAGCTAAATCTTCTAATACAGTTATTAAAGTAACTAAAACAATTACCAATGCATCCGAACGAGGAACGACGAATAATAATTTTAGTGAATTCCATGCAAATGTTCCAATTACGACCATAAACATAACTCCTACTAATGATGCTATAGGAATGAGTTCAATTAAATTTGAAGTATATAGAATAAAAATTAGTAAAAAAATTGCTGCTGATATGCCAGCAATTCTTGTTCTACCTCCAGATTTCACATTTATCATTGACTGTCCAATCATAGCACAACCACCCATACCTCCAAAAAAGCCAGTGATACCGTTAGCGACACCTTGAGCTAAACATTCTTGTCTGGTTCCACCTTTTTTGTTAGTAATTTCTCCTACAAGATTAAGAGTTAACAAGCTTTCAATTAGTCCAATTGCAGCCAAAATAATTGCGTAAGGAAAGATAATGAAAAAAGTATCTAAATTAAGTGGAACTGTTGGAATGGAAAAATTTGGAAGTCCTCCTGCTACACTTGCTAAATCCCCTACTCTTGGAACGGGTAAATCTAAAAGTAAAACTAGAAAAGTAACTAGAAGAATTGCAGCTAATGTAGATGGAATGAATTTAGTAACCCTTGGTAAGTACCATATGATTAACATGGTTAAAAAAACTAATACTAAAGAATATGTAAGCACCTCTCCAGACATCCATGTAAATGTTCCATCAAAATTATATATTTGAAATTGATGCAATTGAGATAAACCAATTACGATAGCTAAACCGTTTACAAAACCTAACATTACAGGTTGAGGAACCATGCGCATAAATTTTCCTAATTTAAAAATACCTGCAAGAAATTGTAAAATTCCCATCAGGATTACAGTGGCAAATAAGTATTGGACTCCATGTTCAGATACTAATGACACCATAACCACAGCTAATGCTCCCGTTGCTCCAGAAATCATTCCAGGTCTTCCACCAAAAATTGCAGTTACTAATCCTACAATAAAAGCAGCATATAATCCTGAAAGTGGAGTTACACCTGCTACAAATGCAAAAGCAATTGCTTCTGGAACAAGTGCTATTGCAACAGTTAATCCAGATAGAATTTCAATTTTAAAAAGTGAAAAGGAAGCTTTTCCCTTTGGAATATATTCATCCTTATTTAATCCAAGAGAATTTGCAAATTGATTAACTGTTGATTTTATCATTAAGATCTATGTTAATTAAATAGGTAAATTAATTTGTAAGTAAACAAAATCTACCAAACAGATTTGTATATATTATAGGCATCAGATTCTTCAATTTTCCGAGGATTATTAACTAATAATCTGGTTTGTTTCATTGCTTCACTAGCCATTAACTTGCAAGCTTCCTCAGGAATTTCTAAATCTCTAAGCCTATAAGGTAAATTAAGTTCCTTACACAATCTTTCTAAACCATTTATAAAATTGTTACACAAAAACTCATCATTTTTACTATTATCTAAATTTTTAAATACGTATGGTGCAAGATGAGCATAATTTTTTTTTGTTTCTTCATTTTTGGAATTGAATTTCATAACACTTGTAAGAACTAAAGAATTTGATAACCCATGAGAGATATTAAATAAACCTCCGATAGGATATGCTAATGCATGAACTGCTGCTACTGGAGAATTTGCAAAAGCTTTACCTGCTAGCATTGATCCAAGTAGCATATTTGATCTTGTATTTATATTATATCCTTCAAATACAGCAGTTTTAATTGATGAGCCAAGAAGCTTGAGTGCTTCTATAGATAACATTTTTGAAACAGGATTATTGTTTGAATTTATAGATGTAAAAGCTTCAATTGCATGAACCATTGCATCTATTCCAGTTGATGCAGTTATATTAGCGGGTAAATTAGTTGTTAACAATGGATCTAAAATTGCAAGATCAGGTAATATAAATTTTGAAGAAACTCCTTTTTTTTCTTTATCATCCATAGTTATTATTGAAATTGGTGTAACTTCTGATCCAGTTCCTGCTGTTGTTGGAATAAGTACAAGTGGTAGCCTTGGGCCTTTTGCATTATTAACACCCCATATTGTTTCGATTTGCTGATTTGATCCAAGAAGTAAAGATACAAGCTTTGCAACATCCATAGATGAACCCCCACCAAAACCTAAAACTCCAGTAGATTCAAATTCTCTTGCATCACTAAATGCATTTAATAATGTTTTTTTTGATGGATCAGACTCAACATCATTAAATATTTTAATATTACAATTTTTTTTAAGTCTTTTAATTGTTGGCTCAATCAAGCCTAATTCAGTCAGACCTCTATCAGATACTACAAATATATTTTTACCCAATGTATCAATAATCTGACTACAAGATTTAAGAGAAGTTTCATTACCAAAAATTAATCCTGCAGTAGAGTAAAAATTAAACATTAAAAATCAAAATAAATTAATACTTTTTATTTGGGTTTAAACCTGTAGGAATTTTTTTTCCATCAATAAGAAAATGAGGTGACTTTCCTAGTTCTACCAACTCTGGTCTACCATCTAAATAATTTTTAATATTATTAAGTTTTTCAAAATTATTGATAAATTTTTTTAAATTTGGAAAATTTGAGAAAATATTTTTATCTAATATTAAGCACATTGAAAAATGATGATAAGCATTAAAATCACAGTAAAATGGATCATTGCCTATAAAAAAATTACCTGAACTATTTTGTAAAAGTTTTTCAAAATTATTTAAAGAATTTGGCAAAATATCTTCTAAAAGTTTCTTTTTATTAGAGTTATATTTTTCACCAAAAGTCATATTTATAGTTGGATTCAAAGGAGAAAACATTTCATGAGTTGATTCAAAAACAGCATCACAGTACGCTAATTGAAATTCGTCGGAAGGTTTTGTTTTTGTTAAATTAGAGAGATATCGAATAATTGTATTGCTTTGCCAAAGATATTTATCTTCATTTATTATTAAAATAGGTAATCTATTAAAAATAATATCCTTTTTAACTTCTGCCCAGCTACTTCCATAATGATCCCATACCATTTTGTATTCATACGGAATATCTGCGTAATGTAACATCATCTGGGGAGCTTCACAAAGAGCTCTCATGTTGCCATATATTAGTTTCAAATCCATTTAATTTTTACTAAAGCAAATATGATAATTTTAAAGAAGAAAATTAAATAATGGTCGGGGAGAAAGGATTCGAACCTTCGACCCCCTGGTCCCAAACCAGGTGCGCTACCAGGCTGCGCTACTCCCCGAAAAAATTTGTTATATTCATAAATAACCTAAAAACAATCTTTTATGTTTGTTTTCTAAAATAATATTTATTATAATTAAACTAGGGGTGCTTAAATGCTGAGATTTATACCCTTTTAACCTGATCTGGATAATGCCAGCGGAGGAAACATGAAAACTATACTAATTTTTTTAACTACCTTATTTATTTCTTTCTCAATCTATGCAGAGAAACTAACCATTTATACATACGACTCTTTTGTATCAGAATGGGGTCCTGGACCCATAATTGAAAAAATATTTGAAGAAAAAAATAATGCGGATATAGAATTTGTTGCTGTAGACAGTGCAGCAACATTATTGAATAAAGTTATTTTAGAAGGTGATACTTCCAAAGCAGATATAGTTTTAGGTCTTGATATGAATTTATTTGATTTAGCCGAACAATCTGAGCTTTTTACAACTCATAATATCAATGACATAAACAACTTAATTAATTTACCATTAAAATGGGAAAGTAATAAATTTGTTCCATATAATTATGGATATTTTTCTTTTGTGTATAATGAAGCAAATTTAGCAACACCTCCAAAATCAATGGATGAGTTGATTAATTCTACTAATGCTAGAATTGTAATTCAAGACCCGAGAACCTCTACCCCTGGTTTAGGATTATTAACTTGGATGAAAGCATTATATGGAGATAAAGCTGGGGATGAATGGAAAAAATTAAATAAAAAAATTATTTCCGTTACCAAAGGATGGACAGATGCATATTATAATTTTTTTATGGCAGGAGAAGCTGACATGGTATTAAGTTATACTACATCTCCAGCCGCACATATAATGTTTGAAGAAAGGTATGATATTCTTGCTACAACTTTTGAAGAGGGAAATTATATAACCATTGAATTTGCAGGTATTTTAAATAATTCACAAAATAAAGATTTAGCAAATAAATTTCTTAACTTTATGTTATCAAAAGAATTTCAATCAGTCATACCATCAACAAATATTATGTACCCCGTTACAAATATAAAAGATTTACCTGAGGCATTTGATAAACTAGATGTCCCTAACTTTATTCAAATGGATCCAAAAGAAATTAATAAGAATAAAGAAAAATGGATTGATGAGTGGCTTAATGCCTCTTAAATAAATTGTATTATAAATATAATTATTCAGTATTATTTTTTTTTGGATTAATAATCCTATTGCCTTTCGTAGGTATTTTTTCAAAAATTAACTTTGATTTAGAGGTAATTTATAATTTTTTTCAAAATTCTTATACACATCGTCTAATTTATTTCTCACTCTATCAAGCTTTTCTTTCAGCACTATTAAGTTGTTTTTTAGCTATTCCATTCGCATTAGCATTAAATAGACATAAGAATTTAAAAATTATTAAATTTATAATTTCTCTTTGTGGTTTTTGCTTTGTAATACCGACAATCTTAATAGTGTTTGCAGTAATTAAACTCTTTGGAAATAATGGTTTTTATAACTCATATTTTAATTTGTACGAGAATTTATCGATAGAGACAATTTTTGGAATAAAAGCAATTTTAATTGCCCATATACTTCTAAATACACCATTTGCTACCCGATTATTTTTTCAATCCTTAAATAGTATTCCTTTAAAATATTATGAAATATCTAGCTCTCTAAACATTACTTTTTTTGGCAATCTTCTAAAATTAGAGATGCCTTATATAAGACAAAATTTTTTTACTGTGTTCTCAATAATATTCTCTCTTTGTTTTTTAAGTTTTGCAATAGTAATGGCGTTAGGTGGTGGACCTATGTATTCAACAATTGAAGTGGCAATTTATCAATATGCACTTTTTGAACTAAATTTTAATAAAGCGATTTTACTAAGTTTTTTACAAATTTTTATATGTTTATTTTTTTTAATTATTGGTTTTTACAAATTAAAAGGTTCAAATTTTTTTGAAATAGATCAAATTAATTTTATTCATCCTCATAAAGAATACAAAGCTATAAAAATTATAGATTCTTTATTAATTGTATTTTTTTCGATCTTTCTTTTTTCTCCAATACTTTCTGTAATTTATCATTTTATAAATAATGGTATTTATTTATCTTTAATTAATGAAAAATTTTTAGAATCTTTTTTTAATTCTCTTATTATTTCAATTACCACAGGAATAATTGTTAGTATATCTGGATTTATAATTTCATCTATACTTGTAATAAATTATAAAAATATGATTTTGCAACAATCAATTTTTTTAATAAGCTCTTCAATAATAATTATTTCACCGATTATATTTAGTCTT
>CACLAN010000002.1 GCA_902604905.1 uncultured Alphaproteobacteria bacterium
GTTTATTTCCCTCTATAGTTTCTCGATCACAGAGTTCGGGTCTAATGAATTTTTTTGTTCCCATAATATCTATTGTTTTAACTTTAATTACAGGTTCAATTATTTTTGTTCTTCTTGGTTTTGATCCAGTTTATGCATTGTATACATTTTTTATTTCACCTATTTCTTCAACCTACGGTATTTCTGAATTATTTGTAAAAGCAACTCCTTTAGCCTTAATTGCAATTGGCCTCTCATATTGTTTTAAGAATAATATTTATAATATTGGAGCTGAAGGACAACTGACCATGGGTGCAATTTTTGGTGGAGGTATTGGAATTTTATTTCATGATACAAATGCTTTTTGGTTGTTGCCATTAATGATTTTTGGCGGAGCTATTGGAGGAGCATTGTGGGGCTTAATTCCAGCTATTTTAAAAACAAAATTTAATACAAATGAAATTTTAACAAGTTTAATGTTAGTTTATGTTGCTTTATATATTTTAGATTATTTAGTAGTGGGTCCTTGGAAAGATCCATTTGGTTATAGTTTTCCTAAATCAAGACCATTTAGTGAATCTGGAAGAATGCCTTTACTATTTGATGGTTTAAGGGTTCACTTTGGATTAATTATAACGCTATTTTTAATTTTTGTATCTTGGTTTATATTTTCAAAAACTATTTTTGGCTTTCAATTAAAAGTATCCGGTTACAGTCCCAAAGCTGCTAGATATGCTGGTTTTAATCAAACAACTTTAGTTTTTTTTGCTTTTGCAATTTGTGGTGCTTTTGCAGGTATTGCAGGTTTAGCTGAAGTATCCGGCCCAATAGGATTATTATATAGGGATATTTCTCCTAACTATGGATTTACTGCAATTATTGTTGCTTTCTTAGGTAGACTTCACCCAATTGGTATAATTTTTGCTTCTTTAGTTATTGCTCTTACTTATCTTGGCGCTGAAGATGCACAATTGTTTCTACAGATCCCTTCAGCAGTAGGTTTTATATTTCAGGGACTGGTGTTATTTTATTTATTAGGTGCAGAATTGCTAATTAACTATAAATTAACTTACAAAAAATTATTATGAATTTTGATTTAATACTTGGAATATTACAAATTGTTTTAATTGCAACAACACCACTTGTTTTTGCAGGTATAGGTGAGTTAGTCACAGAAAAATCTGGAGTTTTAAATTTAGGTGTAGAAGGAATGATGTTGGTAGGAGCAGTGTCCGCTTTTATTATCTTAGTAATTACCGGAAGTTATTTTTTAGCTTTTTTTGTATCTATAATATCTGGAATTATAATGTCTGGTCTATTTGCTTTTTTAGTTCTATTTTTAATGTCAAATCAAATTGCAACAGGATTGGCATTAACTATTTTTGGAATAGGTCTAAGTTCTATGCTTGGTAAACAATATATTGGAACACCAATTGATGGTCTATCACCGTGGTTTTTTGTTATATTTTCTTTCTTAATTGTTTTTTTGGTTAGTTATTTTTTTTATAAAACTAAAGCTGGTTTAATTTTAAGAGCAGTGGGAGAATCTCATAATTCTGCACATGCATTAGGGTATAGTGTTATTAAAATTAGATTTTTATCAATTTTATTTGGAGGTTCTATGTGTGCACTTGCAGGATCATATATTTCAATTTGTTATGCTCCAATGTGGCAAGAGGGTATGACAGCTGGTCGTGGATGGATAGCGTTAGCTTTAGTTGTATTTGCAACTTGGAAACCAGAAAGAGTTCTTATTGGAGCGTATATTTTTGGAGGCGTTACTATTCTTCAAATGAATCTTCAAGCACTAGGTCTAAGATTTCCTGGTCAATTTTTTAGTATGGCTCCTTATGTTGCTACAATTATAGTTTTAGTATTAATATCTAGTAATAAATTAAGAATAAAACTAAGTGCCCCAGCATCTTTGACTATTCCTTTCTATAAAGGAAGATAAATATCCACTCTTTTTTATTTATTTTTCTTATACAATTATTGATCTGATCTGTTTCTATATTACAAATGTTATTGAGTAATCGTTATATTAGCAGGTGAGGTTAAAATGATTAGAATAATAACTTTTTTATCTACTTTTTTAGTATTTTCATTTGGTTCTGCTTATGCAGACCCTAAAAAAGTTGGATTTATTTATATAGGTCCTCCAGGAGATCATGGTTGGACATATATGCATGATGTAGGAAGAAAATATATGGAGAGTCAATTAGGTGACTCCATAACAACTACATATCTTGAAAATATTCCTGAAAATGCAGATGCAGTAAGAGCAATTCGAAAGCTAGCTGACTCAGGACATGATTTAATATTTACAACGTCCTTTAACTACATGGATCAGACACATGAAGTTGCGAAAGACTTTCCTGATATAAAATTTGAGCATGCTACAGGATATATACAAGCTGACAATGTTGCTACATATTCAGCTAGATTTTATGAAGGAAGAATGATTGAAGGTCATATTGCTGGTCATATGACTGAAACTAATACTATTGGTTATATAGCTTCATTCCCTATTCCAGAAGTTGTAAGAGGAATTAATGCATTTTATTTAGCAGCAGCTAAAGTTAATCCAGATATCAAAATGAAAATAATTTGGGTGTTTACTTGGTATGATCCAGGTAAAGAGGCTGATGCAGCTAATACATTAATTAATCAAGGAGCTGACATAATTGTTCAGCATACAGATACATACGCACCTTGCCAAGCCGCACAAAAAGCAGGTGTTTATGCTTTTGGTCAAGCTTCAAACCAAGAAGAATTCTGTCCTGATGCACATTTAACTTCAATTGAAGATATTTGGGGTCCTTACTATGCTGCAAGAGCAAAAGCAGTTGTAGATGGCACTTGGTCTTCAGGTGATACTTGGGATGGTATGGATAAAGGTATGGTGGTAATGTCACCATATAATAATAAACTTATGCCAGCAAGTTTGATTCAAGAAGCTGTAAATATGGAAGTTGGAATTAAAGATGGAACTATTCATCCTTTCACTGGTCCAATTTACAATCAAGCCGGTGAGCTTGTAGTTCCTGAAGGTGAAGTAGCACCTGACGGAATGTTACTTGGAATGAACTTTTATGTTCAAGGTATTGACGGCGAAGTACCACAATAATTAAAATTCTTATAACCCTCTCTCTTTATAAGAGAGAGGTTTAATTCTTATTTTCAAAGGATGATTTATGTCTGATTTACACATTAGTTGGGACGAATATAGAAGTAAAACAGAAGACTTAGCAAAACAAATTCATAAGGATGGATGGCAGTTTAATCAGGTTGTATGTATAGCAAAAGGAGGCATGAGAGTTGGTGATGTAATGGCAAGAATATTTGATGTTCCTTTAGCAATTCTTTCTGTTGAATCATATAAAGGTGAGGGAGTAAAAAATAAAAGAGGTGCAATTACATTTTCAAGAGATTTGGCAAAAACAAGCCCTAATATTGGATCAAAAGTTCTAATAGTAGATGATTTAGCAGACTCAGGAATTACTCTAAAAAAAAGTATTGATTGGTTAAATCACACTTATGGTTTTTATATAGATGAACCAATAAGAACAGGGGTTTTGTTTTATAAGTCGGTATCATCATTTAAACCAAATTATTTTGTTGATTACTTGGAAGATTCTCCTTGGATACATATGCCTTATGAGGTTTATGAAACTATGAAACCAGAAGAACTTGGTTAAAAAATTGAAGTAATTTCCTCAAATTTTTTCTTTTCTTTTGCAAACTTTGGAATTTTTGCATCTTTATCTGGTCGTCCTACAATAAGTAAAACAAATGGTTTTTCATTGCTAGGTCTCTTCAAAATTTTGTTAAGAAATGTCATTGGACTTGGTGTGTGAGTTAACATTGCTAAGCCAGAAAAATGTAAACAAGTAATTAATATACCAGTAGCTATACCAACAGACTCTTTTACATAATAATTTTTTATTTTTTTATTTTTTGAAATTGAAAATTTTTTTTCAAATATAGCTATTAAATAAGGTGCATTTTCAATAAATTTTTTATTTTCATCAGTTCCTAAAGGAGTTAATGCATCTAACCACTCTTTAGGAGCTTTGTACTTATAAAAATTTTCTTCTTCTTTTTCTGCTTCTACTCTAATCTTCTTTTTTACAGTTTTACTTTTTATTACAACAAAATGCCAAGGTTGAAGATTTGCTCCATTTGGAGCTGATCCTGCAGATAAGATCGCATTTTTAATAACATTTATATCAATTTTATCTTTTGAAAATTCGCGTATACTTCTTCTCTCTTTAATATTATTATAAAAATTTTTTGAATTAATCTTCATTTCTTGAATAGTTTGATTTGAAAATTTTAAATCTTCAGCTATGTATTTTTTAACTTTATGCATTGGTTTGTTATTATTATTGGGATACTGTTAATTTCTTTATCAATTAGTAACCCACTATATAAACTAATTATAAAAAAACGAATAAGATTTAATCTTTTCATTGAAATACTGTTCAGGATAATACTATTTTTAATTAGTATAATTATTATTTTTCTAGGTTTGTACTTAGAGAGTATATCTTAATATCTTCTTATATTTCTATCGATTAATGCAGCCCATGCATCTATTCCGCCAAGTACATTAACACAATGGTTATAACCTTGTCCTTTAAGCCATTTACATACAGCTTGGCTTCTTGTACCGGTATGACACATTACAAAAATATTTTTTTTCTTATCTAACTCGGTGTATCTTTTAGCAATTTCTGAAAGTTTCATGTGTATTGTACCTTTAATATGAGCATGATCTCTTTCAGTATCTTCTCTTACATCTATAATTTGAATTTTTTTGTCATCTTGTTTAAGTTCATTTAACTGATGAACTGTTATTTCACTGCTACTGTAAAGATCCATATGATTATCTTATTATAAATACTACTAGATTTCTACTATTTTAAATAAAATTAATTTTAAAAATTAAATTTGTTATTTTTAAGTTTTTCATGTATGAGCCCATAACATTATGACGAAGAAAATAACTTTTTCAGCTTTTGGTAGAGATTCATATTATCACAGAGATTGGTTCAAAAAAAATGGTTTTAAATTTGATAGAAGTTCTAGAAAATGGACTGTAGAAAATTTACCAATAGACAATGCTGAAGAATTTGCTAGTTATTGTAGAAAATATGGTTTAACATTTGAACGATCTGATAGAATGATTACAGAATTTGATTATGCAGATTATCTTTGGGATGGAAGAAGAGATGAATTTATGCAACCTTCTGAAAATATTGAAATTCCTCAACCAAAAAATAAAATCTAATTTTTGTTAAATAAATTAGTATCAAATAATTTCATACTTCTTATAATTTTAGCTGCTATTTGGGGATCTTCTTTTTTCGTTATTAAAATTTGTCTGTCTAGTTTTACTCCTACAAGTATAGCTTCCTTAAGATTAATAATAGCATCAATATTCTTAATTATTCTATATTATTCATATAACAAACATCCTAAATTTAATCTCGAATTAGTTTTAATTCTTTCTTTTATAGGTATTACTGGAAATTTTTTACCATTCTATCTGATTAGTTGGGCTGAACAATATATTCCTTCTTCTACTGCAGGTTTATTAATGTCAGTTGGTCCCTTTATAACATTACTAATGTCTCATGTATTAACTTCAGACGATAAGTTTACCTGGATTAAATTTTTATCAATTATTATAGGTTTTGTAGGTATTATTTTTATATTAGATATAAGTAAATTTAATTTTCAAGATGAAAACTACATAAGTACTTTAGCTAAAATTTTTGTGATTATAGCAGCATTTGGTTACATGATTTCAAATATTGCTGCTTATAATAAATTAAAGAAATTAAGTCCTATTTCTATTACAACTTTTGCTACATTGTTCGGAGCGATTATATCATTACCATTTTTATTCTATGATTTTATTAATTATGAAAATAATATTAATAAAATTTCATTAATTTCTATTATTTATTTAGGTGTTTTTCCAACAGCTATTGCCTTTCATATGCGTTATCAAATAGTTAAACAATCTGGTCCAGTTTTCTTATCTTATGTTGCTTATTTAATTCCTGTTTTTGCTTTAATATGGGGATTCATATTCCTTTCTGAACAAATAGTATTTAGTTCTGTAGTTGGAATTATTTTAGTTTTTATTGGTCTGTTTGTGGGGCAAAAAAAATTAATGAGTAAAATATCCGTAAAAAACATATAATACTAATAAAACGGCAATAAAAATAGACACATTTTTGAAGTTAAAGTATTTCATTTATGGTTGATATTTAATTTTTTATAGTCCAATATACTTATATTATGAGCGACTCAATTAAATACTTACTTGAAGAAAATAAAGCACCAAAGTTTTGGTATAATATCAATGCTGACTTACCAAGTCCACCACCACCTCCTTTACATCCTGGAACTAAACAACCGGCTGGTCCTGATGACTTTGCTCCTTTATTTCCAATGGGTCTAATAATGCAGGAGGTTTCTACTGAAAGAGAAATAGAAATACCTGAACCAGTAAGAGAAGTTTATAAACAATGGAGACCCTCTCCATTATTTCGAGCAAGAAGATTAGAAAAATTTTTAGATACACCGGCTAAAATTTATTATAAATATGAAGGTGTTAGTCCTACTGGAAGTCACAAACCAAATACTGCGGTCCCTCAAGCATTTTAAAAGAGATGAATTAAATCATACAGGTGCCCATAAAATTAATAATTGTATGGGACAAATTTTATTGGCAAAAAAAATGGGTAAGTCTAGAATTATAGCTGAAACAGGAGCAGGACAGCACGGTGTCGCAACAGCAACAGTTTGTGCTCTATTTGGTTTACCATGCATAGTTTATATGGGAGAAAAAGATATCGAAAGACAATCTCCAAATGTTTTTAGAATGAAATTACTCGGTGCAGAAATACGATCAGTTTCTACTGGGTCAAAATCACTTAAAGATGCTATGAATGAAGCATTAAGAGATTGGGTAACAAATGTTAAAGATACTTTTTATATAATTGGGACCGCTGCAGGACCGCATCCATACCCAGCTATGGTTAGAGATTTTCAATCTGTAATTGGTAAAGAAGTTCGTAATCAACTTGAAGAACTGGAAGGAAAGGCTCCAGATTTGTTAATGGCATGTATTGGTGGTGGTTCAAATGCTTTAGGATTGTTTCATGAATTTTTAGATGACTCAAATGTTGAAATGATTGCTGTTGAAGCAGCAGGGCATGGGATAAAAACTGATAAGCATGCAGCAAGTTTAACAGGTGGTAAGCCAGGTGTATTGCATGGAAATAAAACATATTTATTACAATCAAAGTCTGGGCAAATTCAGGAGGCGCATTCCATTTCGGCAGGCTTAGATTATCCAGGAATTGGACCTGAACATTCATTTTTATTTGAGGAAAAAAGAGTGACATACATGTCGGCAACAGACAAAGAAGCACTGGAAGCTTTTCAATATTGTTGTAAATTAGAAGGCATAATTCCAGCTTTAGAACCAGCACATGCATTAGCTGCATTAAAAAAAATAGCAAAAAACTATAGTAAAGATAAAATTATTGTCATGAACATGTGTGGCCGAGGTGATAAAGATATTTTTACAATAGCTGATGAATTAAACATAAAGATTTAAATGACTAATTTAATTAGTCACGCATTTAAAGATGATGAAAAAAAACTAGTAACATTTGTTACTGGAGGTGATCCTGATTTTGAAACAAGTTTACAAATTATTAAGACAATAATTAATAATGGAGCTGATATTATGGAAATTGGAATGCCCTTTTCTGATCCAATGGCTGATGGTCCAACAATTCAGTTGTCAAGTAATAGAGCGATAAGTAAAGGAATTGATTTAGAAAATATTTTCTCTTTAGCCTTCGAGGCAAAGAAAACAAAAAGTGATCTCCCTATTATTTTAATGGGTTACTATAATTTGATTCTATATTTTGGAATTGAGAAGTTTGTAAAAAAATGCAAAGAAAATGGAGTTGATGGTTTAATTATTGTAGATCTACAACCAGAAGAAGATGAAGATTTGATCAATGAGCTTAAAAAAAATGATATTGATTTAATTAGATTAATTACTCCTACAACTGACGAAGCAAGGCTTAAATTAATATTAAAAAATGCAAGTGGTTTTTTATATTATGTGAGTGTTATGGGAATTACTGGACAAAAATCTGCTGATCTTAATGAACTTAAAAAATCTGTTGCTTTTATCAAAAAACATACGAGCTTACCAGTTGTGCCAGGATTTGGTATTAAAAACTCAACTGATGTAAACAATATATGCAAAATAGCTGATGGTGCAGTTGTTGGATCAAGTATAATTAAAATTATTGAAGAGAATTTAAATAACAAAGATAAGATGTTGTCAGAAATTAATATATTTTCAAAAGATTTGAAAGATGGAACTAAGTTATGAATTGGTTAACAAATTTTGTAAAACCTAAACTATCCTCACTTGTAAATAGAAGAAGTGTTCCGGAGAAATTATGGAATAATTGTGTGTCATGTGGAAATATGATTCATCATAAAGATTTAAAGGAAAATTTATATGTTTGTGTAAATTGCAATTATCATTTTAGAATGTCTGCAGAAGATAGAATAAAATTGTTTTTCAAAGATGACGATTATAGTGAAATTATCCCAGATAAAATCTCAGACGATCCACTGAAATTCACAGATAAAAAAAAATATAAAGATAGATTAAAAGAATACAGAAAAAAAACTAATAGAGATGATGCATTTATTCTAATTAAAGGAAAAATTAAAGACAAAGAAATTATCTCGGGACTGATGAATTTTGAATTCATGGGTGGTTCTATGGGTAGAGCAGTTGGTGGAGCAATAGTTAAAGGAGCTAAAATTGCTATAGAAAACAAGCTACCTTATGTAATTGTTACTTCATCTGGTGGGGCAAGAATGCAAGAAGGAATTGTAAGCTTAATGCAAATGCCTAGAACAATTGCTGCTGTTGATCTGTTAAATGAAAATAATATACCCTACATAGTTGTTCTTACTGAACCTACTACTGGTGGAGTGACAGCTTCTTTTGCAATGCTAGGTGATATAACAATAGCAGAACAAGGTGCTACGATAGGTTTTGCAGGTAAAAGAGTTATACAAGACACCATCAGAGAAGAATTACCTATAGATTTCCAAAAAGCTGAGTACTTAAAAGATCATGGAATGGTTGATATAGTTTCTCATAGAAAAGACCTCAAAGAAACTTTGTACAGAGTATTAGATCATATAAGTTAATAAGTGAAATCTAAAACAGAAAAGTTATTAGATGAATTGGTCAAACTTCATCCCAAATATATTGATCTTTCATTAGACAGATTAAAATTATTATTAAAAAAACTAGGTAATCCTGAAGATCATTTGCCAAAAACAATTCATATTGCAGGTACAAATGGAAAAGGGTCTGTTCAAAGCTTCATAAGAAATATTTTATTG
Organism: uncultured Alphaproteobacteria bacterium; assembly: GCA_902604905.1. GTDB lineage: Bacteria > Pseudomonadota > Alphaproteobacteria > HIMB59 > CACPNW01. The sequence goes on from CACLAN010000002.1 coordinate 9,451, forward strand.
AAGAATGGATATAAATGTGATGCATATATCTCACCACATTTATCTAGGTTTAATGAAAGAATAATTCTAAATAATAAAGAAGTAAGTACCAAGAAACTTTACGAAACTCTAAAATATGTAAAAACAATAAATAATAACAAACCAATAACTTTCTTTGAAATAACAACAGCAGCAGCATTCATATTGTTTAAACAATCAAAATCTGACTTTCTTATTTTAGAGACAGGATTAGGAGGTCGATTAGATGCAACCAATATAATACCAAAAAAAATATGTAGTATTTTAACGCCAATTAGTTTTGATCATGAGGAATTTCTTGGAAAAACACTTAAGAAAATTGCTAATGAAAAATTGGGTATAGTGAAGAATTGTAAGTTTGTATTAGTTGGTAAACAAAAAAAAGAATTAAAAGATCATATTCAAAAAAAACTAAAAAAATTTGAAAATAAATATTTTTATGGAAAAGAATATCGAGTCACAAAATCATTAAAAAATAAGTTTCAGATAAAAATAGATGGAAAAAAATATTTCTATAATCAACCTTCATTGAATGGAAAGCATCAGGAAGAAAATGCATCAATATGTATTTATTTTGCAAAAATTTTGAAAAATATGGGTTATAGATTAAACACTAAAGATATTAATGCAGCAATAAAAAAAACTGCATGGCCAGGAAGATTGGAAATTATTAATTATAAACATAAAAAAATAATTCTTGATGGGTCACATAATATTGATGGAGCTGATAAACTAAATGAATTTTTAAAAACTAAAAGAATAAAACCCATAGTCTTGTTTGGAATGTTGAATAATAAGAAAGCAAATTTATTTTTGAATAAAATAAAAAGAAGAGTATCAAAAGTTTTAGCTATAGAAATTCCGGATGAAAAAAATTCATTTAAAACTAAACAAATAAATGAAATTTGTAATTTTCATTCTATTAAATGTGAGCAAATAAATAATATAAATGATGCTTTAAAATATTTTAGATCACATCAACAAAAAATATATTTAATTACTGGTTCTTTGTATTTGATAGGAAAAATTAGAAAAAAACTATTATAAATTGGATTGTATCCAGTTCTCTAATGCTGTTTTAGGAAGACTGCCAACCTTAGTATCGATTAACTCACCATTTTTAAAGATCATTATTGTAGGAATACCCCTAATACCGTATTTTTGTGGTGTCATAGGGTTCTCATCAATATTCATTTTATATATTTTAACTTTATCTTTATTCTCAACAGCAATTTCTTCTAAAATTGGGTCAAGTACTTTACATGGACCGCACCATTCTGCACCAAAATCAACGACCACTGGAACGTCATTAGTAGATATATCTTTATCAAAAGTTTGATCGTTTGTTATAAGAGTAGACATAAATAATATGTAAGAAATATTTATCTATTATCAAGCTAAATTAAATCTAATTTTCTAAAATTGATTTTTTATCCCCAATATGTCTAATTTTAGATGGAATTACATAACCTTTGATTTGATTGTTTTTTATTAATTTTGTCCAAATTTCATTCATTGGGAATATTTTTTTTCTTTTATTAAAGATTTTTTTAGATACGATTTGAAGGCCGGAGTAATACAATTTCTCATTTTTATTATTCCAATTTGTAACTACATTTCTTTTTAAATTAAAGTCTCCATTTTCTTTTTTTAAACCTAAAAAATTAATATCTTTAGATAACATCATTTTACAGTGAGAAATATCTTGATAATTAGTAAGAAAATATTTGATATGTAATTTATTTTTTTTAGTCCAAAAAATATCAGAATTAACAACACATATTTTTTTTCTATTTGTATAATTGAAAATATTTTTTACTCCCCCCCCTGTACCAAGTATTTTTTTTTCATAGATAATCTGAATGGGATATTTTTTAAAATTTTTGTCCAAATACTTTTTAATTTTATTATGTAAATAGTGTGTATTTATTAAGATTTCATCACATCCAATATTAGTAAAGAAATCAATTGTGTTCTTTAATAATACTTTATTTTTATATTTTAACAGAGGTTTTGGGGTACTGCGTGTCAAATTCAGCATTCTTGATCCAAAACCTGCACATAAAATCATTAAAGTAAAATTCTTCATAAATTATAAATACTTTTCATACATTGATCTTAGTTCATAATTTTTAATATTATTCAATGTCGCTATTGTTCTAGATTTAGTTATTTTTAAATAGTTTAAGTATTTATTATCATTATTTTTGCTAAGTAATTTTCTCCATCTACCAAGTAATCGAGTCTGTCGAGCTAAACTCAAAACATAATATTGTTCCAGAAAAGTATTAAAATTTTCAATAATTGAAGTGTTATCATAAAAATATTTAATTAATTTATCATTGTAATCTCTTGTAAAATTAATTCTTGGATTTTCTAATAGTGATATTAGGTCCCATCCTATAAATCCCTTAAAAGCACTTTGAAAATCAATAATTCCACATTGTAAATGTGATTCACAATTTTCTAAAAAAAATAAATTAACAAATTCAAAGTCTTTGTGAACAAAGTTTTTCATATTATAATTTTGAGAATAAAATATACTTTTCCATGATTCATAAAATTTTGAAGTTGGAAAATTTGAATTTTTGCTTCTAGGAATATAATAAGTTACAAACTCTTTAATTTCAATTTTTAAATCTTCAAAAGTGTATTCTTTTAAATTTTTTAAATTATTTAAATTTGATTCATTTTGAACAACAATTATATTTTCTACAGCTAGTTTTAAAAGTTTATAAAGATTATCTTTATTGTATATTTTATTAAATCTATTTTTTCCAAAATCTTGCATATATATTTTATATCTCTTTTGATTAACTTCATATATCTTAGGAATTGATATATTGATCTTTTGTAATATTTCATAAACAGTAAGGAAATTTTTAAACTCTTGTTTATCTCTAGAAAAATCAATTATTATTTTCGTATTCTTTTTTTCATTAATTCTATAAATTAATTTATTAGATAGTCCGTCCTCAATTTTTTCTAAATCATTTTGATCAGAATTCATTAGACTATTGTTTAAAACAAATATTAATTTTTCTTTTAGTTTCTGAAATCATATCTAAATTTATTAAATAATGATTTTTGTTTAGCGGTAAACTAATTAACATTTCAGGCCACTCTATAAATGTAATATTGTTATTTAAATTTTCGAAGAAATCTAATTCCTCTAACTCCTTTAGGCTCTTTAATCTATAAAGATCATAATGATATATTTGTGATGAATTAAATTCATATGTTATCAAAATAGGGAATGTTGGACTAGTAATAGAAGATGGTTTTGGTAAATTATTTAATACAAAAAGATTATTAATTAATAATCTTATAAATGTTGTTTTACCAGCACCTAGCTCTCCTTGAAATAAGTAAATATCTCCAACTGATATGTCTTTGCATAAATTTGTAGAGAGTTTTTCAAGTTCACGAAGATCTAAAATTTGATTACTTAATTTTTGCAAATTTTATTATGCAATACCTTTTAGAGCTTCCACTAGATCAGTTTTTTCCCAAGTAAAATGTCCCTTGTCACTTGGTTCTCTACCGAAATGGCCATAAGCAGAAGTTGGAACATAAATTGCATTTGTAAGCTTTAAATGTTCTCTTATTCCTCTTGGACTTAGATCAAATAAATCTTGCACAGATTTTTCAATTTTCTGTTCATCAACTTTATTTGTTCCATTAGTATTTACATATACCGATAAAGGTTTTGATACTCCTATTGCATAAGATAACTGTATAGTACACTCATCAGCTAGATCCGCTGCAACAACATTTTTTGCTAAGTACCTAGCTGCATATGCTGCAGATCTATCAACTTTAGATGGATCCTTTCCTGAAAATGCACCTCCACCATGGGGCGCTGCACCGCCATATGTATCAACTATTATTTTACGACCAGTTAAACCAGAGTCACCATCAGGGCCTCCAATTACAAAGTTGCCTGTGGGATTAACATAGAATTCTTCATCTTTAAGGCCTTCTAACAAGTTATTAGGTATGCACTCATATACGTAAGGTTTAACAATTTCTTTTACGTCCTCAGGAGATAAACCTTCTTTGTGTTGTGAAGAAATAACTAAAGAAGTAACTTTACTTGGTTTTCCGTTTTCGTAAAGCATTGTAACTTGGCTTTTTGAATCAGGTTCTAGACCAGATGCAGATCCATCTTTACGGGCTTGTGCCATTTTATATAATATTTGATGAGAATAATGTATCGGTGCTGGCATTAATGATTCAGTGTCTTTACAAGCAAAACCAAACATGATTCCTTGATCGCCTGCGCCCTCATCTTTATTGCTACCAGAATCAACACCCATCGCAATATCAGCTGACTGCTCATGAAGAAAACTTTCGATATCACAGTTCTGCCAATGAAAGCCATCTTGTTCATAACCAATATCTTTAATACAATCTCTAACTTGAGATATAATCTTATCTTTAGGAACTGATGGCCCCCTTACTTCTCCAGCTAAAACTACTTTATTGGTGGTGGTCAAAGTCTCACAAGCTACGCGTGTTTGTGGATCACCAGAAGATAAATAAGTATCAACAACCATATCTGAAATTCTATCACAAACTTTATCTGGATGGCCTTCAGAAACTGATTCACTTGTAAACAAATAAGATCTTTTCATATTAACTCCTAATATCTGTAAGTATTATCTTTAAATGGGCCCTGCTTACTAACACCAATATATTCTGCTTGTTTATCAGTTAATTCGGTAAGTTTTGCTCCAACTTTCTTTAAGTGTAATGATGCAACTTTTTCATCTAAATGTTTTGGTAAAACATAAACTTTATTTTCATAATTTTTAGAATTTTTCCAAAGTTCAAGTTGCGCCAATACTTGATTAGTAAATGATGCACTCATAACAAAACTTGGATGTCCAGTCGCATTTCCTAAGTTAACAAGTCTTCCTTCTGATAGTAATAATATTTTCTTCCCATCTGGAAACTCTACTTCTCTTACTTGTGGTTTAATCTCATCGGACTTGTAATTTTGAAGAGCTTCTGTTTGTATTTCGTTATCAAAATGTCCAATATTACAAACAATAGCGCGATCTCTCATTTGTCGCATATGATCTTGCGTAATAACATCAAGATTACCGGTGGCGGTAACAAATATATCACCATATTTACAAGCATCATCCATTGTGACAACTTCATAACCTTCCATTGCTGCTTGAAGTGCATTAATTGGATCTATTTCAGTCACACAAACACGTGCGCCTGCACCTCTTAAACTAGCTGCTGAACCTTTTCCAACATCTCCATAACCAGCTACAACAGCTATTTTACCAGCCATCATTACATCAGTACCTCTTCTTATTCCATCTACTAAACTTTCCTTACAACCATATAAGTTGTCAAATTTAGATTTAGTAACTGAGTCGTTAACGTTTATTGCCGGAACCTTTAGTGATCCATTTTTTTCCATCTCTTTCAAACGATGCACACCAGTAGTTGTTTCTTCAGATAAACCTAAAATGTCTTCTAGCATTTTTGGATACTTTTCATGAATGATTTTTGTAGCATCTCCACCATCATCTAAAATCATATTTGGCTTCCAACCATCTGGACCTTCTAGGGTTTTTTCAATACACCACCAAAACTCTTCTTCTGACATTCCTTTCCAAGCAAATACTGGAATGCCCTTTGCAGCTATTGCCGCAGCAGCGTGATCTTGGGTAGAAAAAATATTACATGAACTCCATCTTACAGTAGCTCCTAAAAATACTAGAGTTTCAATCAAAACTGCAGTTTGTATAGTCATATGTAAACAACCTACAATTCTTGCTCCTTGCAGGGGTTTCGAATCCCCATACTCTTCCCTTAATGCCATTAAACCTGGCATTTCTGTTTCAGCTATTGCTATTTCTTTATCACCAAAATCAGCCAAACTAATATCTTTAACCTTAAAATCTTCACTCATAATAATATCCTTTAATGATTATAATTACTTTTTTAATGGTAATTTAACAAGAAAACAAGCTCCACTAAAGTTTAAATTGTCACTTTCTGTTAATTCAATTGAACCATTGAATGAATTGATTATTTCGTATGATATTGAGAGCCCAAGACCTGAATGTTGATCTCTGTCATTTATTCTATCAGTATAAAATCTATCAAAAATTTTGTTTTTTTCTTTTAAATCTATACCCATACCTTGATCATAAATTTTTATTTCAACACAATTTTCATTTTTTTTATTTGATGTAATTAATACATTTGAATTATTTTGAGCAATTGAAATGCTATTGTCTATCAAATTTAGCATTACCTGCAAAAATTTATCTTTGTTAAGAAGCACCAAATTTTTATTATTATCAGTTTGAGTAAAAATTTTAATATTTTTTTTGTTTGTTGAATGTTCCCCAAAATTTTCTTTTAAAAATTTGTTTACATTAATTAATTCAAAATTTTCTATTTCAATTTCTGCAATAGTTTTTGAAAAATGAGAAATATCAGAAATCAACTTATTCATTCTATCTATATCTTTATTAAAATTATTTATTAGTGTTAATCGATTTTTTTCATTCATATTTTTACTAGTTAATAATTCGATAGAAGATTTAATTGCAGTAAGTGGGTTTTTTAATTCATGTGCAACATCAGAGCTAAATTTTTCTAATTGATTAATCTGCGACTTCAATTCGTTTGACATAAGTTGTATTTGATTAGATAAAATACCAATTTCATCTAATCTTACAGGGTACATTAATTTATTCTTATTAGTTTTATCTCTCTCTAAAACAGTTATTTTAGTTAACTGCTTAAGTGGTGTTATGAGGCTTCTCAAAAAAATAAATGATAATAAGATTGTAACTAAAATAAATAAAAGAAAAAAATTAAAGAAATTTAAAGATTGTCTAGCTAATTCATTATTATTTATTAATAATTTATACTTTATTAAAACAACTCCATAGACCTTATTATCTTGTATTATAGGTGCTGTTAATATTTTAGTTATATCATTATTTTCGTCTCTAAATGACTTAACAAGTTGTTGCTTATCTTTAATAGTTTCAATAATTAAAATAATCTCATGAACATTTTTATCTAAATTTTTATTAAATTTATTTGCAAGAATGTAATTATTAATACGGTTAAAATTATTAATATAAATATTTTCAAAAAAATTTGGAAAATCAACTATATTTTCACTTGTTTCAGATAAATTTATCTCTTCAACATCTGTTCTCAGAAACAAGTTTGTGGAGTCCGCAATTTTAATCCAATTTTCATTGTAAATAATAGTGTTAAAATCTTTATCACCAAAGTTTTGAAATATAAATTGTTCAGTCGTAAACTTTTCTAACTCAGGTTCGGATAATTCAATAGGATTAGTATTATCAACTAAGTTGCAACTCTCCTTATATGTATCAATATCTTGAAGATATCTACAACGATAATCATACTGAAAAATTGGGACTCTTAATATTGAGGTATTTTCCAAATATTTTGCTATATTTGATAAATTTAATCTTATTGTTTGATCTCTATTATCTATGAATTTATTATTTTGAATTAAATTGAAATTGAAATAAGATAAAAATACTAAACCTAAAAATACAATAATTAAGTTTAGTATAATGAGTTGAAATGTTAAATTATAACTTGATAAGTTAAATAATCTTTTAATCACGCCAAGAATATCCAGAGCCATATCTTGTTCTTATTTGATCAAAAGAATTATCATAAGATCTGAATTTTTTTCTTAATCTCTTTATGTGACTATCAATAGTCCTATCATCAACATAAATAGAGTCACCATACATAGCGTCCATTAATTGATTTCTATCTTTTACTACTCCAGGATACTGAGCAAGTGATTTAATTAAATTAAACTCTGCAACCGTAAGCTCAATTTCTATACCTTTCCAAAAACATAATTGCTTATTTTCATCTAGTATTAAATCACCTTTTACAAAATTTTGTTTTTCAATATTCTTATTTTTTTGATCTTCGGTTCTATTATTATGAATCCTTAGAACTGTTCTCACTCGTTCATTTAACAATTTTTGTGAAAATGGTTTTTTTATATAGTCTGAAGCACCCATTCTCAATCCGATAATTTCGTCTTGTTCATGATCTTTTGATGTTAAAAAAATAATTGGAAGTTCTTTTAATTTTTCAACCTTGCTTGAACGTACTTTTGAAAGAAGTTCATTTCCATCCATTTTTGGCATCTTAATATCAAATAACCCCAAATCATAAGATTTGCTTTCAAGAGCCTTCAAAGCCTCAACCCCGTTAATAAATGTATCAACTCTAAACCCCTCACTTTCTAAAGAAAGAGACACTGATGTGAGAATCGACTGTTCGTCATCTACTAATGCTATATTTGTCATAACAGATTTTATTAATAATTTATGGCAGATTTAAGTTAAAAGAAAAAATGACTCAATTAATAAATTTAACAAAATGTGACTTAAGTTGATAAGTAAATCTAAATATTTCAATAACTTGTTTGTGTCTGGAAAATATCAATTAAGTAAGGGATTGACATGATAAAAAAAATATTTATGTTCTTATTTTGTTCTTATTGCGATATTGAGCAAATGTTGTATTGTCCCTTTTCGGCGGCACTACATATTGTGTTTTTCGACAATAATTTTTTAAAAATGGATAGAATTTAAATGGCAGACAATCTACAGGTATCAGCAAACATCTCTGAAGAAAAAAGTGTAAACATACTTACATTAACCGTTGTACGTCGTGATGGAGCTATTACCCCTTTTAAATCAGACAAAATTTCTAACGCTATTAAGAAAGCATTCTTAGCACAAACAAAAATTAGAAATGATAAAAATAAAGAAAAAGAGCAACAAGACGGCATTCATAGAACTGTTGAAGCTTTAACACATAAAGTCGTCTCAGCTCTAACTAGAAGAATTGCTGATGGAGACATGATTCACATAGAAGATATACAAGACCAAGTTGAATTAGCTCTTATGAGGGATGAACACCATAAAGTAGCTAGGGCATATGTTCTATATAGAGAGCAGAGAGCAGCATCGAGGTATCATACAAAAAAACTAAAGGAAGAAGTCGGTGAAAAAGCTTCCTCGATGATGGTAACTAAAAGAGATGGAAGTAAAGAACCAATTTCATTAGATAAAATTACCAACAGGGTTTCTGTCTTATCTACTGGTCTAAATATTGATCCAATAGTTGTTGTTCAAAAAGCTGTACCAGGTTTATATAATGATATTAGTTCCTTTGAAATTGATACTTATCTTGCAGAGACTGCCGCTGCTTTAACAGTAGAACATCCTGATTATTCTTATCTTGCAGCAAGAATAAAAGTAAATTCATTACATAAAGAAACTCCTGGATTCATAATAACAACAAAAAATTTATACAATGATGGATTGTTAAGAGAAGACTACTATAAAAAAGTAATGGAAAATGCAGACTTAATAGAGTCCGTTATTGACTATGACAAAGATTATACTTTTGATTATTTTGCTCTCACAACACTAATCAGAGCATATTTACTAAAATTTGATAATAAAACAATCGAAAGACCTCAGGACTTATGGATGAGAGTAACCTTAACAGTTACAGGCAACGTGTTTGATTTAGATAAAATAAAAGAAACTTATAAGAGTTTATCAAGTGGGATGTACACACATGCTACTCCAACATTGTTTAATAGTGGATTAAAAATGCAACAACTATCTTCCTGCTTTTTGATAGGCATGGAAGATGATTCAATAGAAGGAATTTTTAATACAATAAAAGATTGTGCACTAATATCTAAAACAGCAGGTGGTATTGGAATGCATGCTCATAATATTAGAGGCAGTGGAAGTAGAATAAAATCAACAAATGGCAAATCTAATGGTCTTATTCCATTTCTTAAAATTTTTAATGAAACTGCTAAATCTGTGGATCAAGGTGGAGGAAAAAGAAAAGGTTCTTTTGCTGTTTATTTAGAACCTTGGCACGCAGATATTGAAAAATTTCTGGAACTCAGAAAAAATACAGGTGCCGAAGAATTTAGAGCTAGAGATTTATTTTATGCTTTATGGATACCAGATTTATTCATGAAAAGAGTAGAAAATGATGAAGAATGGACACTCATGAGTGAACATGAATGTCCAGGCCTTTCAAATGTGTATAGTGACGAGTTTGAAAAACTTTACACAAAGTATGAAAGTGAAATGAAACATCTAGAAAAAATTAAAGCAAGAGATTTAATGTCTAAGATCATAGAAGCGCAAATAGAAACAGGACAACCTTATATGCTTTATAAAGACTCGATTAATAGTAAATCAAATCAAAAAAACATAGGTGTCATTAAATCATCTAACTTATGTGCAGAGATAGTTGAGTATTCAGATAAGAATGAAACATCTGTATGTAATTTAGCTTCAATAGCTCTACCAAAGTTTGTTAAAAAATCTGATAAAAAATTAATATATGACTATGATGCTCTTTATGAGACTGCAAAATTAGCTACAAAAAACTTAGATGAAGTAATAGATATAAATTTTTATCCAACTGACAAAACTGAAAGATCTAATAATAAACATAGACCAATTGGTTTAGGAATACAGGGTCTGGCAGATGTTTACTTCAAGATGGGTATAGCTTATGAATCTGAAGAGGCTAAAGAGATAAATAAATTAATTTTTGAAACAATTTACTTTGGTGCTTTAGAAGCTTCATGTGAGTTAGCAAAAGAAAAGGGAGCTTACGAAACATTTGAAAATTCACCTATTTCTGAAGGTAAGTTTCAATTTGATCTATGGAATGTTAATCCATCATCAAAATGGGACTGGGATACACTTAGAACTAAAATTAAAGAGCACGGTGTAAGAAACTCTTTAACCACAGCCTGTATGCCAACTGCGTCAACAGGGATTATATTAGGTAACACCGAAACATTCCAAATACAAACATCTAATATATATAAAAGACAAACGCTTTCAGGTGAGTTTCTACTTGTAAATAGATACTTAGTTAATGAACTCTCTCAAAGAGGGTTATGGAATAAAGATATGAGAGATAAAATAATCTTAGAAAATGGATCTGTTGAAAATATAAATGAAATTCCGACTGAACTAAAAGAAATTTATAAAACAGTTTGGGAAGTATCTCAGAAAACTGTCATAGATATGTCTGCTGATAGAGCACCGTTTATTGATCAAACCCAATCAATGAATCTTTGGCTTTCAACACCTACATTTGGAAAAGTTAACTCAATGCATATGTATGCATGGAAAAAAGGGCTTAAAACTGGAATGTATTATCTAAGAAGTAGATCAGCTGTTGATGCTGTAAAAGTTACAGTTTCATCTGAAAAAGCAGCTAAAGATGCTTACATAAACACGACAATAAATCAAAACAATGAACCAGAAGACTGCGAAACTTGTAGTGCATAAAGAAGGAGCAATAAAATGATATCAAAAGGGGTTAAATCAATATTTCCAATAAAAAACCAAGAAATTTGGGATAGATATAAACAACATATTCAAGCCTTTTGGACAACCGAAGAAGTATCATTACAGGATGATCTAAGAGATCTAGAAACTTTAAACGATGGTGAGAAACATTTTATTAAGCATGTACTTGCTTATTTTGCAAACTCTGAAGCAATGATTAATGAGAACTTAGCAAGCAGATTCTATAAAGAAATATTAATACCTGAGGCAAGATGCTTTATCTCAATTCAAATGTTAAATGAATCAATTCATGCAGAAATGTATGGTCTTCAAATTGAAGCTTACGTAAAAGATGCGAAAGAAAAAGATAAGTTGTTTGATGCGATACAAAACGTGCCTTGCATTAACCATAAAGCACAATGGGTATCAAAATGGCTTAATGGTTCTCAAAATCTATTAACAAGACTAATAGGATTTGGGTTGGTTGAAGGTTTATTTTTTGCAGGTTCATTCTGTGCAATATATTATTTTAGAAAAAGAGGTTTACTTCCTGGTTTAGCTTTATCCAACGATTGGATTGCACGAGATGAAGGAATGCACTTTAGCTTCTCATCATTGATGTTTAGAACCTTAAGAGACAAATTTAATAATAATACATTAACTGATTCGGATATTAGTGATTTATCATTAATTCCTTCAGATGTTCCTCAATCACAATTTGAAGAAATTGTTAGAGAAGCAGTAGCATTTGAAAAAGAATTTGTTAAAGATGCTTTACCAGTAGATTTAATTGGTATGAACGAAGACCTAATGTGTCAATATATTGAAGCTGTTGCAGATAGAATTGCAGATTTATTTGAATTTGACAGAGTGTTTAACACAGAGAATCCTTTTGACTTTATGAGAGCTTTGGACGTTCAAAATGTTACAAACTTTTTTGAAAAAAGAGTATCTGAATATCAAAGACCAACAGACAGGGCTTTAAGTTTTGATGAAGCTTTCTAATGGAAGCTGAGATATATTCTAAAACTAATTGTGGTTATTGTGATAGAGCTAAATTAAGGTTATCTAAATATAATCCAAAAATTTATATGCTCGATAAGGATTACACAAGAGAAGACTTTTTTGAAAAGTTTCCAAATGCAAAAACTTTTCCTCAAATAATTTTAAACGGTGAAAAAATTGGTGGGTATCATGAGCTTGAAAAGTGGTTTGAAATAAATACTTTTGATGAAGAGTTCTAAGTAACTCTTTTGTTACCCTTTCTTGTATAGGTTTTTTTACTTCTAATAATTTGTTGTTTGTACTTAGGTAATTTTAAATCTTGAGCATAGGGATTTCGTTTCTTATTTTTTTTTTTGACAGGCATAAAAAGTCTAATGTGCCTGACCCCAATTATCACCAGCACCATAATCAACAGTAAGTGGAACTAAAAAGTTTTTATGTTGTAAATGTACTGACTCCATAATTGTTTTTACATTGTTTACTAAATTATCATATTTTCTATTTTCTACTTCAAAAATTAATTCGTCATGTACTTGTAAAAGCATCTCTGCCTCAATGTTTTTAAGTTTAATTTCTTTATGAATTTCAATCATAGCTAACTTAATAATATCAGCCGCACTTCCTTGTATTGGAGCATTAATAGCTTGTCTTTCTGCAAAACCTCTAACAGCAAAATTCTTATCTGCAATTCCCTTAATATTAATTTTTCTTTTAAAAATTGTTTCAACATAGCGATTTGTTTTTGCAAAATCAATTTGATGGTCCATATATTTTTTAATCTTTGGATATTTATTAAAATATTCATTTATGTAATCTTTTGCTTCCGTATTTGAAATATCAAGTTGCTTAGCCAAACCATATGGGCTAATGCCATACAAAATACCAAAATTAATTGCTTTAGCTTTTCTTCTGTAATCATTATTTATTTGACTATCTTTTAAATTGAATATTTCCTTAGCAGTTGAAGCATGAATATCTTCATTATCTTTAAAAGCTTTAATAAAATTGTTATCTCCTGAAATTTCTGCAGCTAGCCTTAGTTCTATTTGAGAATAATCAAAACTGACTAGTTTTTTTCCTTTTGCACTAATAAAAGCCGTTCTTATTTTTTTACCATTTTCAGTTCTAATTGGAATGTTTTGAAGATTTGGATCTGTAGAACTTAATCGACCTGTTAGTGTATTAGCTAAACCAAAAGATGTATGAACTCTACTTTTATTGTCTGTTAATCTAAATAAAGCATCTGTATAAGTTGACTTTAGTTTCGTTAATTCTCTCCAATCAAGAACGAGTTTAGCAATTTCAAATCCCTCTGAGGATAAATTATTTAAAGTTGAAGAATCAGTAGAATACGTGCCTGATTTTGTTTTTTTACCACCAGGTATTTTAAGATTAACAAATAATATCTCTCCTAATTGCTTAGGTGATCCAATATTGAATTCTTTTTGTGAAAGTTTATAAATATTTTTTTCAAGTTTTTTACTTTCATTTTCAAATTCATTACTTAGATTTGTTAAAAACTTTTTATTTACTTCAATGCCATTTGATTCGATTGAAGATAATACCTCTACAAGAGGTAAATCGATGTTTCGATAAACAAAATTAGCCTTTTCTTTTATTAAACGAGGATAAAGATAATGAAAAAGCCTGAATGTTAATAGAGAATCTTCTGCAGCATAATTAATTGCGTTATCAATAGTTACTTTATCAAAAGTAATTTCATTTTTCCCTGTTCCAACGATTTCCTTATATTTAATTGTCGTATGATTTAAATGATTAAATGATAGATCATCTAAATTGTGTTTAAAAATTCCATTATCTATTGAATAAGAAATTAACATAGTGTCTGCAATTGAATTAAAAACTACCCCGTACTTATTTAAAATTCTAATATCATATTTTATATTTTGCCCAATTTTTAAGATCGATTCATTTTCACATATTTTATTAATATTATTAATTACATATTTTTCCTCTAACTGATTATCAATTTTTTTAGAACCGTCTAAAGTAGTGTGGTTTATAGGAATATAATAAGAAGTACTTTCACTACAACAAATTGATATGCCAACTAATTTAGCTTTTTCTATATCGAGTGAATTAGTTTCAGTATCTATAGCGCATATGCCATTTTTTTCAATTTCACTTAAAACTTTTTCAAAATTATTCTTTGTATTAATTAATAGATACTTTGGCTCTATTTCTTTTTTTTGAACGCTATTATCATTATCACTAGATATAAAAGAATTAGATTTTAATCTTTCAGATATTGATCTAAAACCCTGCTCTTTAAGAAAATCAAAGATATTATTATTTTCATTTTTTAATTCATTATAAGTTTTTATTTTATTAATACTCTCAGGTATCTGGACATCATGTTTTAGTGTTACAAGTTTTAAACTTAATCTAATGTTATTTTCAGCTTCTATTAAAATATTTCTTCTTTTTTCTTGTTTAATTTTATCAAGATTTTTAATTAAACCGTCAATGTTACTAAATTCATTTATTAATTGAGATGCTGTCTTAGGGCCTATTCCAGGAGCACCTGGAACATTATCTACTTTATCACCTGTTAAAGCTTGAATAAAAATAACCTTATTAGGTTTAACTCCAAATTTTTCCTCAACATCTTTTATTTCAATTTTTTTATTTTTCATTGGATCAAGCATTGTCACTGTATTACTAACAAGTTGCATTAAATCTTTATCCGAGGAAACTATGATAGTCTCGATTTCATCTTTTTCAGCCAACTTAACATAAGTAGCAATGAGATCATCAGCTTCAAATCCTTCTATTTCTAATTGGGGGATATTAAAGCTTCGTACACATTCTCTAATTAATGGAAACTGTGGAACTAAATCGTCAGGAGCTTCTCCTCTATTAGCTTTATATTCTGGATAAATTTTATTTCTAAAGTTTTCTCTTGCAGCATCAAAAATGACAATCATTTTATCATCACTATAGTCTTCAATCAGTTTTACTAGCATGTTAGTAAATCCAAAAACTGCATTAATAGGTGTACCGTCAGCACGATTCATTGGAGGAAGACCATAATAAGCTCTAAAAATGTATGCTGAGCCGTCAACTAGTATCAATCTACTCTTTTTATTCATTGTAAAGTTAAATATATAAGATTTTAAATAAATGTCAGATTATAAATATTCAATTGAAGCTAAAAATGTAAATAAAGTTTTCTATAAAAAATCTCAAAAAATAAATGCATTAATTGATTTTAATATTAAAATAGAAAAAAGTACAATTCATGGTTTACTAGGGCCTAATGGAGCTGGTAAATCAACTTTCATAAATATTCTTGGTGGTTTAGTAAATAAAGACACTGGTGATGTTAAAATTTGTGGATTAAATATTGATGAAAATATTAAATTAAGTAAATTCAAAATAGGAATAGTTCCTCAAGAACTCAATATAGATCCTTTTTTTTCTCCAGCTGAATTGCTAGAGCTTCAAGCAGGTTTATACGGGGTCCCAAAAAGAAAAAGGAAAACTGATGAAATTCTTGAAAATTTGAAATTGACTGATCAAAG
Organism: uncultured Alphaproteobacteria bacterium; assembly: GCA_902604905.1. GTDB lineage: Bacteria > Pseudomonadota > Alphaproteobacteria > HIMB59 > CACPNW01. The sequence goes on from CACLAN010000002.1 coordinate 25,415, forward strand.
AAATGCTTATGCAAGAACATTATCTGGTGGAATGCGACGAAGGTTACTTATAGGAAAAGCCTTAGTGCATGATCCTGAAATGATAATTCTAGATGAACCTACAGCAGGTGTAGACATTGATATAAGAACTTCGGTTTGGAATTATATCAAAAGAATAAGCAAGCAGGGAAAGACTATTTGTTTAACAACTCATTATTTGGAAGAAGCTGAAAATCTTTGTGATAATATAACTATTATTAATTCTGGTAAAATAGTTATTGAAGGATCAAAGAATGATCTTTTAAATATTGTTTCTACTAAATCAGTTTCCTTTGTCTTAGATAAAAGTGTTAGCATTCCTAAAGAGTTGAATGGATTTAAACCCATAATTACTAATAACATTTTAAAACTAAATTATGATAAAAATAAAACTAACCTAAAAAAAATTATTAATATTTTGGATAGTAATGGGATAGAGTTTAAAGAAATTAATACATCTGAAGGCGACTTAGAGGATGTCTTTATTAAAGTGGTTCGTAAAAATGATACTACACTCTAAAAACTTATTAAGTTATCTTTTTTTACTGATCCCTTTATTTTTAATTACTGGTCCAGCAATACCTGATATTGTAATTACATTAGGCGTACTATTTGGAATATTTTATATTCTTTATCGAAAAGAATATGAAAACATTATAAATTTAAATTTATTTAGAATTTCAATTATATTTTGGTTAAGTTTAATATTAATAAGTTTCTTTTCATATAATAAAACATATTCTTTCCAAGATTCTGCAATTTTTATTAGATTTTTATTGATACCATTTTTTTGTTATTTTGTATTTTTTAAAAATAAAAAATTTTTTGGAAGATTATTATTAGTTTTGTTTGTTATTGTTGCGTTTGTTAGCATAGATACATTTTATCAATTCATTAATTATACATCTAAGGATGGTTTTAAGGAAGATTTATTAGGATTTAAATCAAACTGGTATGGAAGATTAACTGGTCCTTTTGGAGATGAGTTAATTCCAGGATCGTATCTTTCAAAGTTTGGTTTATTTGGTTTTGTATTTCTTATATCTATAAAAAGATTAGAAAATAATATAATTATTCAATCACTTTATTTGTCTTTAATAGTTTTAATTTGTTACATATCTGGCGAAAGGATGGCATTTGCAACATTCTCTTTAGGCTTAATACTTTTGTTAATTTTTTTAGATGGATTTAGAAAATCTATTTTAATATCAATTTTTATTAGTGCATTATTTATATTTTTAGCGATTTATTCTCACCCCTTTTATAATGATTTTAATGTAATTGAGTCTACTCAGTACCATCAAGGTCAGAAAATAGAAAAATTTTTTCAGTGTGAAAATGATTCTGAAAAAATTTGTTCAAAAATTATAAATATTCAGCCTAATTTTTTTGAGGTAATTAAAAATTTTGGCTCCTCTGCTTATGGTGAAATTTATTTACTATCGTTTAAAATGTTTTTAGATAACCCAATTACAGGCATTGGTATTAATAATTTTCAATATCTATGTGATTACAATGATTTATACAAAAACATGATGATAAATTATGATTGCGCATCTCATCCACACAATATTTATATACAATGGTTAGCAGAAGGTGGTTTAATAGTGTTTATTTCATTTATTTTATACTTATTTTTCTTAGTCAATTTTATAATAAATAATACTGGTGATAAAAAGTATAAAATAATTTCTACCGTGATCATTATAATAATGTTTTGGCCTATGATGTCGACTGGAAGTTTAATCAAAAATTGGTTTGGCGTGACTACATTTTTTATTATTGGATTATGTATGTGCCTCAGCAAATTTAAAAATAGTCACTAAACTTTGAATTTGAGAAAATTCTTTTAAATTTTCGAGCAACAAATAAACCTGATACAAAAAAAATAATTACAGCTAATGTTGTTCCATTACCTTTACCAAATAATGAACCAACAAAAATAAAAAGAAATATTATTGTTGAAGACAAAATTTTAAAATGAATTCCTAAAATAGAACCTAAAATGAAAAAAATAAAAATAAAAAAAGTATTTCCTAATCCCATACCAAAGTGAGATCCTACAAACGCCATATAAATTGAAGAATAGATAATTGATAAATTCGTTGGAACAGAATTATCAAAGAATCTAACTTTAATAAGATAATAAAATGATTTTAACCCATCAACCCATGTAATTTTTTTTCCTTGAGTTTTAGATCTAAAAAAATATGAAACACCAAACTCATATATAAAAAAGTTATTTCTTACAATTTGTGATGCTAGATCAATTTCAATACCAAAGTCATTTATACTAAGTTTAATTTTTTCAATTACACTTCTGTGTAAAATTTTTAATCCACAGTGAACATCACTTAATGATTGTGAAAAAAACATATTGAATATTAAAGAATTTATTTTTCCCACAAGGTTATTAAAAAAATAATTATTTTTCTTTAATTTACCTGATACATATCTACTACCAAATATACATTTTATATCTTTGTTAGTAGTTATCATTTCAAACATTTCTTTAGCATCTTTACAGTCTAATTCTAAATCTGCATCTTGAAGCAAAACATATTCTCCATTTGAATTTTTAATACCTGTCTGAATTGCTTTTCCTTTTCCTGAATTAATATCAAGTCTAATAATTTTAAACGAAAACTTGTAGTTATTGTTTTTTTTTAATTCTGCTAGTAAATTTGAAGAGCCGTCAGTTGAGCCGTCATCAACTACAATAATTTCGGTATGTTTATCGTTAAAAAATTTTTTAATTTGTACAAAGAGTTCGTTAAGAAAGTTTATTTCATTAAAAACAGGTATAACTATAGATAAGGTTTTACTATTCTCTTGGGGCATGTTTATTCAGTATTCTTTGTAATGTGCGTCTATGCATTCTTAATCTTCTAGCTGTTTCAGATACATTTCTATTACACTGTATAAACACTCTTTGAATATGTTCCCATCTAATTCGATCTGCTGTCATTGGATTTTCTGGTGGCGGAGGTAGTATTTCCTTTGAGTTAGTAAGAGCATCATAGATTTGATCAATTTCTGCTGGTTTTGGTAGATAGTCTATTGCTCCTGATTTAATTGCAGCTACTGCTGTTGCAATGTTTCCATAACCAGTTAGTAAAAGTGATTTAGTTTGAGGGCTAATTTTTTGAAGTTCTTTTACCAATTCTAAACCAGAGCCATCCTCTAATCGCATATCCACAACGGCATAATCAAAGTTATTTTCGGATACTTTACTTAAGGAATCTTTAAATCCTGGAGAAGATATTACGTCAAAACCCTTTTTTTCCATTGATCTGGATAATCTTTCCCTAAAGGGTAAATCGTCATCTACAATTAAAAGTTTCATACTCATATATTTAAGATAGAGTTATCAAATATAATTTCAACAACAGCATTTTCATCAATTGAATTATAAAAAGAGAGTTTTCCTCCCATATTTTCTATCAAATTTTTTGATATAAAAATTCCCAATCCCATACCTTCAGTGTTTTTGGAAATATAAGGCTCGCCTAACTTATCTATTATCTCTTTTGAAAAACCATTTCCATCATCAGTAATAATGATTTTTACACTTAAATTATCATAAATAATATTTACTGTAACAATGGATTTAGAGTGGAATATTGCATTCTGAATAATATTTCCCAATGCATACATTATTTCATCTTTAAAAATAATTTCAGGTTCATCAACAACAACTGTTTTTTTAATTTTTAAAGATTTACCTTTATTAAATTTTTCAAAATTTATTTTAATTAGATCAGTAAGCTTAACTTTATTGAGAAATTTATCTTTAATTTTTAAAGGATTTTTTGAAAGACGTTGCAAAATCTCTTTACACCGTTCAGCTTGAGATTTTAATAAAATTATATCTTTTACAATGTTTTTATCCTCAATTAACTTTTTTTCTTTAAGTAAATCATTTAAAATTAAAAAAATAGTATTGAGTGGAGTGCCCAATTCATGTGCAGTAGCTGCACTTAATGAACCAACTTCTGTAATTTTTTTTTGATTTAAAATTTGTAATTTTGAAACTGATAAAGCATTTGATATCTTTCTTGAAGAACTAGCAAACAGGTATGCATAAATTGCTATAAAAATTACAGTTATAATTAATGATGAAACTAAACCAAAACTATATATGTCTGGTAAATAAAATTGCTGTCCGAGATCGAGAGGAATAAAATAAAAGTTTAATAAGAAAATAATAATTATTGATATTGTCGATAAAATTACTGTCATCAAAGCAGGAAGATAAGATGCTGATGTGATTACCGGCGCTAAAATTAATATTGAGAATGGATTAATTATGCCACCTGTTAAAAATAATAAAAATCCCAATTGTAACGTATCAAAAAGTAAAAATAAAAAAGCTTTAATATTGCTAATTGTTTTATTTTTTCTTTCTTCAAAATATGAATAGAAATTAATAATTACAGAAAGTAGAATTATTGATAATGTTTCATACAAAGGAATTTGTATTTTAAGTACATAAGCAACAAAAAATATAGCTAAAATTTGTCCGAATATAGCAATCCATCTAATTTTTATTAAATTACCTAATAAAATTGTATTCATTAAATTTAAATATCAAGGTTTGCTACTTTTAATGAATTTTCTGCAATAAATTTTTTTCTAGCATCTGTTTCACCACCCATAAGATCTTCAAAAGCTTTGTTAGCAGCATCGATTTCATTAATTTTAACCGACAATAATATTCTTTCATTTTGATCTAGGGTTGTTTCCCATAATTGGTCAGGATTCATTTCACCTAGACCCTTATATCTATTTATTTGTAAACCAGATTTTCCAATATCCAGAATTTTATTGATCAAATTTAATGGTCCAAAAATATTAAACTTTTCACCCTTATGATTTAATACTCCACATCCTGTTTCTTTAATGCGGTAGAAGTTCTCCATTAAACTATCTTTAAGATCATTTAATGCCTTTGCCTCAGGTGTAACAACAAAATTTTCATCTATGATATATTTTTCTGTAAATCCTCTAATAGTTCTTTCAAATAAAATACTTTCATTCAAATAAGATACTTTCCAGTTTTTTTGTGAAATATTAGAAATCAAATTTAATCTCTGTTGAAGATATTTTGCAATTTCTTTACCAATTATTTTATCCTTTAAATTCCTTAGATCTAAACCTCTTACAATTGCTGTATGTTCAATTATGTCTGTATTATCAACTCTTCTTAATAATGGAAGAACTAAATTTTTAGTTTTTTTTGAAAGATATATTATTTGTTTTAATTCTTCTCCAGCAACCTGTGATTTCTGAGTATTTTCAAAATTAGTATTTTTTAATCCCTCTTCAATTAAGTAATCTTCTAAATCGGTATCATCTTTTTTGTAAACTGTAGAGCTACCTTTTTTAAGTCTGTATAAAGGTGGTTGTGCAATATATAATCTACCTGAATCAATAATTGGTTTCATGTGTCTATAAAAAAATGTTAGTAAGAGGGTTCTAATGTGACTTCCGTCAACATCTGCATCTGTCATAATAATTATTTTATGATATCTCATTTTAGAAACATCAAACTTTCCTTCCAATTTATTTTGATCTATTTCATCAGTTGGATTTCCTACGCCTGCTCCAATTGCTGTAATCAATGCTCCAATTTCATTACTTGTTAAAACTTGTTTATCATTTGCCCTTTCAACGTTGAGAATTTTACCTCTTAGTGGAAGAATTGCCTGATTCTTTCTATCTCTTCCTTGTTTTGCAGATCCACCAGCTGAGTCTCCTTCAACAATAAATAATTCTGACAATTCAGGATTCTTCTCTTGGCAATCTGCAAGCTTACCTGGAAGTGAAGTATTTTCCAACCCAGTTTTTCTTCTAGTTAGTTCTCTTGCTTTTCTAGCAGCCTCTCTTGCGTTGGAAGCTTCAATTATTTTATCAATTACTTTTTTTATTTCTGAAGGATTTTCCTCAATCCATTGTTCTAATTTATCTAAACTTGTTGACTCTATCACTGGTCTAACTTCAGAAGAAACTAGTTTATCCTTAGTTTGACTTGAAAATTTAGGATCTGGAAGTTTTACCGATATAATACATGTTAATCCTTCTCTTGCATCTTCACCAGTAATATTATTAGAATTTTTAGTATTTTTATTTACATAATTTACAATTGATCTTGTGAGTGCACCTCTAAAACCGGCAAGATGTGTACCGCCATCTCTCTGAATTATGTTGTTAGTAAAACAAATTGTATTCTCATGATAACTATCAGTCCATTGTAAAGAACATTCTATTGAAATATTATTTTTTTCACCATTAAAAAATATTGGGGTTGGATTAATTAAATTTTTTCCTTCATTTAAATACTTTACATATTCTTTAATTCCTCCCTCATATTTGAAATTTATTTTTTTATCTTCAGATTTTCTCTTATCTGTTAAAAAAATACTTATACCTGTATTTAAAAATGCTAGTTCTCTAAGTCTCTTTTCTATTACTTTAAAGTTAAAATTAATATCTTTAAAAATTTTTGTTGTAGGAAGAAATGTGATCTTAGTGCCAGTAAAATATTCATTATTAATTTTTTCAGATTCACCAGTTACTTTCAGTACTTTACTTACTACTCCATTTTCAAACTCAATATTATATATCTTACCGTCTCTATTAATTTCTAAAACTAAATTTTCTGATAGAGCATTTACTACTGATACTCCAACTCCATGTAATCCACCAGAAACTTTATAGCTATTCTGATCAAACTTACCGCCGGCATGTAATTCTGTCATTATAAGTTCAGCTGCTGGTATCTTTTCTGTTTTGTGAAGATCAACTGGTATTCCTCTACCATTATCAGTAATAGTTGCAGTTCCATCTGCATTTAAAATTACCTCTATTTTGTTACAAAAGCCTGCCAAAGCTTCATCAATAGAATTATCAAGTACTTCATATATCATTTGATGCAGACCTGATCCATCATCTGTATCACCTATATACATTCCTGGTCTTTTTCTCACAGCCTCAAGGCCTTTTAATACTTTAATTGAATCAGAAGAATATTCAGAAGTCATATATTAGTTATATTATAAAAATGTGCATTTGTTGATACAAAAGAAAATAAATTTTTATCGGTACCAGTGAGAAAAAACTGAATTTTAAATCTATTAATCATATCTAATAATATTTGACGATTGTTTGAATCTAAATGTGAACCAATTTCATCAAATAATAAAATTGGATTTATATTTTTATAATTCACTAAAAAATTACATTGAGAAAGCAAAATCATAAGAATAACGGTCTTTTGTTGTCCTGTGGATAGTAATGAGGCTTCAAAATCATCATTTATTATCGCTACTAGATCAGATTTGTGAGGACCTATTTTAGTCCCGCCATATTTTTTATCAAAAATGCGCGATCCTTTTAAATTTGATAAATATTCTTCTAAACTAATTTTATTGTTAAAAAAATTATCTTTAATTTTTAATTCTACATTAAACTCAAATTTGTGATCAGTTTTTAAAGTCATGAAATTACTGTTTATAAAATCTATTTGTGCAAATCTTTCTTTATATATTTCCATTCCTAAATTACATATTTCTGTTTCAACATTGTCTAACCATTCATCATCAATAATATTGTGTTGAAGTATTTTAATTCTCTCAATTAAAAATTTTTTGTATTTATTAACTAAAGTATTATAATTATTTCTTCCTGAAAAAATTAATCTATCTAGAAAATTTCTTCTTTGAGAGGGAGAGGCTTGGAACAATCTTTCCATTTCAGGTAAGAAGATGATATAGGATACAGACTGATTTAAAAAATCTAAAGAATCTTTTGATAAATCATCATTAATTTTAATAATTTTTTTGAATTTATCATTTTTATTTACTGAAGAAATTTCAATATTAAAATTATTATATTTTATTTCTAAATTATTTTTTATTAAAAAATTATCTTTATTTTTTTTTATCAAGTTAAAGATGGATGAATTTCTAATTCCTCTTCCTTTTGCAGTTAGAGATATAGCTTCTAAAATATTAGTCTTTCCACAACCATTTTTTCCAAAAAAAATATTTAGTTTTTCATCAAAAGATAAATTTAAATTACTAAAATTTCTATAATTAATTAAATTAATATTTTTTATTATCGCCAAATTTTAGACTCTCATTGGCATTAAAACATAGATCAAGTTACTATTTGAATTTTCAAGTGCTATAATTGGAGATGTATTATCTTTCAAGTTAATTGAAATTTCTTCATCTTCAAGATTATTAACGATGTCCATAATATATTTAGAATTAAAGCCAATTTCAATTTCATCACCACTATAATCTATTTTTAAATCCTCTGAAGCTGAACTGCTTTCATTATTTATAGTATTTAAATTAAGAATATTTTGTAATAATTTAAATTTAACTACTGGTGATTTTTCATTAGCTATAGTACTAACTCTATCTACAGCTGATAATAATATCTCTCTATTTATTTTTAAAATATTTGAATTATCTTTTGGAATTACTCTTTTATAATCTGGAAAACTTCCATCTATTAACTTTGAAATAAATATTATATTTTCTATAGTAAATACAATTTTATTTGAGCTAATAGATATGTTAACATCCTTATCTATCTCTGATAATAATTTGCATAATTCATAAATAGTTTTTTTTGGAATTATAACTCCTGATACTTGATCAATATTATCTTCTATATTATGACTAAATTTTGCTAAGCGGTGACCATCAGTACCCACAAGAGTAAGAATGCTATTACTTTGATCTTTAGTTATATTAAAATATAAGCCATTTAAAAAATATCTCGTTTCTTCATTTGATATAGCAAACTTGGTTTTATCAATTAATTTAAAAATAATTTTAGAATTTATTTTGATAGTATTTCCTGAATTCTCTTGATCAATTATTGGGTAATCTTCTTTTGATAAACAAGCTAAGGAAAATCTTGAGCCATCTGCTCTTAAAGTTAACAAATTTCCATCATTTGAAATAATTTCTATTTCACTATTATCATCAATTTTTCTAACTATATCATATAAAATCTGTGAATTAATTGTGGTGGAGCCATCTTCTATTACATTACAATCAATTTTTTCAATAATTGAAATATCCATATCCGTTGATGATAATGTTAATGAATTATCTTTAGCTTCAATTAATATATTGGATAATATTGGTAATGAATTTTTTTTATCAACTATTCCCTGAAGATGAGATAAAGTTTTAAAAAAATTAGAACGAAATATTTTAAATTTCATAATTAAGCATATGATAAAAAAAATTAAGAATCTATAAGTCTTTTTAACAATTCTAAATCTTCATTAAAATTAACGTCAGATAACTTAAGTTCTTCAATTTTTTTAACAGCATGCATTACAGTAGTGTGATCTCTTCCACCAAATTTCCTTCCAATCTCAGGTAGAGATCTTGATGTTATAGATTTTGCTAAGTACATTGCAATTTGTCTAGGTCTTGCAACAGATCGTGATCTTCTTGGTGAATGCATGTCTGTAATTCTAATATTGAAATGCTCTGCTACTTTCTTTTGAATCTCTTCTATTGTTATTTTTTTATTAGAAAATTTTAATAAGTCTTGAAGTACTAATTGAGCTGTTTCAACAGTAATAGCTGTTCCTACTAAAGTTGCATGAGCAACTAGTCTGTTTAGAGCACCTTCCATTTCTCTTACATTTGAAATGATTCTATGAGATATAAATTCCAAAACTTTTGGAGGAATTTCTACACCTCTTTTATGCGCTTTTTCTATTAATATACCAAGTCTGAGCTCGTATGTTGTTGGGTGAATATCTGCGACTAGACCGCAACCTAGTCTAGATTTTAATCTTTCTTGCACACCATCAAGATCAGTAGGTGTTTTGTCTGCTGATATTACTATTTGTTTATTTTGTTCAATTAAAGCATTGAAAGTATGAAAAAATTCCTCTTGAGTATTATCTTTTCCGCTTATAAATTGCACATCATCAATCATAAGTACATCAATGGATCTAAACTGCTCCTTAAATGCAGATGTATCTTTATATCTAAGTGCTCTTACAAATTGATACATAAATTTTTCTGCTGAAAGATAAATAACTTTTCTCTCTGGTTTTTGTTCTTTTATTTTCCAACCTATGGCGTGCATCAAGTGAGTTTTTCCTAAACCAACACCACCACATAAAAATAATGGATTAAATGTTATTTTGTTTGCTTCTGATACTCTTTGAGAAGCAGCAAAAGCTAATTCATTAGGTTTTCCAACAACAAAATTTTCGAATGTAAATCTGGGATCTAATGGAGCACCAAATTCATTAGGATATGTTGAGGATTGATTAAATCTTAAATCCATTGAAGATTTCCAATGATTGTCATTGCTTCTAATAGTTCTTGTTGTACCAGGTACTATTCTACCCCCCGAAGGTTTCACAACAAATTTAATTGTGTCGACTTTTTCAACATGATTTTTTGCTTCACTTTTTATCTTATCAGAATAATTATTTACTATCCAATCTCTTAAAAACTTCGTTGGTACAGAAAATGTTATAGTAGTTTCTTCTAATGAAACGAGATTTAAATGTTTCAGCCAATTGTTGAAGGCAGAATCACCAACATTTTTTTTGAGATTTTTTTTAAAGGATAACCACTTACTTTCGTCAAATATAGTAGATGTATTATCCATTTTCCCCCAACAAAACGATTTTTTACTAAATATAATTCTACGAAAAAAATCAAAAGCCGTAGAATGTAATCACCAAATTAATTTCTTAATCAACACCCTTTAAGTATTTTTAGCAAGAAGAAAAGTGAAAAAATTAAAAAAAAATTATTTTTTTGAAATTTGTTTTGATAAGGAGGATAACTTTCTGGATATGTATTCTTTTTTAAAAATACCTTTTTTTGATGCTCTGGCCATTATTGAGTTGACAATGCTGAAGGATTTTTGGATTTCTTCTTCATTTTTTGCTTCTACTGATGATTTAAATTTATTTAGAGCATTTCTAAATTTAGATAGATATTGAGAATTAACAGTATTTTTAGTTTTGTTCTGTCTTGATCTTTTTTTTGCTGAAGCATGGTTTGCCATATGGATGCTATAAATTCAAAATAGATTAAGTCAATTAATATTTGATATTGAATTACTTATTATTTTGAAGTTTTGGGCAATAAAATGTAGATCTTCCGTACTGAACAATCTTTTTGACCTTGTCATCACCTATTTTTTTTCCTTCTCTATTATAAACTTTAAAATTAGACTGAAAATTTCCTAATGTGCCATCAGTAGACCTATAATCTCGTATACTTGACCCCCCATATTTAATTGCCTTCGTTAAAATTTTTCTAATAGACTTAATTAGTTTCATAATGAGACTAATTTCTAAATTCTTACCCAAAGTAAGTGGTGAAATTTTAGCATCAAATAATATTTCAGAAGCATAAATGTTCCCTATCCCAGCAATTAATTTTTGATTAAGTAAAATCTGCTTAATGGGTACCTCAGATTTGGAAATTTTTTTAAATATAATTTGTGCAGTTAGATCGGGGCTCAGAGCATCTATACCCAAGCTCATAACATACTTTTGTTTTTGAAGTTCATTTGTTTTTACTAAGTCGATAAATCCAAATTTCCTTGGATCATGATAAATCAGCAACTTTTTACTTAAGAAGTATAATATAAAGTGATCATGTTTTATTCTTTTGTAGTTTTTATCGACTGTTTTTAATCTTCCTGACATTCCTAGATGTATTACTAGAGAATAATCTGTATCTAAATCTATTATAATGAACTTTGCTATGCGTCTGAGGTTGGATATCTTGGAGTTACGTAGTATATTAATAATATTATTAGGAATTTTAAAACGAAGTTTTGATATATGAATTTTGACATTAGATATTTTTTGATTCAATATTACACTAAGTCCTTTAACTGTAGTTTCAACTTCAGGTAATTCTGGCATAATGAAAAAAGATTATAATTTTGGTTATACGAAAGTAAACCCTAAACAAAAGACTAAACTTGTTCAGAATGTATTTTCGAGCGTGGCACCAAACTATGATATTATGAATGATTTAATGAGTTTAGGTATGCATAGATTATGGAAAAAAAGATTTGTAGAGACAGTGGATCTAAACGAAAATGAAATAGTCTTGGATGTTGGTTCTGGTTCTGGTGATATTGCCAGCGAAATTTTGAAAGAAAATTTACCAACCAGTCTTTATCTTTTAGATCTAAATGAAGAAATGTTATTAGAAGGAAGAAAAAGATTAAAAAAAGAAAAAAATATAAAATATTTTATTGGTAATGCTGAAAAGTTAAATTTTGAAAATAATTTTTTTGATAAATATACCATTTCTTTTTGCTTAAGAAATGTGACAGAGTATTTATTATCTATAAAAGAAGCTTACAGAGTTCTTAAACCTGGTGGTAAATATTGTTGCTTAGAATTTAGTACGCCTGGATCATCCTTGATTTCAAGTTCATATAAAATTTATAAATCAAAGATTTTACCTCTTTTAGGAGAAATAGTTGCTAAAGATAAAGATGCTTATAAATATTTGAGTGAAAGTATTGATTTATTTCCATCCCAAGAAGAGCTTAGTAAAAATCTAAGTGATTGTGGATTTACTAAAGTCGAGACAATTAATCTATTCAATGGAATTGTAGCTATACACACTGGTTACAAATTGTAATGAATAAAATTTTATTAATAATAACTGGCTCTATTGCTGCATCCAAATGTAAAGAAATTATTACTTTGCTAAATATTAATGAAGTTAAGATTAGCTGTATTCTAACTAACGAGGCAAAGAAATATGCAAAAATATTAGATATAAAAAAATTACTTAAAAATAGAATATTTACAGATGAACATGAGAAAAAAAATAAGATGCTCCATATTAATTTATCAAGAGATAATGATATAATAGTTGTGTGTCCAGCTACAGCAAATTCTATTGCAAAATTTGCTAATGGATATGGAGATAATTTAGCTTCTAATACATTGCTTGCTGCAAATAAAAAAATTTTGTTTGTACCCGCAATGAATAGTTTTATGTGGCAAAATAAAATTAATCAAAAAAATGTGAGATTATTAAAAGATAATGGTCATGAGTTTATTGGTCCAAAAGTTGGAAATCTAAAATGTGGAGAATTTGGTTTAGGAAGAATTGATAACTCAAAAAATATAGTAAATAAAATTTTAAGCAGATTAGAAAATATTAATTTATTTAAAGATAAAAAATGCCTAGTAACTGCAGGGCCAACAATTGAAATGATTGATCCAGTTAGGTTTATTTCTAATCAATCTTCTGGAAAACAAGGCTATGAAATTGCTTCACAACTAGTTTTATATGGAGCGAATGTAATATTGATATCTGGACCAACAAAATTAGATCCTCCACCAAATTTGAAATTTATTCAAATAAAATCAGCAAATGAAATGTATCAAAAAATTAGAAAAATTTCTAAAATTGATATTGGAATTTTTACTGCTGCAGTATCTGATTTCAAAAATAAAAATATCAATAAATCCAAGATTAAAAAAAATAAAAAATTAAATATTAGTCTTCATAAGAATATTGATATTTTAGAAAAAATTGGAAAAAGTAAAACTCAAAGGCCTACATTTTTAGTAGGTTTTGCAGCTGAAACAGGAGGCATTAATAATGCTAAAAAAAAATTAGCAGATAAAAAATGCGATATGATTGTTTACAATAAGATCGATAGTAAAAATAAAGTTTTTGGTTCAGATTATAATAAAATATCGATAATTACAAAAAACCAGATTAAAAAATTTAAGAAAATGACAAAGGTAAATTGTGCAAAGCAAATTATAAAACAAATTTATAATACTTTATAGACTTATGAATGATTACTCTGAGGAAGAATATAAAATTTTTAGCAGGTTATTTATTTTAAACGAATTTTCTGAAGACAACCTAAAAAAATTATCCAACATAAAAATTGGTATTGTTGGTATGGGAGGTATAGGATGTCCTTTAAGCCAATATTTAGTAAACTCTGGAATTAAAGAATTATTAATAGTAGATGGAGATATTGTTGAAAAAAGTAATCTTAATAGACAAATTTTGTTTAATTTAAATGATATTGGAAAAAAAAAAGTTGATGTAGCAAAGTACAAATTAAAATTAATTAATACTGAATGTAAAATTAATACTATTGATGAGAATATTAATTCTTTAAATTTAAATTTTTTAAAAGAATGTTCTATAATTGTTGATGCAACTGATGATTGGTTCAGTTCTAAATTATTAAATGAATATTGTCTTAAAAACTCAATCAATTTTTTATATTCCTCTGCATTAAGACACGATTTACAAATAATTCTTTTCAATAATTCAAATAAAAATAATCATTTGTGTTTAAATTGTATCTTTCCTAACAAAGATGATGTTGATCTTCCCAGATGTAGTGTAGTAGGTATTTCAGGCATTTCTGCAGGGTTAGCAGGTTTGATTGCTGCTCAAAAAATAATTAATTTCTATTTAAATTTAAAGGATGAAACTAATATAATGACAATTTCTGATGGAAAAAAATTAAGCATTGATAATATTGTTATTAAAAGTAAACATGATTGTTATTTAAAATCAGTTTAAGTTAATTGATAAATACTTTAAAAAAGTTTAATTAAAATTATGAAACAAAATTCATTTACCTACGATCAATTAATTGATTGTGCAAAAGGTGTTCTTTTTGGAAAAGGGAATGCTCAACTTCCAATGCCTCCTATGTTAATGTTTGATAGAATTACTTCAATAAATGATACTGGTGGAGAATTTTCTAAAGGCGAGGTTATTGCAGAATTAGATATTAAAGAAGACTTATGGTTTTTTGAATGTCATTTTAAAGATGATCCCGTAATGCCAGGTTGTTTAGGTTTGGATGCTATGTGGCAATTACTTGGTTTTTATTTAGGATGGCTTGGCCAACCAGGAAAAGGTAGAGCTTTAGGAGTTGGTGAAGTAAAGTTTACCGGTCAGGTATTACAAAAAGTCAAAAAAGTAACTTACCATATATCTCTTAAAAGACTTATACTAAGAAAACTGATTTTAGGAGTTGGAGATGGTGTTTTAAAAGCTGACGGTGAAACAATTTATGAAGCTAAAGATATGAAAGTCGGTTTATTTTCACCTGAGAAATAAGTAATGAATAGAGTAGTAGTAACAGGTTTAGGTATAGTATCATGTATTGGTAATAATCAATCGGATGTTATAGACAGTCTTAAAAATTTGAAATCTGGGATAACTAGTGCAGAAGAGTATGAGGAGTTTTCTTTTAGAAGTCTTGTACACGGTAAACCAAATATAGATATTAGTAACGAAATTGATAGAAGATTACTAAGGTTTATGGGTGATGGAGCTGCCTACAACTATATTGCGATGAAAGATGCTATAGACGACTCAGGGCTGGAGGATAGTGATATTTCAAATGAAATGACTGGTATAATTGTTGGCTCAGGTGGTCCATCTACACAAAATTTATTTAAGTCTTCTGAAATTGGAAAGAGTTCAGGTTCAAAAAAAATTGGACCATTTATGGTACCAAGAGCAATGTCTAGTACAAATTCTGCAACTCTTGCGACTCCTTTTAAAATTAAAGGAGTTAACTACTCAATTACTTCAGCATGTTCTACAAGTTCACATTGTATTGGTAATGCGTACGAACTAATTCAGATGGGAAAGCAAAATATTGTTTTTGCTGGAGGAGGTGAAGAGCTCCATTGGACTTTATCAATTTTATTTGATGCAATGGGTGCTTTGTCATCAAAATATAATTCTACTCCAAACAAATCTTCAAGGGCATATGATGCAGATAGAGATGGATTTGTAATTGCTGGTGGAGGTGGTACTTTAGTACTTGAAGAATTAGAGCATGCAAAAGCTAGAGGTGCTAAAATATATGGTGAAATAACAGGATATGGAGCAACCTCAGATGGATACGATATGGTACAGCCTTCTGGAGAAGGAGCAGAAAGATGTATGAAGCAGGCATTAAAAAATATTGATGGTAAAATTGATTATATAAATACACATGGAACAAGCACTCCAATAGGAGATGTAAAGGAATTGGAAGCAATCAAAAATGTTTTTGGTTCAAATATTCCTAAAATGAGCTCAACAAAATCTTTGACTGGTCATTCTTTAGGGGCAACTGGTGTGCATGAAGCAATTTATAGTTTATTGATGATGAAAAATAATTTTATTAGTGGTTCTGCTAATATTGAAAATCTTGATGATAGTGCCAAAGATTGTAATATTCTTTTAAAAACGGAAAATGACGTTGAAATCAAGCATGTTATGTCGAATAGTTTTGGATTTGGCGGTACAAATGCAACATTAGTATTTTCAAAATATCATGCTTAAAAATAAAAAAGGTTTAGTATTTGGTATTGCAAATAATCATTCAATTGCATGGGGAATAGCAAAACAACTAGCTGAAAATGGTGCTGAAATAGCTATTGGTTATCAAAATGAAATATTATTGAAGAGGGTGAAACCACTTTCTGAAGAAATCAATTCAAAAATATTAATAGAATGTGATTTTAATAATGATGACTCAATAAACAAATCTGTAGAAATTATAAAAAAAGAATGGGGCACAATTGATTTTGTAATTCATGCTGTTGCATTTGCAGATAAATCAGAGTTAAATGGAAGATATGTTGATACTACGAAGAATAATTTTATTAATTGTTTAGAAATATCATGTTTTTCTTTAACAAGTATTGCAAGAAATTTTGAACCTATAATGAATGATGGAGGAAGTATTCTCACCCTTACTTTTTACGGGTCAAATAAAGTAATACCAAATTACAATTTAATGGGAATTGCAAAAGCCGCTTTAGAAACAAGTGTAAAATACTTGAGTGTGGATTTAGGAAAAAAAAATATTCGTGTTAATGCAATCTCAGCAGGACCTATGAGAACAATTGCTGGTGCAGCAATAAATAATGCTAGGGAGGTGTTTAAATTTACAGAAGAACATTCAGCATTGAAAAGAAATGCAAAACTTGATGAAATTGGTAAATCTGCTTTATACTTTGTTAGTGATTTGTCTTCTGCAGTTACTGGTGAAGTACATTACGTTGACTGTGGTTACAATATTATTGGAATGCCCAATAAGTTCTAAAATTTTCCCAATAAATCTAAAGGATTATCAACGAAAATACTATCAACACCTATGGAGAAAATATCATTAGCATTAGATAAATTTATATTTTTATCTGAATAAACAGTTATTAAAATATTAGATTTTTTAATTTTTTTAATAATATCAGCTGTAACAAGATCAATATTTAATCCACAAATTTTTAGATCATTATTAATTGATATGTTAATTAAATCATCAATATTATATTCTTTAAAATCATCTAATAAAAAACTACGTATAGATTGAGGGTAAAGCTTTGAAATTTCTAGAATAGAAATCATATCAAATGATGAGAAAAAAATATCAATTTGATTAATATTTTTTGTGAGTTTGTAGATTTGATAAGTATTTTCTTTTTCAAAATTTTTATTGGGTTTTAATTCAATATTTAAATTACCATTATTATTGATGCACAGACTTAAAATATCTTCTAATTTTGGAACAAAAATATTTGTGTTTTTTTTATAAAAAAATTTTCCCGCATCAAATTTTTTTAAAATCTCATAATCATAATCAATTGCAAGACCCCTGCCAGTGGTAGTTCTATCTAACGTGTCGTCATGTAATAAAATTGGGACTTTGTCTTTAGAAATCTTAACATCTATCTCTGCAAAAATTAAGCCTATTTCGAATGCTCTAGCAATAGATTCTAAAGTGTTTTCTGGACACAGATCTTTTACACCTCTGTGCCCAATTAATTTAGGTAATTTAAGCGTTTTCTTCTGCGTCAACTGCTTTCATAGAAAGTTTTATTTTTCCTCTTGAATCGATATCCAGTACTTTTACTTTAACGATATCTCCTTCACTAATAACATCTTCAACTTTCTCTACTCTTTCATTTTTTAATTGACTAATATGAACAAGACCATCTGTAGATCCCATGAAATTAACAAAAGCACCAAAGTCCATTATCTTAATAACTTTACCATCATAAATTTTACCAATTTCTGGCTCTTCGACAATACCTTTGATCCATTCTAATGCATCATTTCCAGATTTTTGATCTACAGCTGCAATACTCACCAAACCTTCATCATTGATTTCAATTTTAGCTCCAGTTGTTTCAGATATTTCTCTAATAACTGCTCCTCCTTTACCAATAACTTCTCTAATTTTATCTTTGTTTATTTGAAGATTAGTTATTGTTGGTGCATATTGAGAAATTGATTGGTTAGGTTTATCAATTGCTTTAGCCATTTCACCAAGTATATGGAATCGTCCATCTTTAGCTTGTGCTAATGCTTCTTTCATAATTTCAGCTGTGATACTAGTTATTTTAATATCCATTTGTAATGAAGTTATTCCTTCAGAAGTTCCAGCAACTTTAAAATCCATATCACCAAGGTGATCTTCATCACCAAGTATGTCAGATAATATTACATATTTATCATTCTCTTTAATTAAACCCATCGCGATACCCGCTACCGGTCTTTCTAAAGGCACTCCTGCGTCCATTAAAGACATTGAGGTGCCACAAACAGTTGCCATAGAACTAGAACCATTTGATTCTGTAATTTCAGATACAACCCTATAAGTGTAAGGAAACTTTTCTTTAGAAGGTAACATTGGATGAATAGCTCTCCAGGCTAATTTACCATGTCCTATTTCTCTTCTACTGGTAGAACCTATTCTTCCAACTTCTCCAACAGAGTAGGGTGGAAAATTATAATGTAACATAAAATTCTCTGTATATTCACCATCAATTGCATCTATTCTTTGCTCATCTTGTCCAGTTCCTAAAGTTGAGACTACAAGAGCTTGTGTTTCTCCTCTTGTAAATAATGCAGATCCATGAGTTCTTTCTAAAACTCCAGTTTCACACACAATTGGACGAACTGTTTTTGTATCTCTTCC
This sequence comes from uncultured Alphaproteobacteria bacterium, assembly GCA_902604905.1. Taxonomy (GTDB): domain Bacteria; phylum Pseudomonadota; class Alphaproteobacteria; order HIMB59; genus CACPNW01. The sequence goes on from CACLAN010000002.1 coordinate 44,441, forward strand.
ATCAATTCTATTACCAGTATTAATTAATTCTCCTCTAACTATTTCTTTTTCTACATTTTTTATTGCATCTGAAACTAATACTGGTGAAAGTGTTTCACTTACAAATTTTTCAGAAATCTCGTTTCTTAGTGAAGATAATTTTTCTGATCTTTTTTGTTTTTCAGTTATTTTGTATGCATCTATAAACTCTTTACCAAAGTCTTGATCGATCTTAGATGGCAGATTTTTGATTTCTTCATCTTTTTCTTTAAGATCCCAAGGTTCTTTTGCAGCTTTTTTAGCTAAGGAAATTATTGCTTCGATCACTGTTTTATAATTTTCTTGTCCGAGAACAACTGCATCTAGCATTTGTTTTTCTGAAAGCTCGTGAGCTTCAGACTCAATCATTAGTACGCCTTCCTTAGTCCCTGCCAATACTAATTCTAGTTTAGAATTTGATAATTGACTCTTACTCGGGTTAACAACAAATTCATCATCTATAAAACCGATCTTAATTGCTCCAAGCGGACCTAAAAATGGCAAACCAGATAAAGTTAATGCAGCACTTGCCGCTACTATTGCTACAACATCTGAATCATTTTCTTGATCATGTGATAATACAGTACAAGTAACTTGAGTCTCGTTTTTAAAATCTTTATGAAAAAGAGGTCTAACTGGCCTATCAATTAATCGAGAAACTAATGTTTCTTTTTCAGTTGGTCTAGCCTCTCTTTTAAAAAAGCCACCAGGTATTTTTCCTACAGAATAATATTTTTCTTGATAATTAACTGTTAAGGGGAAAAAATCCATATCTGGATTTGATTCTTTTGCAGCAACTACATTACACATAACTGTCGTACCACCATAAGTGGCTACAACTGTTGAGTCAGCCTGTCTTGCTATTTTTCCTGTTTCTAATTTTAGTTTTCTTCCAGCCCATTCAATTTCTACATTTTTCACATCAAACATAATTTTTATTTATCCTCTTTTTTAACCTCTAATATTTAATTTTTTTATTAAATCTGAATATTCAGATTTATTTTTTTTAGATAAGTAGTTTAATAATTTTTTTCTTTTATTAACTAGTGATACTAATCCTCTTTTAGAATGATTATCTTTATTGTGAGTCTTAAAATGTTCAGTTAAATTTTTTATTCTTTCTGTTAAAACTGCTATCTGAACACTTGTTGATCCAGTATCTTTATCATTCTTAGCAAATTCATTAATAAGATTTTTTTTAATCTCTTTAGTTATCGACATCGTTTCTCCTATATTAATATTTTATTTGGTTTAAACAAATTACCATCTAATTTGCCTATTGAGACAATGTCTCCTTTCTTAAATAAAAAAATATTTTCTTTATTTAAGTTTATTGATGAAGAATTTATAATTTTATTTTCATCAATCATAATGGATCTCCCAAAAGATAAGTTTTCAATATCTAATTTTTCTTCAATTTCATAAGCCAAGATGTCGTCCAGCATAGAAATTGTAGAGGAGATACAATTAATTTCTCCGTGCGTTTGTCCTATTTTTATTAAATCGTCCAGTAAAATCGAAGTTTTTTCTCTGAATTTACCTACTTTTGACCTTTTCAATGATGAAATATGACCATATGTTTTGAGATCTATAGCTAAATCACGAGCTAGACTTCTGACATAAAAGCCCTGCCCGCATAAAATTTTAAATGATGTTTTGTTTATACTATAATCGGTAATATACAAATCTTGGACAAAAACTTTTTTTGGTTGAATCGTAAATTTTTTATTTTCTCTAAATAATTTATAAGCTCTTTTACCATTAATTTTAACTGCCGAAACTTTTGGAGGTATCTGATTTATATAACCGATATAATTGATAATTTTTTTTTCTATTTCTTTTCTTTTGGGAAGGTAATTTGATTCAAATAAAATTTTACCATCAGCATCATCTGTTGTTGTTTGAGTTCCCCAAGTTATTGTAAATTCATATTCTTTATTTATTTTACTAAGATATGGAATTAGTTTTGTGGCTTTTCCTATAGCAATTGGTAACACACCTTCTGCCATAGGGTCTAAAGTGCCCGCGTGGCCAATTTTATTAATTGAAAATTTTTTTTTAATAAAATTAATGGCTTTAAAAGATGTAATATTTTTTGGTTTATATAAATTTATCCAACCTTGTTTTGAAATCATTTCTTAATATCTCTTAGGACATTTTTGTTTAATAATAGGTTTTCAATTTTTTCTGCCTCGTCAAATGTGTCATCTAAATAAAAAGAAAGTCTTGGAGTGAATTTTGAATTAATTTTTGCTTTAGAAATAAACTTCTGAAAAATATATTTCCTATCCTTCAAAATATCCAAAATTTCTGATTTGTCTTTACCGCCAAGAGGCATGAAATATACGTTTGCAATTTTTAAATCCTTAGACATTCTAACAAATGATATTGTAATAGATGCAGAATTAATATTTTCGTCAAAAAAATCTTCTTTTAGCAAACAATCACTTAATAATGACCTTATCAACTCACCAAATCTAATTTGCCTCTGCGTATCCATTGTAAAAAAACATTATAACTTTCTACTTGTAGAAACTTCTTCAAATGTTTCAATAATATCACCTACTTTTATGTCACTATAATTATCTAGCATTACACCACACTCAAAACCTGACTTAACCTCAGATACTTCTTCCTTAAATCTTTTTAAACTACTAATTTGTCCTTTATGAATTACAATATTATCTCTTAAAATTCTAATCTGTGATTTTCTAGAAATAAAACCATCTTTAACCATGCAGCCTGCAATATTTCCAACCTTTGAAATATTGAAAACTTCTCTAATCTCAACATTACCTGTAATATTTTCAGAAATTTCAGGTTTTAATAAACCAGTTAACAGATTTTTTACATCATCAATAAGTTCATAAATAATTGAATAATATTTTATATCTACACCATCTCTTTTTGCTATATCTCTTGCGTGAGGTAGGGCTCTAACATTAAAACCAACAATAAAACCTTTTCCAGAACCAGCTAAGGTAACATCGCTTTCAGTAATTGCTCCTACACCTTTATAAATAACATTTACTTTTACTTCATCAGTTGATAGTTTGGTTATTGAGTTTTCAATTGCTTCTGCTGAACCTTGTACATCAGTTTTAATTACAACTGGAAGACTTGTTGCCTCTCCTTTATTAATTTGAGCAAACATCTCTTCAACGTTAGATTTTGCAACTGTATTTTTTTGGATTTGTAGTTTACTTGATCTAAATTCTGCTATTTTGCGTGCAATACTTTCATTTTCGACTACAATAAAATCATCGCCAGCTAATGGATTAGAATCAAATCCTAGAACTTCAACAGGTACTGATGGTTCAGCTTCTTTAATATTTTTACCTTTATCATCAATTAGTGCTTTAACTTTTCCCCACTCAGATCCAGATACAAAAATATCACTTACTTTTAATGTTCCTTTTTGTACTAGAATTGTTGCAACTGAACCTCGGCCTTTTTCAAGTTTAGACTCAATTACAGATCCCCTAGCTTTTCTATCAGGGTTAGCTTTAAGATTAAGAAGATCTGCTTGTAGATGAATTGCCTCTTCTAATTTGTCTAAATTTGTTCGTTTAGTTGCTGAAACTTCAATATCTAAAACTTCACCACTTAGTTTTTCAACAATAACTTCATGATTAAGTAATTCATTTCTAACTTTATCAGGATCGGCTCCTGGGAGATCAATTTTGTTAATAGCAACTATTATCGGAACTTCTGCAGATTTTGCGTGGGCAATTGATTCAATTGTCTGAGGTTTAATTCCGTCATCTGCAGCAACAACAAGTATAATTATATCAGTTGTTTTAGATCCTCTAGCTCTCATATTCGAGAAAGCTGCATGACCTGGAGTATCGATAAATGTAACCTTTTTGTTATTATTATTAATTTGATAAGCACCAATATGCTGTGTAATACCGCCAGCCTCACCAGATACAACGTTACTTTCTCTAAAAGCATCAAGTAAAGAGGTTTTTCCATGATCAACATGGCCCATGATTGTTACTACAGGAGCTCTTTTAATAAGACTATCCTTTTGATCTTGAAAATCTTCAATATCATTTAATACATCATCATCTTTAACTACAGTTACTTTATGACCTAATTCTTCTGCTACTAATTGAGCTGTATCAGACTCTAAAGATTGTGTAGCATTTGCCATAACACCCATTTTCATTAGAACTTTAACTACATCTGCGGTTTTTTCTGCCATTCTATTAGCTAAATCTTGAACAGTAATAAAATCAGGAATAGAAATTTCTCTAGAGATTTTACTTACATCTTCATCATTTACTGACTTTAATCTTTCTTTTTCTCTAGCCCTTTTTATTTTAGCTAAACTTGGAAATTTATCGAATTCTTGATCTTCTTGTTCTAAGATTTTTTTTGCATCAGATTTACTAAAATCATCTTCGAGCGGCCTTAGAGTTGACTTTTTTTGTTGTGTTTTTTTATCTACATTTTTTTTATTTTTATTTTCAAAATTTCTAGTTTTGTTAGGAGATGAAAAATTTGGTTGTGGCGAGGAGTTTATACCTGCTCTAGGTGTTCTTAAACTAGATGACCCTCTAAAATTTGATTGAGTTGTAGATGAACTTTTTTGCTGGTTATTTTTATTTTTGAATACAATTTGAATTGTTTTCTTGTTACCACTACTTCTTGCTTTATCGCCTGCTGGACCAAGATTTTTTCTTATTTGTAATCTTCCAGATGAAGATAATTTTAGCGGTTTTTTCTTACTACCTTTATCTTTATCCAATTTTAATCCTTATTTTGTTCTTCAGACCAGAAACTTCTTGCTTCCATTATCATGTTGTTAGCTATTTCTTCATCAAGATCTAATTCTTTTAAAATACCTTCATCTTTATCAATAAGTTCAAAAGTAGCTAAATCTGCAAAATCATTAACATTAAGAATGTTTGACTTTGCAAGTTCTGCCAAAATACTATTATTCATACCTTTCAAATTTTTTAATTTTTCATCACTAATATTTTTTTCTATAATTTTTTTATTAGACTCTTCCTTATCTTGAATAAAACTTTTAGATCTATCAATAATTTCTTGAGCTAAAGTAGAATCAAAGCCTTCAATTTTTTCTAAATTTTCCAAAGTTTCAGTGGCTATAGACTCAACAGTTGTATAACCATCAGTAACAAGCAACTGGGCTATAACATCTTCAACATCAAGAGTCTCAGCTAATAAAACACTTTTTTCTTTAAACTCTTGTTGTCTTCTTTCTGATTCTTCATCTTCAGTTAAAATATCTATTTCTAAACTAGTTAGGTTGGAAGCAAGTTTTACGTTTTGTCCTTTTCTTCCAATAGCTAAACTTAATTGGTCATCAGGTATTACAACCTCAACTTTGTTTTTTTCTTCATATAAAAAAATTTTACTTACTTCTGCAGGAGCAAGTGCATTAGCTAAGAAAGTAGCTTGATTATCTGACCAAGTAACGATATCTATTTTTTCCCCTTGTAATTCATTTACCACAGCTTGAACTCTTGAGCCTCTCATACCAACACAAGCACCTACAGGGTCAATTGTAGAATCTTCTGTGAAAACACTAATTTTAGCTCTAGAACCAGGATCCCTAGCAACACTTTTAACAACGATAATGCCTTCATATATTTCAGGTACTTCTTGAAAAAATAGTTTTGATAAAAATTGAGGATGAGTTCTTGATAGAAAAACTTGATAACCTTTTACATCATTTTTTACTTCATATATGTATGCTCTTACTCTGTCTCCATTCTTAAATGTTTCTCTAGGAATAAGTTCTTCTCTTTTAATTATTGCTTCACTCTTGCCTAAGTCTATAATTAAATTTCCAAATTCGGTTCTTTTAACTATACCAACTGCTATTTCACCAACTTTATCTTTATATTCTTCATATTGATTAGTTTTGTCAGCTTCTCTTACTTTTTGTATTATAACTCCTTTTGCATTCTGTGCAGCAACTCTACCTAATTCAATAGGTGGTAATTCTTTTATTATAAATTCTCCTAAATTAATATCTGGATTAGCTTTTTTAGCATCATCAAAAAGAATTTGTCTTGATTGTAATTCATCGTTAACACTTTCAACAACCTCTAAATATGAATTTAACTTAATATCGCCAGTAGCTCTATCTATAGAAATTCTTATGTCAATTTCTTGACCGTATTTAACTCTTGCGGCTTTTTCTAATGCTTCCTCCATTGCTAAAAAAACTGAATCTTGATCAATGTTTTTTTCTTGCGCTACATTGGATGCAACCTGTAGCATTTCTTCTCTTATTACATTATATTTTTTTTTAGCCATAATTATAAAAAAAAGGTGGGATAACCCACCTTAATAATATTGCGTATATTAATATTTTACATAATTTCAAGCTTATAATTTTCTCAAAATGAATAAAGATGGTTTTCTTTGAGAATTAATTGCTTTTTTATAATATTTTGTCTCAATATCGAAATAATCTTTTATACTTAAATTAATTTTTGATTGGTTAACCCAAAGAAAATACTCCTTAGATCTGCAAATTGAGTTTAAAATGAATCTTACATAAATTGTCGAATCTGTAGCTATATAAATCTCACCATTCTCTTTCAAAGTTTTATGAATTTTTATTAAAAAATCACAAGTTATCAATCTTCTTTTAGCATGTCTGTTTTTTGGCCATGGATCAGGAAAAAATATCCATACGAGGTTAAAGTATTTTTTATTTGTAATTTCTATAATATTATAAACATTTCCATTATGTAATAGAATGTTATTTATATTATTCTTTTGAATATTTTTGAGTAATATTATATTTCCATCAATATATTTTTCACAAGAAATAACAATTTTGTCTGGAAATTGTTTTGCAAGAAATATACTGGTTTCACCATAGCCAGTACCAACATCTAAAATATATTCTGATTTTTCATTAAAATTTTTGAACTTATATTTGTCAACTGTTGCGTAATAGTTTTTTAAATTAATTTTTTTTTTACTTCTTCCTCTTGTTCTTCCAAATAATCGATTTGTATAATTGTTATTAAACATTTTTCCTTAAATAATAGATGGTAATTAAAAGAAATATAATAAAAAAATAAATTTTTAGTATTAAATGTTCATTAACAAAATTATTTTTTTCTTGAAGAAATAATTTATGTTTAAATTTTTCAGTATTATTTAGCTGAGTGTTTTTTATTATATTGCCATTATTATCTATCACAGCAGATATTCCATTATTAGATACACGTATTATTGGTTTATTAAACTCTGCTGCTCTGATTTTTGTTAAATACAAATGCTGATATGGTCCTATATATTTACCAAACCAAAAATCATTAGTTATATTTACAATAAAATTACTTTTGTGATTTAATTTATTTAGTAGCTTCCAATAAAAAACTATCTCATAACAAATTACGGGAATAAAACTTATATTGTTTGATAAATTAATTATTCTTTCTTCCTTTCCATTTGAATAATTATGAGGACCAGCAATACTCTCTAAAAAAGTAAGTGTATCTCTGAATGGTAAGAATTCTCCAAAAGGAACAAGTATTTTTTTGTCAAAATAAGTTACATTTGATGAGTTAATATTGATTAAACTATTATAGTATTTATTGTTCTCAAATCTTGTAGCACCAATAATCAATACTTGATTTTCTTTTAAAGAATCTTTTAAAATTTTTAGTTCAAGATCATCTATTAGATAGGGGAAATTATTTTCACCAAATATTAACATATCTGCAGTACTTTCTTGAATATTATCAATTATTGTATTTAGTGTTTTTTTTGGTGTTAAAGATTGATCATTATTTTTAAAATTTAATTGGAATATTTCTAAATCAATTGTGTTAGTTTTTAAATTAGTCTCTTTAGAATAGAAATGTGAAATCATTAAGAAAATTATTGGTAAAGTAATAATAAATGAAAGGTATCTAATTTCTTTTTTCAGATTTAATGTCTTAAAAAAAATATAAGGTAAACAGAATATTTGAATTATCAAATAACTTGAGATTAATGTTCCAAAAGACTTTAATGAAAAAAGTAGATATTCATTACTAGAAACAACCAGAGAAAAGGTAAACCAAGGGAATCCATAAAAAAATACTGAAATTATATATTCACTAATAGTGAACATAAATGGAATTAAAAAAATTATTGGAATATTTTTACCTAACTTAAAAATTATTGTAAATACTAAACCTAAAATTAAAGATAATAAGATTATTAATAACAAAAAAGCTAGAAAAAAAAATTTTGTTTCTTCAAAAACAAAAAAGGGATTTTTAACCCAAAATAAATAACTTATAAAAAATCCAAAACCAAAAAATAAAAAGTTTTTAAAAATGTTTAAATTACTAATATTTTTTTTATTTAAATCTAATACTAAACAAAGAAAGGGGAAAATTATAAAACCTAATGGTAAAAAAAAATACGGAGGAAATAGAAGTGATGTTAGAAGTCCTAGGGTTAAATAAATTAAAATAGTCAATTATTTTTATTTACTTGAACTATTTCAATTTTTCTATTGTTTGATTTAACAATCTTGATTCTAAGCTCGTCATTAAAATCAATTACTTCATTATTTTTTGGTATCCTATTTATTTTTTCATATACTAGACCGCCTACAGAAGAAGTTTCATCATCTGCATTTCTAGGAATATTTATGGCAAAAAATTCCTCTAAGTCTTCTACCCTATAACTAGCATCTACAGTAATTGAGTTATCTGATTTTTGATAAACTAATTCCTCATCATCTTCAGCATCATGTTCATCTTCTATTTCGCCAACGATTTCTTCAACTAAATCTTCTATCGTGACCAATCCGTCTACGCCCCCAACTCCATCTACTACAAGCCCTATATGAATTCTTGATGATCTCATGGTTTTTAGTAAATCTAAAATGGGTGATTTTGGTGCAACATATAAAACATCTCTTATAATTTCATTCATTTGAAATGTATCTTGTGATGATTTAATAAAATCTTTGATGTGAAAAAATCCAATTACATTATCAATATTTTTTTTGTATACTGGAAATCTAGAATGTCCTTCCTCTTTAATGACCTCTAAAATTTCCTTATAAGATTTATCCTGATCTAAAGCAATTATCTCGCTTCTAGGAATCATTAAGTCTTCAACGCTTTTTTCATTCAAATTTACAATGTTCTTAATTAGATTTTTTTCATTATTGTCATTAAGATCTTCAAGATCTTTATCATCCTCATCATTAGCTATAAAATTTAAGATATCTTCTTTTGTTGAATCATTAGATAATAATTTTTTAATTAACCAATTTTTCCAACTCGATGTTTTATCAGCGTTATTTGTGTTCATTGAATTTTATAAGGATTATTTATTCCAAATGATCCTAAAATTTTTATCTCCTCTTTTTTCATTTTTTTAAAATCTAAATTTTTTTTATGATCATATCCATTAATGTGCAATAAACTATGGATTAGTAAATGGTTAAAATGATCATATATGCTAACTTTATTTCTATGTATAAATTTTTCAATAATATCTATAGAGAAAAAAATATCACAATATAAAATTTTTCCAACATTTTTATTTGAATTCTCTGAAATAAAAGTAAGTACATCTGTGTCTGATTGTTTATTTTTATAGATTTTATTAAGTTTTATCATTTTTGATTTATCTGTTAAAATTATGTTTAATTCAAATTTAAGATCTCTTTTAAAATATGCGTTCATCTTATTTATAGTTTTTTTTGTTATGGTCTTTATTTTAGGCACACGCCTTGGCCATTTTTTTGATTCTGAAAAAAAATCAACTTTTATGTTTTTCATATGCATTAATAATTTTTTTTACTAAATCATGTCGCACGACATCCTTTTCTGACAATTCAATGAAACCTATATCATTAACTTTGTTTAATTTTTTTAATGCATCTTTGAGCCCTGAATCTTTTTCACTTACAAGATCGATCTGTGTAATATCTCCTACAACTACCATTTGACTATTTTTACCTAGTCTTGTTAGAAACATTTTCATTTGTGTTTTTGTTGTATTTTGAGCTTCGTCTAATATTATAAAACAATCTTCAAGAGTTCTTCCTCTCATGAATGCGATAGGTGCTATTTCAATTGTGTTATTAAGTAATTTTTTTTCTACTTGTTCAAAAGGAAGCATGGAATATAGAGCATCATAAATAGGTCTCAAAAAAGGGTCAACTTTATCTTTTAAATCCCCTGGTAGAAAACCTAACTTTTCACCAGCTTCAACAGCAGGTCTTGATAGAATAATTTTATTTACCTTTCCATCTTGAAGTGCTGAAACTGCTTTAGCAACAGCCAAATAAGTTTTTCCAGTTCCAGCTGGACCAATAGCAAATGTAATATTTTTTGTTTTTAGTAGTTGAAGATATTTATTTTGAATTTGAGTTCTTGGTATAATTTTTCTTTTTTTAGTCTGAATAAATAGATCCATCTGTTTGTCTGTTTTTATATTCATTGATATTAAGCTTTTATTATCTCTTATTCTATCCTCATCTATTTCAGCACCATTTTGTGCTTCTTTAAATAAATTAAGAATAGTTTTCTTGGTTTCAAAAATTGATTTTTTTTTACCTGAGATTTTAATTTTATTTCCACGATATTGAATTTTAACTTGATTAATCTGTTCTATAAGAGATAAATTTCTATCATTAATTCCAAACAAATTACTTAAAATTGTATTATCATCTAATTCTAATTCCAGATTTTCGTTCTTATTTACTATATCTGACATTCTAGAGCAAAATTAGTTGAGTTTATAATTTTAACATTCATAACTTGATTAAGTAAATCTTTTTTGGAATTAACAAATGTACTTTGATTATAAATCGTACGGCCTATAAATTGATCTTTGTGTCTTCCAATTTTTTCAAATAATACTTCCATGCCTTTATTAACGAATGACTTATTAAAATTTATTTGTTGTTGTGTAAGTAAAGATTGCAATGCACTTAAACGTGCTTTTTTATCTAATATACTAATATTATCTTTATTTTGAGCAGGTGTTCCTGGTCTTGGACTATAAATAAAGGAATAAGCAATAACAAAATTAACTTTTTCAATAAATTTCATTGTATCTTCAAAATCTTTATCTGTTTCTTCTGGAAAGCCAACAATGAAATCTGATGAAAGAGCAATATCTGGACGGACATTTCTTATTTTTTCTACGATTTTTAAATAATCATCAACTGTATGTTTTCTGTTCATTTTTTTTAAAATTTTATCTGAACCTGATTGAATAGGTAAATGAAGGAATGGCATTAGTTTTGAATTTTCGGCATGAGCATTGATTAAAGAATCTTTCATATCAATAGGGTGAGATGTCATATATCTAATCCTCTTAATTTCTTCAATTTCACCTATCTTATTAATTAAATAAGCTAAATCTTTTGATTTTCCATCAGAAGCTATACCGTGATAAGCATTAACATTTTGACCTAGTAAAATTATTTCTTTAATTCCATTTGAAACATATTTTTTTGTCTCCTCTACAATATCATTAACTGGTCTAGAAAATTCTGGCCCCCTGGTGTATGGCACTACACAAAAAGAACAGAATTTGTCACATCCTTCTTGAATAGATAAAAATTCAGATGATAAATTTGAAGAATTAAAAATTAAATTTTTAAATTTTTCATTTTGTAAAAATTCACTATTTTCTACTTCGTCAACTCTATCGATCATGTCAGGAAGTTTGTGATAAGATTGTGGCCCCACAACATAATCAACTGACGGTGATCTTTTTTTTATCTCAAGACCCTCTGCTTGAGCTACACAACCGGCAACCACTAATTTCATGTTCTGTTTTTTATCTTTAATTTTTTTTACCCTGCCAATATCAGAGTAAACTTTCTCAACTGCCTTTTCTCTAATGTGACAAGTATTCAAAACAGTTAAATCTGCCTTTGAAATGTCGTCAGTTACTTTATATCCCTTATTTGAAAATAAATCTTTAATACGGTTGCTGTCGTATACATTCATCTGACAACCGTATGATTTTATATAAATATACTTATCACTCATGATTAATTTTTTTTATAAAGCATTTAGCATGAACACTTCTATTATTATATTTATAATAATTATGTCTAAAATTTAAAAAAACAAAGTTGTTTTTTTTGTAAAAACTTATTGCATCTAAATTATCTTCAGCAACTTCAATGAAAATCTGTGAAAATTTAGTTTTATTTGTTTCAACAAAATTTAATAATTCTGTCGCAATTTGTTTTCTTCTTTGATCTTTTGATACAAATAAAATATGTAACTCTAAGTCATAATCTTTATCATTTCTAATTGCATCACCAATTAATAGTCCTACAAGGTTATTAGCTTTAAAATATCCAAGAGAGTAATTATTAACTTTGTTAAATTGACTTTCAATATTTTTTTTATTCCATCCTATCTTTTTAAAATAACTGTATTCATCACTATTATCATTCATAAACTTAATGATTGAAGATAGCTCCTCTTTATTTATTAGACTAATAATGTTCAATTTAACAATTGATTATTTGATATATAAATTGGTTTAATGATAATATTTTTTTTAAAGTTTAAATTATTATAATTTTTATAAAATTCTTCAAAAAAAGAAAAATGAATTTGTTGTAATTTATTATTTTCATTAATTTCAGTCTTATTAAAAAGAATTAACTCAATATGTTTTGGAATTGAGAATTTTTTATTTTCAATTTTATTGTACTCCATCACGTTATCTTTATTTCTATAACATAAAAATTGCTGATCATTAGATGACGTTATAAATACTCCTAGATTTTTTTTGTAATATTTTTTTGAATTAAAGTTTAAAATGTCATCTATAGATAATGGATAATAAGGGATTTTACGAGATATCATAAGACCTGATATAAATGCTGAACCGACTCTTAAACTTGTATAAGACCCAGGGCCAATTGTTGTGGAAATTTTTTTAAGATTCTTTGTTAAATTTAAACGATTATCTATTGCTATATAAGATTGAATTATATTATCACTCAACCTATCTGTTTCGTTATGAATAATTTTCTCCTGTAGTATTACTTTGTTGTCATCAATTACACAAAACTCTGGTATTGATGATATAACATCTAGAAATAATAACATATGAAATTACATAACTACATTTTATTGCTGTTTTTAAAAAGTATTTCTTTAACTTTTTTATTAGTAAGTGGAGCTTTTGCAAATGAGGTAAAAAATTCAGCTACTGTATTTATGTATCATAAATTTGGAGTTTCAAAATATCCTTCAACTAGTGTTACTATTGATCAACTTAACAGTCACATTGAAGAACTAACTAAAGAAAAATATACGATTAAATCATTAGATTTTATAATTGATACAATTCTTAATGATGGAGATCTTCCAGAAAATACTATTGGTATAAGTGTGGATGATGCTGATAAGTCTTTTTTAAAAGTTGGATGGCCTCTATTTAAAAAAAATAATATTCCCGTAACCTTATTTGTAACAACAGGAACAATTTCAAATACTCAAAAATATATTAACTGGGATCAAATAAGAAAACTTAAAGAAGAAGGTGTGGTAATTGGGGCACACTCACATACACATGCTCATATGCCAGATATTAGTATTGAAGAAGTAAGAAATGAAATAGAAACATCTAATAAAATTTTTTTAAAAGAGCTTGGAGAAATACCAACTTTATTTGCATTTCCTTATGGTGAGACAACAAATGAAATTATTGAATTAGTAAAAGAATATAAGTTTAAAGTTGCATTTGGTCAGCATTCTGGAATAATTAATGAAACTTCAAATATGTATTACCTGCCAAGGTTTTCTCTAAATGAAAGATATGGTGAAATAGATAGAGTTAAGTTTGCTGCATCATCCAAGGGTTTGGGGGTTTATGACTTTATACCTCAAAATCCAACAATTAAGCAAAACCCTCCATTCATAGGTTTTTCTCTTCTTGATGATAAGAAGGCCCAATCTCTAGATTGTTTTGTATTTGATAGTAAAGGTCAGGTTGAAAGGGAAATATATAAATTTAATGAAAGAATTGAGATAAGACTTGTGAGAGAATTGTCTCGAGGAAGATCAAGAATGAATTGTACTGTTAAAGATGGTGATGGAAATTGGAGATGGTTTGGGCACCAATTCTACTTTTAATTAATAAGAAATAATTTTGTGATCAAAAATACTAAAGTTATTAGTTTTAATAACCTGTTTAATTGTTTTAATATAATTTTCGTCTTCTGCGTAAGTAGATAATCTTTCAACAAGTAAGTTAACATTTGAGAAATTATTTCTTTCTCTCATTATATTTCGGATTTCACGAAAATCTTCATATGCATAATGAGAATTAATATTATTAAAATATGAGGTAACACTATTATTATAAGAATTAAACGCTTTAATTAAATGAGTATCACCGTTTTCTCTTTCCAGTGGGACAACTCCTTTGGTATTATCATACGTGTATTCACCAAATAATGCATTATATTCCTGTGCAAACCTTGACGATCCCCAACCACTTTCAATTGCAGCTTGAGCTAAAACAATAGAATTTGGAATCATTTCGACTCTCAAAAGAAGTCTATCAATAATTTCCATTTTGTGCTCATTATCGAATTCTATTTTATATTTTTTAGAAATTTTTCTTAATTGATTTAGTTCATAATTATTAAGTGAATTGTTTTCACTAAGCTTAGAACGTAAATCCATTAGATCTTTTCTATTTGATAAGATTTTTTGGTTTTCATTTATAATTAAGGGTAAAACTGTTTTAACAAATTGTTGTTTTTGTTCATTTAAATGCTGAAAGTCTGTTTCAGATAAATTTGTAACTAAATTAACTTGTTCATTATTTGCAATACCGGAATATGACTCTGGATTTAGTGGTTTACTTTTAATATTAACTAAAAGTTTTTTTTTCTTTAATTTATTTAAAATATCGTTTTTTAGAATGTCTTTTTCAGAATAAAGTTTATTAATTGTATATGAATCATAAGTCTTACAATGATTTAGAACAAGCTCATCCAGTTCTGCATTTAATTTGTATTTAACATCTAGTGTTGATGGTTTTTCCTCAAAGGCAATGGTTGGAATAGCAGCTGCAAGCCCAATGATTAAGATTGGATATAAAAAAAGTTTATGCATCAATTGGTCTAACTTCTTGGACCTCAGGAACATAATGCTTGAGCATATTTTCTATTCCCATCTTAAGTGTAGCTGTAGAACTAGGACATCCTGAACATGCTCCTTGCATATGCAGATAGACGACTCCGTCCTTAAAACTGTCATAAACAATATCGCCACCGTCCATTGCTACAGCTGGTCTTACCCTTGTATCAAGAAGTTCTTTAATCTGTTTAACGATCTCTGTATCATTTTCGTCAACTTTTAACGAAGTATCATCATTCTTTTTTTGAGTGTTGATTGTCACATCACCAGAATTATAGTGATCCATAATAGATCCTAGAATTAATGGCTTCATAACTTGCCAGTCTAAAGATTGGTTTTTTGTTATAGTAATAAAATCACTGCCAAAAAATACACCTTCCACACCCTCTAATTCAAATAAACGCTTCGCGAATGGAGAGTTTGATCCTTCTTCAACATTTTGAAAAAAAGCTGTTCCTTCTTCCATAACGACTTTACCAGGAAGGAACTTTAAGGTTTGTGGGTTTGGAGTTTGTTCAGTTTGTATAAACATATGCTGTATATATAGTTATTAATATGTCTTTAGTATGAATTTTATAAAAAAAAATATTAAATTTGGGGAGTTTTTATGTCAAAAAACCAATAATTTCTTTCGTTTTTTGTAAAACAGGTTCTGCAACTGAAGTTGCATTATCTTTTCCGGTATTTAGAACAGAATCGATATACGAAATATCATTCATAAGTTTATTCATTTCACTAGTAATTGGTTCCAATTTTGAGACAGATAAATCAGCTAAATCTTTCTTAAAAATAGAGAATTCTTTTCCAGAATATTCATTAATGACAGTTTCAACTGAAGTATCTTTTAGTGAAGCAAATATGGAAATCAAATTTTCAGCTTCAGGTCTTTTTTCTAAATCAGTTTTATTTCCGGGAAGTGGTTTTGGATCTGTTTTTGCTTTTCTTATTTTTTGAACAATATTTTCTGCTGTATCAGTTAACATTATTCTCGAATAATCAGATGGATCAGACTTACTCATTTTTTTTGACCCATCACGAAGACTCATCACTCTTGTTGCTTCACCAAAAATTAACGGTTCAGGAATGGGGAATAAATCTGTTTTAAAATCATTATTAAATTTTTGTGCTATATCTCTGGTTAGTTCCAAGTGTTGTTTTTGATCATCACCAACTGGTACATGAGTGGCCAAATAAATTAAAATATCTGCGGCCATTAAAGTTGGATAGGAAAAAAGACCAACTGATACATTTTCACTGTTCTTCCCCGCCTTATCTTTAAATTGTGTCATACGGTTTAACCAGCCCATTCTTGCAACACAGTTAAACAACCAACCAAGCTGTGCATGTTGGGGAACTTGTGATTGTACAAAAATATTATTTTTCTTTGGATCAATACCAGAGGCAATAAAGGCGGCTGTTACTTCTCTAGTTTTATCTGCCAAAACTTTAGGATCTTGCCATACTGTAATTGCATGTAAATCAACAACACAAAAAAAACATTCATATTCTTTTTGAAGCGTGACAAAATTTTTTATCGCACCAAGATAATTGCCTAAATGTAGATCACCGGAAGGTTGTACTCCTGATAAAATTCTTTTAGTTGGCTTATCCATTTTATTTTTTTAAATATTCTCTTAACTGACTAATCGTTAGGACTTTTAACACAATTACTAAGACAAAATAAATAATTATAGCTAAAAAGATGATTAGAAGTAAAAGACCTGAGTTTACAAATGTTGAATTCTCAATAATATTATTAAAGAGGGCTCCGTTTAATACATATATTGCTACAAATAATATGGTGGAATTGATAAATATTTTGAATGAATTCTTAACTAAAATATCATCAAACTGGATAAAGTTTCTCGTATATAAAAAGACATAGAGTAACAAAGCATTTATCCATGCGCTAATAGCTGTGGCAAGTGCAATCCCCATTTCTCTCATCGATCCAATTAAAAGAAGCGATAACAGAATATTACTAATCACGCTTACAATTGAGATATAAAGAGGTGTTCTCGTATCCTCTCTTGCAAAGAAGCAGGAAACTAAAACTTTAATTATAATGTAAGCAGGTAGACCTAAGGCAAAGTAACTTAATACTTTAGCAGTATAAAAAGTATCTTCTGCTACAAATGCACCTCGTTCAAATAAGATATGAATAATAGGTTCAGCTAAAATAAATAATCCTATGGCTGAAGGTAAAGAAATTAATAACGAAAATTCAATAGATCTATTTTGAATATTATTTGTTGTGTCTAAATCAGATTGTTTAATGGCTTTTGATAAACTTGGTAAAAGAACAATACCAAGTGCTATTCCAAATATCGCAAGTGGTAATTGGTTAAGACGATCCGCATAATAAATATGACTGATAGCACCAACGGGTAAAAAAGAAGCAATAATAGTTCCAATAACAATATTTAATTGAATAACACCTGAACCAACAACACCTGGTAAAAATAATTTGAAAAACTTTTTTAATTTTTCATTTAAAACTGGAAGGATAATACGTGGTCGATAAAAATTTAAAACCGCTCTGTATAAATATAAAAATTGTAAAACTCCTCCTATTAATACACCATACGATAATGCGTGACCTGCAGTAGTTACAGAAGGTGTTAAAAAGAATAATGACAGAATAAAACTTATATTCAAAATGGCAGGAGCAAATGCACCAGCAGCGAAACGTTCATGAACATTATTAATTGAAGCAAAGTGAGCAGCTAAGGATATAAAAATAATATAGGGGAAAATTATTTTTCCAAAATGCACAGCAAGTTCATAGGCCTCTTTATTATCCGTGAATCCAGGTGCTAAAACTTGAATGATATAAGGCATTCCAAAGAAGAAAATGATCGTTAAAATGATCGTAGCAAATAGTAACATTGAGGTCGTGTTTTCAACAAAATCAGAAGCCTCGCGTTCATCTTTTGGATTAAGAACAACACCTGAGAAAACAGGGATTAATGCAGCACTGTATGCTCCTTCTGCTAGGACACGGCGAAAGAAATTAGGAATACGAAATGCTACGAAGAATGCGTCAGCAATTACTGTCGATCCAAGATATCTCGCTATTAATATGTCTCGAATAAAACCTAATACTCGACTTAAAAATGTATAGAAGCTGACAGTAAAGAATGATCTAAAAAGACTCTTCATAAGATAGTTTTATAGTTTGAATAGTGATTTGTATAAGTGAATTTTAGGGCCTAATTATGCCCAAAGCTATAACTTGCAGATCTTACCGTTCTTATATTACAGATTTGTTACAGAAGTATTATTTTTTTTTATTTATCTTTCGAATCTAATCTAAAAAAATATAAGATTAAAAAATGGAGTTAACCTTAATTTACACAATAATAGGTTTCGGCCTTGCAGCATATTCTGTTATTGCCAATGACTCTGTTCAAACTCTCGGAACATTTATAGCTTCAAACCAACGGTTTAAATGGTACTGGTTAGCTACTGCTGGCTCTGCTGTACTAGCATTTACTCTTATATATGGATGGACCATTAACGATGGTGATATTACTTTTGGACGTTTAAATAAAATTCCGTATCAGACTATTCAGTGGTATCATGCTTGTGCTCCATTAATTTTAGTGCTTCTTACAAGAGGTGGAATTCCTGTATCTACTACCTTCTTAGTTTTGTCTGCTTTTGCATCAACAGTCGTATTAGAAAAAGTTCTGATGAAATCTGTAATTGGATATGGATTAGCAGCAATGATTGCGTATATGGTTTGGATTGGTGTAAGTTATTTTATCAATGAAAAATTTGATAAAGTTCAAGAGAAACACAGAAGACCATGGGTAATAGCTCAATGGTGTACAACTGGTTTTCTTTGGTATACTTGGTTAAGTCATGATATTGCAAACATAGCTGTCTTCCTTCCTCGTGAACTTCCATTAAATTTATTAATAGCAATAATTGCTTTATTAAGTGTTCTTTTATTCTATATCTTTTGGGACAGAGGTGGACGTATTCAAAGAGTTGTCTACTCGAAGACTGGTACTCGTTACACTCGTTCAGCAACTATAATAGATTTTGTTTATGCAGTCATTCTACTCTACTTTAAGCAATACAATGATATTCCGATGTCAACTACATGGGTCTTTGTTGGTTTACTATGCGGAAGAGAATTAGCAATATCCACAATGAATAAAGATTATAAACTTCGCTATGTTTTTCCATTAATTGGAAAAGATTTTCTAAAAATGATTTTTGGATTAACAGTATCTGTTGGAATTGTTTTATCAATTCATTATGTTTTGATACCAAACGGTTTTTAAAGTTTACCTTTTTTCTTTTTGAGTTCTTTTTTTAATTTAGGCCAATCATTATCACTTAAAATATAGCCTACGCAATTTCGAGAGCCGCACTTACAAATGTGATCTACAAAATCTGTATCAAAAGGATAACCATAGTTATAAAAAAGTTCGGCACCTTTTTTTATTTGTTTAATTGATGAAATCCAAATTTCATTATCTATGATGTCTACTTCACAATTAGGATTACATGAGTGATTAATAAATTTTGCAAAATTATAATTAACATCACCGTCAATGTCGTATCGCTTGTTTAGTTCAAAAACATAGACCATGCCGTTATTTTTATCTTTTTTTGCTTTACGGATTTGTTTGTCTGCTCTTTTGTCACCCTCTCTTTTAGTAACTTTATCACCAATATATTGGATTACTTTCTGGCCTTTTTTAATATTAGTTTTTGCAAATAATCCAGAACCGTGAAGGGGTGATTTTTTTTTAAACCAAATTTTCTGGGTCATACTGTTATTTTTATACAATACACACATATAATAATAAATTGTATTATAAAATGATACTTTTATGTATAAGAACAAATCTTTAATTAATGAAATTTGAAAGTAATAAAAAATTTTACCGCACAATTTGGATTTCGGATACCCATCTAGGAACTAGTGGTTGTAAAAGCAAAATGCTTTTAGAATTCTTAGAAGAAACAGATTCAGAATATCTATTTTTAGTAGGCGACATTGTTGATGGATGGCGCATGCGTAAGAAAATGTATTGGCCTCAAGAACATAATGATGTGGTTCAAAAAGTTTTAAAGAAAGCGAAAAATGGAACTAAAGTAGTGCTTATCCCAGGAAATCATGATGAAGTATTAAAAGATTTTACAAATTTTTCCTTTGGAGAAATTTCAATCAAAAATGAAGATACACATCAATTAGCTGATGGAAGGAAAGTACTGATTACACACGGAGATGAATTTGATGCTGTGATCATTAATGCAAGATGGTTAGCCAAAGTGGGATCAGCACTTTATGAATATTTACTAAAGTTAAATAATGTATTTAATTTTATTCGAAGAAAGATGGGCTTATCTTACTGGTCACTGTCTCAATATTTAAAAAAGAAAACAAAGCATGCAACGAACTTTATTAGTAACTTTGAGTTTGCTGTATCTGATAGAGCTAGAAGAGAAAATGCTGATGTTGTTGTGTGCGGGCATATACATAGACCAGAAATAAAAGAATTAAATGGTGTTCTCTATTGTAATGATGGTGACTGGATTGAAAGTTGCACAGCACTCGTTGAAGATGAAATTGGAAATTTATCTATTCTTAATTGGCCCGAAGAAAGAGAAAAATTAAAATTAATTTCTTTTGAAGAAAGACGAAAAATAAAAGAGGATGCAGCCTAAAAAAATCGCGTTAATTAGTGATGCGTGGGTTCCTCAGGTAAATGGCGTAGTTACGACATTTCAAAGCGTTATACCTCTCCTAGAAAAAAAAGGTTTTGAAATTAAAGTATTACATCCTGAGATGTTTAGTAATTTTAGTTATCCTTGGTACAAAGAAATTAAAATTTCTTTCAATACTAAAAAAATTACAGAAAAATTTTTTAAAGAATTTAATCCAGATATTGTTCATATAATGACTGAAGGTCCAGTAGGTTTTGCTGGTCGGAAGTACTGTCTTAAAAGTAAACTACGATACACTTCTTCTTTTCACACCCGTTTTCCTGATTATATTAAACAGAGAGCTTATATTCCCAAAAGTTTTACATATTCAATATTAAGAAGACTTCATGATAATTCTGTAAATGTACTTGTTCCATCGCTTTCCATGGTCGAAGAATTAGAGCGGTATAATTTCAAAAATTTAAAAGTATGGAATAGAGGAGTTGATACTGAATTATTCAACCCAAATAAAAGAAATAGAAATGATAATGACATTCAACTGACATATGTTGGAAGAGTTGCTATTGAAAAAAATATTGAAGAATTTTTAAAACTAAAAGGAAATTATAATAAAACTGTTGTGGGTGATGGTCCTGAATTACAAAAATATTTAAACAAGTATCCTGACGTAAATTTTGTTGGGTTGAAACGAGGTAAAGAACTTGCAGAATATTATGCGAATGCAGATGTATTTGTTTTCCCATCTAAAACGGATACTTTAGGAAATGTAATACTTGAAGCTCTTGCTTGCGGAACACCAATTGCTGCATTTCCTGTTACTGGACCAAAAGATATTCTAAAAGATTCTAAAATAAATACACTTGATGACAGACTAGGTAATTCAGTAGAAAAAGCTCTTAAAGTGAATAGAAATGATTGTCGTGAATTTGCTATGAAATTTACGTGGGAAGATTGTGCAAATGAATTTTTAGATTCACAAATTGATTCTAAAAATTAATAACTTTTTTAAACAAATAAATAGACGTACCCAAAAAGAAAAAGAGGTAATTGTAATCCAAAGTTTGTTAATAACGCTTTATCTCTCGTCATATAACCAACCACTGACCAACCAACTGCACCTGTTCCATGTATAATAATATTATATGGATATGCATTTAAATTAGTCAGTAGTATTCCAGACAAGATTAAAAAGGTGCTAAGCCACTTAATTCTATTAATTGATATATCTGTCATAAAACTCCTATTTTGTGAAAATTTCATTAATATATGTAACCTAAAGATAAAGATATTAATCAAATTGTAACGAATTTTTAACATTTCTTTATTTTTTTTTGAAAAGTTCTATAAGCACGCCATGTTTGGACTAAAAAGTGCATCTTTATTTGGTGATACCAAGAAACTTGAGAGGGAAATTGATGAGTTTGTCGATATTGTCTCTGAAGTAGGTTTAGTATTTAAATCGATAGTTCCAACTTATCTCAATCATTCTGCCAATGGTAAATTTGAGGAAATGGTTGAAAAAGTAAAAGAAATGGAAAGTAAGGCCGACAAAATTACAAAAGATGTTGAGCATACTCTTTATGAAGAAACACTAATCCCAGATGCAAGAAGTGATGTGTTACGACTTCTAGAACACATCGACGAATTAATTGGAATGTACCAAGGGAATTGTTATCACTTCTCTATTCAAAAACCTAATTTTCCAAAAGAGTTTCATCAAGATTTAATTGAGTTAACAGAGACTGTTGTAAATTGTGTTGAATCACTTTGTTTGACTGTCCGATCATTTTTTAGAGATATTAAATCTGTAAGAGATAATGCTCATAAAGTAACTTTTTATGAAAAAGAATCTGATATAAAATTTAGTTCTCTTGCAAGAAGAATTTTTGATTCTGAATTACCTCTAGATCAAAAAATGCATCTTCGATATTTTGTAGAGAAGATTGATCGTATTTGTGATCAAGCAGAAGACATAGCTGACGAAGTTCAAATTTACGCTATTAAACGTTCCGTTTAATTTTCAATGGAAATTACAATTCTAATTTTTTTATTTGGTGGTCTTTTTTTAGGTTGGTCACTTGGTGCCAATGATGCAGCAAATGTTTTTGGAACTGCAGTTGGAACACGAATGGTTAGTTTCACAAGTGCAGCAATAATTTGTAGTGTCTTTGTTATTCTAGGTGCAATTATTAGCGGAGCAGGTACAACAGAAACTTTAGGAAAGTTAGGTGCTATTAATGCATTGCCTGGTGCTTTTGCAGTATGTGTTGCTGCAGGAATATCTGTTTATTTAATGACTAAAGTTGGCTTGCCTGTTTCAACAACGCAAGCGATTGTTGGAGCAATTGTTGGTTGGAATTTATACACGGGATCTTCAACTAATCTTCAAGTTTTAATTACTATTTTAGGAACATGGATACTATGTCCTATCATTGCAGGATTTATTGCAATGGGTTTATTTACTTTTACAAAAAAAGTTATACTCAATAGAAAGTTACATATTCTCAGACTTGATGCCTATACAAGAACAGCTTTACTTTTAGCAGGTGCTTTTGGTGCTTATAGTTTAGGTGCAAACAATATTGCTAATGTAATGGGTGTCTTCGTACCTATATCACCGTTTACTGATGTTACTATTGGAAATTTATTTGTGTTTTCCTCAAAAGAACAATTATTTCTTCTAGGTGGTTTAGCAATAGCTGTTGGTGTTTTTACTTACTCGAAAAGAGTTATGTTTACCGTTGGTAATGATCTCTTAAAAATGACACCAGTGGCAGCATTTATTGTTGTTATATCACATTCTATTGTTTTATTTTTATTTGCATCCCAGGGTATAAGTGCTTTTTTACAATCTATAAATCTTCCCTCTATACCTTTGGTACCAGTATCAAGTTCCCAAGCTGTTGTTGGCGGCGTAATTGGAATTGGTCTTTTAAAAGGAGGAAAAGAGGTTCAATGGTCAATTGCAGGAAGAATTTCTTTGGGTTGGATGACGCTACCTATAATTGCAGCTTTAATTTCTTTAATTGTTTTATTTATTCTAGAAAATATTTTTAATTTAACGGTCTCTTTTTAATTAACTGCTCGATAAGAAAAAATAAAATCTTCCTGGATTTTAGATTCAATAGCCCCTTTTCTTCTTGATCGCACTAGATCGATAGCTTCTTGTTTTTGATAATTAAATTCAACAAGTAAAATAGCAGCTATGGTGCCAGCCCTTCCTTTGCCTCCACGGCAATGTAAAACTATATTTTTTCCATCTATCAATTCGTTCTTTAATAAAACTTTTGTTGTTTCCCATTTATATTTAAAATCTTTATCTGGTGCTCCCATGTCATAAATGGGTAAATGGTACCAATGTAATTTATGTTCATAAATATTTTTGACAAACAAAGTTTTATCACACAATTTTTCAAATTCGCTATCTTCAACAAAAGAAGTAATAGAACTACAATTATTATTTTTAAATATTTCTAATTCGTTTGCTAAAATTGTTTCTTCAAATAAACCATTAGAATTAAGACCTGGGAAAGAAGTTAATATAATTTTGCCTGCAAATGACTTAGATTCAATAAAATCATAATTGCTAAATTGCATTTACGCTTGTTTAGCTAAAAAAGACTGTCTTGCTTCTTCTAAATAGGAACGAAAATGTTCAACATCGGGAGTTTTTTTATCTAGAATTTTTGCTAAATCATCAAATCTTCTAAGTTCTACTGCTTCATCCATAAAAGGTTTGCTTATAAACGCTTCTGCTTCTTCTTTTGAGAAAGGACCACCTTGAACTTTTAACGAAAGTTTCGATGCTTCTGATAGACTATCATAATAACCCTCTTCAACACTTGATAAATATCTTTTTGAATCTACATGTGCTCTGATTGGTAAAATAACATCCTCACCAAAATATTTTTTTAAAAAATCAGCACCTAAATTTTCATGATGACCATCTTTCCCTTCATGAATGGGATCGCCGTCCTCATAGATAAGGTGGCCAATATCATGCAGTAATGCTGCAGCAATTGTTGGTCCGGGTAATTTATGTTTTTCAGCAAGTTCAGCGCATTGGAGTGCGTGCTCAAGCTGAGTCACATCCTCATTACCATATTGAATATCTGCACCTTTTGTTTTCAAAAGATCTAAGAGATAATCCACGATATTTTCTTGCATTCTAATTTATAATTAACTTATTAGAAATTAAATTCAATTCCAACTTTAATAAGATTGATCAAATTTATAATAATATTTATTAAGTAAACATTTAATGGATAAAAAATTATTAACCCCTGGTCCTCTTACGACATCGATGTCAACAAAAGAGGCTATGCTCCATGATTGGGGTTCAAGAGATACAAAATTTATTGATCTCAATGCATCAATTAGAGATTCCCTTGTTAAATTAATAGACGGTGAAGATAAATATCAATGTGTTCCAATGCAGGGAAGTGGAACTTTTGCTGTAGAGTCGATGGTGAGCTCTCTTACTCAAAAAGATTCTAAAATTCTGATTCTGATCAATGGTGCTTACGGACAAAGAATGAAAAAAATGTGCACTTATTTAGGGAGAGATTTTATTGAATATGAAGTTGCTGAACATGAAGTACATGACATCAATAAAATTGAAGAGTTAATTGATAGCAACAACTTAACACACGTCTTTGCTGTATATTGTGAAACAACATCGGGTATTTTAAATCCTATTGAAGAGATTGCAAAATTAGTTGAAATGAAAAACTTATCGTTATTCATCGATGCAATGAGTGCCTTTGGTGCATTACCCTTAAGTTCTAAAACAATTACTTTTGATGCTGTAGCCGCTTCATCAAACAAATGCTTAGAAGGTGTGCCAGGTGTTGGTTTCATTCTTGTTAAAAATGAAGTTATTCAAAATGCAAAAGGCAATAGTCACTCACTAAGTCTAGACTTATATGATCAATGGCAAGCAATGGAAAAAAATAAACAATGGCGATTTACACCTCCAACACATGTATTGGCTGCATTCAATCAAGCGATTGAGGAACATAAAGAACAAGGCGGTG
This sequence comes from uncultured Alphaproteobacteria bacterium, assembly GCA_902604905.1. Classification (GTDB taxonomy): domain Bacteria; phylum Pseudomonadota; class Alphaproteobacteria; order HIMB59; genus CACPNW01. The sequence continues at coordinate 70,320 of CACLAN010000002.1, forward strand.
TAGAGGGACGAGGCAAAAGATATAAAAAAAATTGTGAAATTATTTGTAATGGAATGAAAGAGTTGGGATTTGAGCAACTACTTCCTGATAATTTGCAAGCACCAATTATTATTACGTTTAAACAACCTAATGATCCTAAATTTAACTTTGATAAATTTTATAATGCTCTTAGTGAAAAAGATTTTTTAATTTATCCAGGAAAACTTACAGTGGCAGAAACTTTTAGAATTGGGTGTATTGGTAATTTAGATGAACAAGACATGATGGATACAATAAAAGCTGTAAAAGAAGTCGTTACTGAATTGGGATTAACATTAAACTAACAAAATAATGACAATTAAAATTGAAATACCTTTAGTTAAAGCAACAAATGAAAATCTTAAAGGATATGGGTATTTAATCGATAGTTTTGAAAATAGTGATATTGAAATTGTTACTTGGCCAAAACAAGGATGGCGCGACATAGAAGAGGGAACAGGAAATGAAGGTGGAACTACCGAAGGTTCTTTTGATACCTGGTGGCAAGGTGATGTGCTTTATGGACAAAATAATGCTGTCCAACATAAAAGTGATTATGAAGTAGATGGAAAATATATACTGGGTTATGCCAATAATCCTGATCAAGAATTACAAAAAGATAAATATTCAGATCCAACAAAAATATTTCTATGGCATGCAAATTATCATCCTGATGGAGGTCAGCTTTTCTTTCCTGAAGAAAATAAACCATTTATTTGTCCTTTAGCCTTACCGACAGACGACATTGAACCAGAACATTTTAAAGCATTTTATTGTGATGGATCAAAAGGTTTGTATATTCATCCAAACATTTGGCATGAAGGGGTGTTTCCAGTTACAGAAAAACAATCGTTTCAAGGAAAACAAGGTAAAGTACATGCAAGAGTTAGCATCGACTTAAAAGAGGAATTTAATAAATATATTTATTTTAAAACTGCGATCTAATTATAAATTTATATTTAATAATGAAAATTATTCACCTTTCAGACCCCCATATTTATATAGATAAGATTCATGGCATAGATCCTGTCAGTAAATTTAAAAAAGCATTAAGTCATTTAAAAAATAATCATGGTGATGCGGATTTATTTGCCATCACTGGTGATATTACAGACTTAGGTGATAAAGATTCTTATCAGTTATTTATAAAAATAATTGATGAAGCAAATCTGCCAAAGAATTTAAATCCTCAATTAATTATAGGTAATCATGATAACAGAGATGAGTTTAAAATAAACTTTCCTAATATTGAGACCGATCCAAATGGATTTATTCAATACTTTAAGGATATAGATAATAAACGTTTAATTTTTATAGATACTAATCTGATTAATACTCACCAAGGACATTATTGTGAAGAGAGGCAAGAATGGTTAAATAATATTTTAAGTAAGACTAATATGGATACGTACATCTTTATGCATCATAATCCACTAGCATTAGTAAAAGAGGAAAGTGATGGAATAGGATTACAACAAAAAAAAGAGTTTCAACAAATTTTAACTAAAAATAATAAGATAATAAAACATATTTTTTTTGGTCATCAACACATTACAAGTTCTGGTTCTTATTGTGGTATTACTTTTTCCTCCCCAAGAAGTACTTGGTCTCCTCTAATACCTAACTTTTCGAATGAATATCGTTTAGGGACAGCAAATACAGATACAAATTATAATGTTGCAATAATTCGATCTGACGCTTTAATTATTCATACCGAGGATTTTTTAAAAACAGAAGTTAATTGGTTTAAATAAAAATTATTTTTTTTCGATTACAAATATTTCATTGTTAAAATAAAGACCTTTATTTTTAGCAACAATTTTTTGAACTACCTTTTCGTAATTTTTTGTTTTTTCTACTTTCATAACTTTATCATCATCCATTTGATTGACATATATGGAGGCATTCCAAGCAGAAAAAATTAAGGATGTCGCTATACCTCCACTGATTTCTGTTGGTAGAGCTCTCAGTTTGCATTTAATAATTCTTTTTTTTCCAAAAGATAAAGTGCTTAATAAATCTTTATCTAAATTTTTCTTAAGATAAGAAATGATACTATTTCCCAGAGAAGGAAATGGGTCTTCTTTTGGCCAAATTTTACGAATTATTTCATTAGCAGGATCTTTTCCTGAAGCATGAATAGTTAATAATTTCCCTTTTGATTTTAGCGCTCTAATCATTGGTTCAATGACATATTTTGATTTCTTTTCTGATGAAATTCTTGAACGATAAGGCTGTGAAGCAATAATAAGATCAAATTTATTATCTGATTTTTTTTTGGTAGGGATTAATTCATTAACATTAAATTCTTGATCTTCGCGGTAGATAACCATTACTGAAGGCTCTTTATAAGTATGATTACCTGACTTTTTATTAATTTCTATATTCCATTTTTTTTCTAAAAATTCATTTTGTTTTCTTAATTGTTGAGCAAATTCAAGAGAAGTGTCACCTTTTAATTTAATAATATTCCAATTAATTTTTTTCTGTTTAACTTCATTTTTTGATTTTAGGTTTGCGGCTTCCGCGTAGTGTAGATTTGAAATGACAAAAACAGTATTCTTATGCTCAACAAACCTATCGGGTAATTTTTCTAAACCTAATCTTACATCTTCTATGCTTATTTCTTTTGTGCAAACTAATAGAGGTACGTTAGGCCTAGCTTCGTGGCACTGACGCATTACATTCATAAGTAAAGAACCATCCCCCATACCAGCATCAAATATTTTTAAACCAGGTTTTTGAGGCTTAATTTTATTTACGTGAGGACGTATCGCATCGGCAATTTGATTTTTTTCATTTGTTGTAGTTACAAATAATAAATATTTTTGTCTGTTATCATAAAACCTGAAATTTTTTTTCATTACTAATAAAGTCCCATTGATTTAGCAGAAGAGATGAAGGCTTCTTTATTGCCAATAAAGTTTTTACCTCGTTCCCCTAAAAACGCATCATCTACTATATTATTCCATTCTTGAACAGGAACTTTTATTTCATTTAAGTTAAGAGGAACCTCTAAAGAACGCATAAATTCACTCAGATGATTTGCGGCATTCTCTAGGTTATCGTTAAAAATTAATTTTAGTCTTTCTTCAGCTACACTATCAATTCCAACCATACTTTTAGTAATCATCGGTAAAGTAAATGAACAAGCAATACCATGCTGAATACCGTAATTAAGTGTCACAGGGTATGATAGATTGTGCGCAATAGCAGTTTTCGTATTGGAAAACGCTAAGCCAGCATGAACGCACGCCAATGCAATCTTTGAGCGTAATACAACATTTCTTAAATCTTTAGTGAGAAGTGGTAAATTTTCTAATACTAATTTTGATGCTTGTATTGCATGAGAAGCAGAAATTGGGTTCGCATTAATATTCCAAATACTTTCCATCGAATGGGAGAGAGCATCTAAACCAGTTGAAATGGTCAAGCCTAAAGGCTTATCAACCATAATAGATGGATCAATAATTGCTTTTTCAGCATAAAGAGATTTCTGAGCCAAAGATAATTTGTTGTTTTTTTCTTTATCCCAAATTGTGGCCCAACACGTAAGCTCACTTGATGTTCCTGAAGTTGTAGGTATTGCAATAATCTTAATTGGATTTTCGACTCTTGGACTTTTCTTATTGCGAACGAAATCTGTTAGGTATTCTTGTTTATCTTTAAATGCAGCAATTGCTTTAGCTGTGTCTGTAACAGAGCCACCACCTATAGCTAAAATATAATCTACCGATTCATTGATTAAAGAAAATTTTTTTTGTAGCTCTAAAATATCCTTATAATCTGGATTAGGCTGAACATCCGTCATAATGGATAAGGGTGGATTTGAAGAAGATTTTAATTCATCGCTATATTTTTTAAAAATTTCTTCTGGATGAGTGATAATGATGTAGTTCTTATTTTTAAGAGCATCATGTACTTCTTTAAATCTATTTTCTCCAAAGATTATTTCAACTGGGTTAAAATAGTTCCACATTATATTAAATTGATTTAGCAGCTTTTGTTAAAATAGACATTTTTTCAATTGCTTGTTCTCTTGTAAAAAAACCTAATCCACAATCAGGAGCTGCAATTAAACGATCTTCATCAATATGCTCTAAAGAATCTTTCATACGAACTCTAACTTCTTCTACTGTCTCCATTCTGCTTTTAGCAATGTCAATAAATCCAAAAATAACTTTTGTTTTTGTAAATTTTTCTAAAAGATTTAAGTCATTATGTCTGTGGGAGTCTTCTAAGGATACTTCGTCAATTGTAGAGTCATCTACTAAAGTAGCAATTCTATCATAAGCATCTAATTCTGCTTTCTTGTATCCATGAGAATCTAAGGAATTTGGATAACCACAACAGATATGACAAACTCGTTGAACTTCTTTTGGAATACCATGCATCATTCTTTCCAAGTTTTCCATACCATAAGCATTGGCCTCATCGGGTTTTCTTGCAAAAACTGGTTCATCAATTTGGATATATTGACAACCAGCATCAGCTAGAGCTTTTACCTCTTTGTTTAGAGCCAAAGCTAAATCAAAACCAAGTTTTTTCATGTCATCATAGTAATTGTTGGCAATTGAATCTGTAATTGTCATTGGTCCAGGTAGCGTAATTTTAACTGGGTTTTTTGTAAATTGTTGTGCACTCTTCCAGTCTAGATGCATACGTATTTCTTTACTTGAAATTGGAGCTACTATCGTTGGAAGATCAGCTTCAAAGGCTCCTTGCCGTACAGATTTATGAGTTACCTCTTTAAAACTTACACCATTTAAAAAACGACATTGATATAAGACATAACTTTCACGTCTTACTTCTCCATCAGTTGGAACATCAATTCCCGCATTTACCTGATCAATAATAACTTCTTTAATTGCTTCTAAAAATAATTTTTCTGCTTCTTCACCTGCTGACTCTAATGCCTTTTCATAAGCACCTGGAGACCAATTAGATAAAAGTCCTTTTGAAGCTTTTCTCTCTTCTTCTGATTTTGTCCCTAAAAACCAATCTTGAATGGGTGTTTGTTTCGGTTTTGGATATGCACCTATAGTAGTAGTTGTAAGAGGCATGACTTATTCTCCCAAATATCTTAAAATAAAACAGCGGCTTTTATAAAGCCGCTGTAATAAAAAGTTAACAATAAAGTAATCTCTATAAAAGATCCTCTATTTCTTCCATCATCTCCTCTTGGAGATCAGCCATATTGTCTGCACTACCTGTAGCAATTTCTTCAGTGTAATCATAGATTACCTGAGTTATTGCTAGACCGTTTTCACCAGGATATGCAAACCAATCAGCCAATAAAGGTAATTGATTTACTGCAGTTAGCTTGTTTGGATTTTTAGTATAAAAATCACCTAACAAATCATTGGCTGCTTTATTTGGTGGAACATATCCAGTAGTTTCAGCAACTAAAGCTGCACCTATACCAGAAGTGATAAACTTTAAGAAAGTCCATGCAGCATCTACTCTAGCTGGATCATCAGATGTAGAAACCAACATCGCAGCATTTCCACCCGCTGGAAGTCTCGCTGGGGTTCCTCCATTTACACCTGGCATTCCTGGAAATGGTGCTGTTTTAAGTTCAAAATCTGCTTTGGCTGCGTTCACTGAACCTAAGCTTGATGTTGACCAGAAAAACATACCAATTGTGCCTGCATTAAATGCAGCTTGACCGTCAGCAATTGAATAGTTTGGCATATTACAACCACTCATTATGTCATGCATTTGTTGTAAAGTTGCTAGACCAGCATCTCCACCCATATTAACAGCACCATCTTTTACCATTGGAACATTTTGGGTATGCATTAATGCTTGGTGAAACCAGTTACCTGTAATATTCCAACCAAAATATAAAGTTCCTTTACCTGCTGCTTCCAATTTATTACAAGCTGCGATAACTTCGTCCCAGTTAGTTGGGATGTTATCTATACCTGCTTCAGCTAATAGATCCATGTTATAGTATCCAACTGGTGTTGATACAGAAAATGGTAACCCATATACGTCACCACCAAAGGTGGATAGACTTAACATAGCAGAGTGATAACCATCTTTTTCAAAGTCAGCTTCTCCTGCAATAAAAGGCTCTAATGATTTTGCAATCCCTTTATCAACAAGTGGTGCTTGTCTGTTAAGACCTTGCATTGTTACATCTGGTAAATTACCTGAAGTAGACTCTCTGAAGATTGTTGCAGTTGCATCTTCATAGTTTTCATAAGTTGCCCTAAATTTAACTTGAATATCTGGATGTGCTTTTTCAAACTCTGGCATAATAGCTTGAAACGTAACGTCAAATAATCCAGAGTAAGGATAAGCTACTTCTATTTCAATAGACTTAGCTGAATTAACAGAACCATAAAAACCAAAAGCTAGTACGGCTGCCAATCCTGTAATTAATTTTTTCATTTAATCCTCCCGATTGAATATAATAATATTAATCTAACATGTAGCTTGAAAAAAGGTTACAATTTTATTACGAAAATATAACTAAAAAATAAGCTTATTTTTCCACAGGAATACAAAAATTAGAGAAAAACTAGTTATTTTACCAAGGTAGTGAAAAGGTTTTTACATTAGTAAAACTTTTCATTGCTTCAATAACACCCTCTTTGTAACCAAGACCTGAATCTTTAATTCCTCCGAAAGGAGACATTTCAATTCTGTAGCCTGGAACCTCCCAAATATTTACCGTACCAACATTTAAACCTTGAATATATTTTTTTGCTCGCATGAAGTTGTTTGTACATACTCCAGATGATAATCCGAATGCGGTTGAATTAGATATTTTCATTACAGCTTCATCGTCATTAGGTACTCGAATAATTGGGATAACTGGACCAAATGTTTCTTCTAAAACTAATTCACTTTTAGGATCAACATGATCTACAACTATTGGAGGTAACAAAGCACCTTTTCTTCCAGGGTGATATAAAATTTTAGCGCCATCTTCTTCAGCCATAGAAACTCTTTTATCAAAAAGTTCTGCTGCTTCAGCATTAACAACAGTACCTAAGTCTGTTTCCAAATTCATAGGATCGCCAAATTTAATTTTTTTAGCACGCTCAAGAGCCATTTCGACAAATTGATCTGCAATAGATTCTTGCACTAATATCCTTTTAACAGCTGTACAACGTTGGCCAGAGTTTTTCGTTGCTCCAGTAACAGCTAGCTCAACAGCTTTTTTAAGATCATCATCATCTAAGTCATTTAAAACAATTAATGGATCATTACCACCAAGCTCGAGAACTGTTCTTTTGTATCCAGCTTGTTCAGCAATTAGTTTTCCTACACCTACACTGCCTGTAAAAGTAATGAGATCAATATTTGGATTTTTGATCATTTCAGATCCAATATCTTGTGGCCATCCAGTTACAACTGAAAACATTTCTGGTGGCAAACCTGCTTCATATAAAACATCAGCGAGTACCATTGCTGTTAAAGGTGTTAATTCTGTCTGCTTACATACTGTACAATTATTAGTAGCAATTGAAGGCGCAATTTTATGCGCTACCATATTCAAAGGATGATTAAATGGAGTGATTGCTGAGATTGCCGTTAAAGGTTCTCTTATGGTAAATATTTTTCTGGCTTTTCCATGTGGAGTTAAATCACAAGAAAATATTTCTCCATCATCAAGAATACAAAGTTGAGCCGTTAATGAAAATACATCGAAAGCTCTTCCTACTTCGTATAGAGAATCTTGTTTTGAGATACCAAGTTCTAAAGTAATAATATCAGAAATTTCTTCTTTTCTTTTAACAAGTACTTCTGCAGCAGTTTGAAGAATTTTTTGTCTCTCATATCTTGTAAGTTTAGGTTGGTAATTTGCAGCAATATCTAAAGCCTTTCTTGCATGCTCTGCAGTACCTGCTGGAACCGTTCCGATTACTTCACCTGTAAAAGGGTACTCAACATTTATTGTTTTATCTGAAGTAACTTTTTCTCCAGCTATACGCATTGCTTCATTAATCATTTTTTTGTGCATCATAGGGCTCCGTTAATTGCATAATAAAATGCATCATAGTTATATAATTGTCTGCTAGTATCTATATTTTGTAATTTTAAATTTGATATGAATGGCACTTCTCTTTCATGAAGTCCACCGTGTGAACGTAAAGGTTCATTTAATCCAGAAAGATTGTGTTTATCTTCAGATGAACCAATGGTCATAAATTCTGAAGACATACATATTATGTCTCCCATTCTATCAGGGGGTAAGTTATAAGTAGAGCATCCTTCGTCTTTTGTTAAAACAACTTCTATATCTTTTATTTCTTTGATAGCATTTACAACTGAATCTACCTTACTTTTGTCTTCTAAATAAATTGTTGCAAAAGAACCAAGTGAACCATGATGCACGACATATGGATCTGTAATTGGTAGAATAACTTTAGCCATGTTTGGTTTAAATTTATTATCTAAATAATCTTGTAAAAATATTGCATTAGGTGAACCGTCTTCTTTTGATTTTGGTTTCATACCGTGATCTGCTGTAATGATTATAGAAACATTCTCCTTATTTAAAAGACCAATATATTTATCAAACATTGCATAAAATTTATTTGCTGTTTCATTTCCTGGTGCATATTTATGTTGAATATAATCCGTAGTCGATAAATACATGATATTTGGTTTGAACTCTTCAAGAAGCTTTACACCTGCAGCCATTACAAATTCAGAAAGTCCTTCAGAGTATACTTCTGGCACTGGCATTCCCAACCAATCGTTTACATTATCTATACCATTGAGATCTTTTGTTGCTTGATCAGATTTTTCGGCAGAAAAACAAATAGCTCTCTCATCATCAAAACTTAATCCGTTTCCTAAAAGTGTTCTCAGCTTATCTTTTGCAGTAACAAGAGCAATTTTAGAACCAGAATTGTAAAATTTTTCAAAAATAGTTGGTGCTCGCATATATTTTGGGTCATTCATCATTACTTCTTCACCAGTCTCGGGTGTATAAAAAAAGTTTCCGCATATACCGTGAACAGAACTTGGCTGCCCAGTTACAATGGAAATATTATTAGGATTTGTAAAACTTGGAATAGCGCTGTGAACAAGTAGATTTTCACCACTTGCAATTAGTTTATCAAGATTTGGTGTAAGATTTGATTTTGATGCTTCGTCGAGATACTCTTTTTGACTACCATCAAGACATATAACAATAGCAGTTTTTGAGAAAGAGCTTGGATATTCTCTTTTATTAATTTCTAAATTATCGGACACGACTTCAACTAATATATCATTAAAAATAAGAATTTATAGTTATCTGCTAGTTAAACTCAATCATAATTTGAATATTTGTTAATAAAATTGAAATAAAACTGAAATAATTAGATTTATAATATTCTCAAATTTAATAAAATTTTGTAGATTAGATATAATTATAAGAGGGGAGATTAGGTGGGCACAATATCACTTAAAAATATTTCAAAGTCATTTGGATCTACGCAAGTATTAAACAATTTAAATGTTGATATACAAAATGGCGAATTTTTAACATTAGTTGGTCCATCTGGTTGTGGTAAATCTACGTTACTTCGAATCATTGCAGGATTAGAACAGCAAACTTCAGGCGATGTATTAATTGATAATAAGAATGTAAATAAAATTAGAGCCAGCGAGCGAGATCTTGCAATGGTATTTCAATCATACGCTTTATATCCACATTTAACGGTACGAAGAAATTTAGAAACACCTCTAAGACTGAGAGATTATAATGCTTTTGAACGCCTTCCTTTAATAGGGAATTTTTCTCCAAACAAAAAAAGTAAAACTGAGTCTATCAATAAATTAGTTAATAAAACATCTGAAACACTTCAGATTTCTGAACTACTGGATAGAAAACCAGGACAATTATCAGGAGGTCAAAGACAAAGAGTAGCTCTTGGTCGCGCAATGGTAAGAGAACCTGTTGCATTCTTAATGGATGAACCGCTGTCAAATTTAGATGCCGCTCTAAGAGTGCATATGCGATCCGAATTATCGGAACTTCACAATTCACTTAAAACAACATTTGTTTATGTAACGCATGATCAAGCAGAAGCATTGACAATGTCTTCTCGTATGGCGGTAATGATTGATGGAAATTTATTACAACTGGATACACCTCAAGAAGTATATGATAATCCTTCATCATTAAGTGTTGCTCAATTTGTTGGTAGTCCTAAAATAAATATTTTTAATGGATCTTCAGATTCTAGTGGAACTGTTAATTTTTTAAATGTTAACCTGAAAAGAAAAAGTTCTGAAAATAATTCAGATTTACACATTGGAATTCGACCAGAACATTTAGAAATTACTAATGATAAAAATGAAAACACATTTAGTGGAACTGTTGCTTACAGAGAAAATTTAGGATCAGATATATACTTCCATGTTAATATAGAAGACAACTCAAAAAAAATAATTGTAAGGGGCTTACCTCAATTTACACATCAAATTACAAATGGTTCAAGTGTGAATATCAAGAGAGATTCAAATAAAGCATTGTTATTTAATCAAAAAGGGATGAGGATTCATTTTAATAATGCAATGGTATAAGGATAACATTTACTAATGCATAATTCAAAGGCTCATCTATGGTTTATTGCCCCTGCAATAATACTCATGATAATTATTTTAATCTTTCCTCTTTTTCTTGCAGGTGGAATTTCCTTTACTGATTATAATTTAGGCAACAAAACATTTGAATGGATTGGGTTAGAGAACTATGACAAAATGTTTAACCGAAAAACTTATGTGAAGATGATTTGGGCAACAGCCACGTATGTAATTGTTGTGGTGCCTATTTCAGTTATACTTGGTTTATGTGCAGCGATGCTCTTAAATTCTCTACGATTTGGTGCTGACATATATAAAACTATTTTCTTTCTTCCAGTTATGGCGACGCTTCTGGCAATGGCTATTGCTTGGGAATTCACTCTTCACCCAACTCTTGGGATAGTAAATAATTTTTTAGCTAATGGTTGTGGTGGTGCAAGAGAATTTATTTTTGGTTTTCATTGGTTGCCATGGGTAGACTCTGAACAAAGTTGGTATGCAGTGGCGTGTGCAAATAACATGGACTTTCCTTATTGGTTAAAACAAAAAAATACTGCAATTTGGACTGTTTGTTTTATTGGAATATGGCAAGCCTTTGGTTTCAATATGGTTTTATATTTAGCTGGATTAACAGGTATACCAAGAGAACTATATCAAGCTGCAGAAATGGATGGAGCTAAATCAACATGGGAACAATTTAAACTTGTAACATGGCCAATGCTTGGTCCAACAACTTTATTTGTTGTAACCATAACGACTATTAGAACCTTTCAAGTTTTTGATACAATTGAAATACTCACAAAAGGTGGTCCATCTAAAACAACCTACGTTATGATGTATGCAATTTTTGAAAAAGCTATTCAACAAAATTTAACAAGTATTGGTGCAGCTATCACAGTTGTCTTCATTGGATTTATATTGATATTAACTTTCTTCCAAAGATATATCATTGAGAAAAGGGTTCATTATTAATGGAAGCTAAACAGTATATTGGTGAAGGTTGGAAACATGCAATATTGATTATTGGTGCAATTGTTGTGTTGTTGCCTTTTTATATGATGGTTTCAATGTCATTAAAATCTCAACAAGAAATTCAATCTATTTCTGGAGGTCTCATTGGTGCACAAGAAACTCAAACATTTCCCGTATGTGTAAAAACTGGATACTCAGAAGAAGAATGCACAATGAAACCATATAAATACAACTATTGGTTTGCTTTCGAAAAGGCTCCCATTCCAAGATACTTGATGAATGGTGTTATTGTAACTTTATCAATTTTTATCATTCAGGTTCTTGTAGCCTTACCGTGTGCCTACGCTCTGGCCAAACTTAGATTTTATGGACGAGAGTTTGTTTTCTCCATGGTGTTATTTTGTTTACTCATCCCAGTGCATGGAATTGCACTTCCACTTTACGTCATGCTTGCTCAGGCAGGTTTGGTCGATACCTATTCCGCCTTAATACTGCCCTGGACAATATCGGTGTTTGGAATTTTTCTAATGCGGCAATTCTTTATGACAGTCCCAGATGAATTAATTGACGCCGCCAGGATGGATGGAATGGGAGAGTATGCTATAGTCTGGAAAGTAATGCTTCCAACTGCGATACCAGCATTACTTGCCTTTGCTATTTTCTCAGTAGTTGCACACTGGAATGATTATTTCTGGCCTCGAATGGTAATTACTGGAAATAGAGATCTCTTTACACCACCTCTTGGTATCAGAGAATTTAGAGGTGGAATTGATAGTGATGAGTTTGGTCCAATGATGGCTTCAATTGTTACAGTTACAGTACCTCTCATTGTTGCTTTTATAATCGCACAAAAAAGATTTATTGAAGGAATTACTTTAACAGGAATGAAGTAAGATAGTCTTTTGTCTATCAATTTTATTTTTCTTTTAATTATTTTATCTGCACTGTGTCACGCTATTTGGAGCGCCATAATTAAATCAAGTAAGAACCCTTTATCGTTAATGGGTATAACGTCTGTCTTAGAGGTTACTATTTTTTTACCTTTAACATTTACTGTTCCATTTCCAACTTTAGAGGTTTGGTATTTTTTAATTGCAACCGTTATCATTCATGTTTTTTATAGATTGAATGTAATTTATTCTTATAGGTACGGTGACTTGTCCTACATTTATCCAATCTCTAGGGGAAGTTCATGTCTATTTGTTGCTATCATTAGTATTTTGTTTTTAAGTTCAGATATTAGTGTTGCTGGCTTTATTGGAATATTAATTGTTTGTATTGGTTTATTTTTAATATCGTATTCGAAAAATTTATCTTTTAACTTTAGAGGTTTTGCTCTTGCGATTTCAACTGCTATTTTAATTACTGCATATACTTTAGTTGACGGAGTCGGAGTTAGGCTTTCGGAAAATGGTTTTTCATATATTTATTGGCTCTTCGCACTTAATGGAATACCTTTACTAATTATTGGTTTGATCTCGAAAAATGGTTTACGAAAAAGAGAAACATACACATTTAGATCAGGGATTGCTGCTGGTGTATTTGCAACAAGTAGTTACGCAATTGTTGTTTGGAGTATGCAATTTATAGAAATAGCGTATGTCTCTAGTATCAGAGAAATCAGTATTGTTTTTGCCGCTATTATTGGAATGGTTTTTTTATTTGAAAGAAATGCTAAATCGAGAATAATCCCATCTATTTTAATAGTAAGTGGTATTTCGGTGGTTTATTTTCAAATTCTTTAGTTAAAAAACATAGACATTTTGGGTTAAGATTTTATATGAGTTTTATGGCGGATAATATTGTTGAGGTTGATCCAAAAACCGAAACTATCTCTTGCGATGGTGGTGAAGATGGTTTAGGACATCCCGCAGTTTATTATACCTTTAATAAAGAGAATAAAATTGTCTGTGGTTATTGTGGTAAAATATTTATGAGAATAGAAGAGTAAAAATGTATAAAGCATCCTGGGGTAATAAAAGAACGTGTCCTTGTAATAAGATACAGTATTATGATCTTAATTTAGATAAAATGGATTGTCCTGAGTGTGGTAAAGAAATTGAAGTATCAACTCTAGCTAGACCACGTAGAGGTAGAAAGCCTGGAAGTACAAATGCGGCGCCTCTCGCAAATCCAATCCCTCCTAAACCAAAAGAAAAAGATGATGATCTTGACATTGATAGTTTGGATGTAGATAATAATGAAGACAATCTTGAGGATGATACTGTTTTACTAGAAGACGAAACGGAAATTGATCCAGTGGCTGAAGGAATTAAGCCTAAAGACGACGGCGAAGAAGAATACTAAAATTTCAATAAAAATTTAGAAGATGTTTAAGGTACTACAAAACACTTGGGCTCTTTTTTTTGGCTTTGCTTTAATTAGTCTTGGTCACGGTCTGCAAGGAACACTTATCGGTGTTCGTTCTGTTTTAGAGGGTTTTAGTTTTTTTGCATCAGGACTTATTATAGCTGGTTATTACGTTGGATACTTAACTGGTGCGTTAACAATTCCCATTTTTTTACAACGTGTTGGTCACATAAGAGTTTTTGCCGCTTTAGCATCGCTTGCTTCTATCGCTATATTATTACATTCAGTATTTGTTCATCCCTATTCATGGATGTTTATAAGAGTATTAACTGGCTTAAGTCTTGCTGGGATTTATGTAATCATGGAGAGTTGGTTAAATGAAAAATCAACTAATCAAACTCGCGGTCAATTACTTTCCGTTTACATGATTATTACTTTTGTATTTGTTGGAGCAGGACAATTTTTATTAAATTTAGGCGATCCAGCTAAAGTTGATTTATTTATTTTAGTATCAATCTTATTATCATTCGCACTTCTTCCTATTCTTTTGTCTTCAACAGAACAACCTAATACAGAAAGTCCTAAATTTTTTTCTTTAAGAGAATTTTATGCTGTGTCACCTTTAGGTTTTGTTGGCGCATTAGCAACTGGTTTATCGCATAGTGCGGTTTTTGGGTACGGTGCAATTTACGCATCATCTATTAATTTAAGCTTATTTGAAATTTCTCTCTATATGATGATTATAACGTCAGCTGGCGCCCTATCTCAATGGCCTATTGGATATTTGTCAGATAGAATAGATAGACGTATTATTCTTATTGGTGTTTCTTTTATGGCTTCAGGTTTGAGTTTATTTTTTGTTTTTGCAAACTTTATGCCGCTAACGTTATTCTTAATTTTTACTGGTCTTTTTTCAGTTGCTTGTTTACCAATGTATTCACTTACGGTTGCTCATACAAATGACTTCTTACAACCTAATGAGATAGTATCAGCAAGTGCAACCTTTGGTATACTTATAGGTATTGGATCAATTATCGGACCTTTGTTTGTTTCTGGATTCATGGAAATTTTGGGGGCAGTAGGTTTTTACATCTATTTATTTTTAATACATGGACTGCTAGGACTGTTTGGTTTGTATAGAATGACGCAAAGAACTAAACCACGCGATCTTGAATCACAATACAATCCTTTACCACGAAATATTAGTCCTGCCGGTATGGAAATGAACCCCGTTACTGAGCCAACTGAGGACGAATAAGTTTTTTAAATATTCTATGAAGTAATAAGAGAATAATTATTCCCATATAAATGACTGGTTCAGTTTTATCCGCGCGAACTAAAACATAAAAATGCATACTAGCTAGAATGGCTACTGGGTAAATTAAATAATGAATTTTCTTCCATAATTTAAAACCTAGTCGTTTAATCATATTGTTTGTTGAAGTGCTAGCAAGCGGGATTAAAAAAAGAAAACTTATAAAACCAAATGTTATAAATGGTCTTTTTATAATATCCTGAATAATAAATTGTATATCTAAAAAATGATCTAAAACTATGTAAGTAGAGAAATGCAAACAGACATAATAGAAAGCAAACAGTCCAATCATTCTTCGTAATACAACTATCGATTTTAAAGGTTTAATATTTGATAGAGTAGTAATCATAAGGGTTATTATTATTAATCTGAGTGCCATTAGACCTAACTCATCCATTAGTTTTTCAATTGGATTTACTCCAAGATTCCCAGTAACAAATTGATACGCCCAGAGTAGACTAGGAAATAGAATTAAAATAAATAAGACAGGTTTACTGCGATTAAAATTT
This sequence comes from uncultured Alphaproteobacteria bacterium, assembly GCA_902604905.1. Taxonomy (GTDB): domain Bacteria; phylum Pseudomonadota; class Alphaproteobacteria; order HIMB59; genus CACPNW01. Next base: position 85,980 of record CACLAN010000002.1, read on the forward strand.
CTTGTTGAAAACATTCATTAATAAAATTTAGTCAAATCTAAATCTTTATAGAGATGTGCTACTTCTTCTCCATAGCCATTAAACATAAGTGTTTCTCTTCTTTTAAACTCTCCAATTCGTCTCTCTGTTCCTTGACTCCATCTTGGATGATTAACGTTAGGATTAACATTAGCATAAAAACCATATTCCCAAGGAGCTAAAGTTTCCCAAGATGTTTCAGGTTGAGTATCTAAGAATCTAATTTCCACAATTGATTTAATTGATTTAAAACCATACTTCCATGGAACAACTAATCTTATGGGCGCGCCATTTTGATTAGGCATTTCATGACCATACAATCCAGTTGCTAATATTGTTAGAGGATTCATTGCTTCATCCATTCGAAGCCCTTCTCTATATGGCCAAATTATTGTTCTCTTTTGCTGACCTGGCATTTCTTCCGGTCTGAACACAGTTACAAATTGAACATACTTTGCTGAACTTAAAGGTTCAGCCATTTTTATAAGTTCAGATAGTTGAAAGCCTTGCCAAGGAATGACCATGGACCAAGCTTCAACACATCTTAATCGATACACTCTATCTTCTATCGTTACATTTGATAAAATTTTTTCTAAATCAAATGTTTGAGGGTTTTTCACAAGACCATCTATTTTTATTGTCCATGGTCTTGGTTTAAAATTTCCAGAATTTAAATGGGGATGTTTTTTATGAGTCCCAAACTCATAAAAATTATTGTAGGTTGTGATTTCTTCGTAAGAATTGAGTTTATCATTCTCATTTAAATATGTATTATAAACTGAAGAATTATTATCATGATTAGCAAAAGCTGATGAAGATACTGTTGCCAACAAGGCGCTTGCCAATGAGCCCTTAATAAACTTGCGTCTATTTAAATAGGTTTTATATGGTGTAATCTCAGAGCTTAAAATCTTCATATTTTAGATATATATTAATAAATCTAAAATTGTAGTAATGTTAAGAACATCTTTATCAAATCCATTTAAATTGTTAGTGTAAATCTATGAAAAATCTTTCGATCTTACTACTTATTTTTTTCATATTTTTATTACCTTTAAAGTTTGCATCTGCAGAAAAAGTTCATGGAATTGCAATGCATGGTACACCAAAATATAGCAATAATTTTACACACTTAGATTATGTTAATCCAAATGCACCTAAAGGTGGAACAGTAAAATTTGGATCATATGGATCTTTTGATAATCTAAATAGAGTAGCTTTTAAAGGCTCTAAAGCTGCTGGCCTTGGGTATGTTAATGATACGTTAATGAGAAGAGTATGGGATGAAGCATTTTCTCTCTATGGTTTAATAGCTGAAAAAGTAGAATTGCCTGAAGATAGATCATCTATAACTTTTTATTTAAATGCAAATGCAACTTTTCATGATGGCTCACCAATAACACGCGATGATGTATTGTTTAGTCTAGAAACGTTTCAAACAAAAGGTACGCCAAACCAGAAAAAAACATATGGCAAAGTTATTAAAACTGAATTGATTAGAAATAATGGAATAAAAATGATTTTTGAAAATAATGAAGATAAAGAATTACCTCTTATTATTGCAGGTTTTCTTCCTATCATTCCAAAAAAGTTTTATGAAAATCTTGATGTTACAAAAACATTTTTAGACATCCCTCTAGGTAGTGGCCCATACCAAGTTGATGGTCTCGATCCAGGACGTCAAATAAAATACAAACGGGTTGAAAATTATTGGGCAAAAGATTTACCGGTAAATAAAGGTCTCTATAATTTTGATACAATTATTTATGATTATTACAAAGACTCAAATGTCTTAGTTGAAGCTTTTAAGGTTGGTGAATACGACTTTAGAAGAGAGTACAATGTTAAACGTTGGTTATCAGAATATGATTTCAAAGCTGTTCAGAATGGAGAGGTAATACTGACAGAAATGAATAACGATAGACCCGTTGGAATGAATGGTCTTGTGTTGAATACAAGACGTGACATATTTAATAATAGAAATGTAAGACTTGCTTTAAGTTATGCCTATGATCATGAATGGATTAATAAAACAATATATCAAAATGCATATGTGAGAACAGATAGTTATTTTGATAATTCTCCATTAGCTTCTTCAGGCTTACCATCAAAAAATGAGTTAGAATTGTTGAATGTATGGAAAGATGAAATTCCAGCAGAGGTATTTACAGAAACATTTACTCCACCAATTACGGATGGCAGTGGTAATGACCGTAAAAATTTATTGAAAGCAAAAGAAATACTCGAAAAAGAGGGATGGTTTGTTGAGAATGGAAAACTGGTAAAAGATGGAAAAGAATTCAAGTTTGAGTTCTTGATTGTCAGTCCATCTGATGAGAAAATTGCTTTAGCCTATCAAAGTAATTTAAAAAAACTTGGTATTACAATGGATGTAAGGACTGTTGATTCATCACAGTATCAAGAACGTTTGTTAAGTTATGATTTTGATATGATTAAAAGATATTGGGGAGTCAGTTTAAGCCCAGGAAATGAGCAACAATTTTATTGGGGATCAGAAGTTGGTCAAAAAGATGGAAGCAGAAATTATCCTGGTATCAATAGTCCAGTAGTTGATGCATTAATTGAAAAACTAATTAGTGCAACAAATAGAGAAGAATTAACAACGACGATCCACGCACTTGATAGAGTGTTGTTATGGGGTCACTATGTCGTTCCTCTTTATCATAGCAACAAAGACAGAATTGCTTATTGGGATTTTTTTGAGTACCCAGACGAAATTCCACTTTACGGAATTGTAATTGAGTCTTGGTGGATTAATAAAGATAAACAATAAAATAAGTAATCAAATATTTTTATGAGTCATACAAGAGCTAACATACTCATGTTAATTGCCTCACTTATATGGGGAACAGCTTTTGTAAGCCAAACTACTGGGATGGGAGCCATAGGTCCTTTTACTTTTAGCTTTGGAAGATTCTTTTTTGCATTTTTAACAGTAATTCCATTTGCAATTTATCTAGAACAACAAAATATTTTTAAAATATTAAGTGATAGAAAAAAAGTTTATCTTTGTTTGGCTACAGGTTTTTTTCTTTTTGGTGGTATGGGTCTTCAACAATATGCTTTACAAAAATCATTAATATCAAATGCTGCTTTTCTTAGCACTCTTTACGTGCCCTTTGTTGGTATAATTTCAAGATTCATAATTAAAAAACAAGTACACTGGATTATCTGGATTGCCATTTTACTTTGTTTGTATGGATCATATCTTTTGTCCTCTAATCAATCAGTTGAAATTCAACAATCAGATTCACTATTGTTTATTGCTGCTTTGTTTTTTGCCTTACATATTATTTGTATCGATATTTTTATGAAAGAACTTAACAGTCCTTTTTTATTTGGAAGTATTCAGTATTTTATTGTTTTTATTTTATCTATGATCTTAGCTTTTATGTGGGAGGAACCAAGACTGTCAAATATGCAAATTGAATGGTTTGAAATTTTATATACGGGTATTTTTTCTGCTGGCATTGGATATACACTTCAAATTATTGCTCAACATAAAGCTAATCCTGCTCCTGCTGCTATTATTTTATCAATGGAGTCAGTCTTTGCTGCAATAGCAGGTTGGATACTTTTAAATCAAGTTTTAGACACACAAAAAATACTTGGATGCCTTGCAATATTTATTGGAGTCATTATAGTACAATTAGTACCAATAATTATTAAACAAAAATGAGTGATAAATTAGACGTAATTGGAATTGGAAATGCTATGGTAGATGCCATAATTCCTTCCAATCAAAGTGAAATTGAAAAACATGAAATTAATAGAGATTCTATGAATCTTATTGATGAAAACTTAAAAAATAATTTGCATGAAAGTTATTCTATCAGAGAAATGGCTGGTGGAGGTTCCCTTGGTAACTCCATGTTTGGAATCACCTCTTTTGGCGGTAATGGAAGTTTTATTGGAAAAATTAAAAATGATGAAATTGGAGTTTACCTTCAAAAAGATATGATCCGGGAAGGACTAAAATTTCCATTAGGATTTACATCTCCTGATATTTCAACTGGATGTTGTACAATTTTTGTTGAAGAAGATGGAACAAGAACAATGTGTACTTTTCTTGGTGCTGGAACATTAATAGGGCCTGAAGATATAAAAGAGGATGATATTAAAAATCATAAGATTGCATATTTGGAAGGCTACTTGTGGGACAATGATAATGCAAAAAAGGCTATGAAAAAAATGGTGGATATTTGCAAGGCTGATAATCAAAAAATTGCATTTACTTTATCTGACCTTTTTTGTGTTGATAGACACCGTGACTCTTTTAAAGAATTAATAACTGAGAATGTTGATATTCTTTTTGCTAACGAAGATGAAATCAAAGCAATGGCAGAAACAGAAAGTTTTGAAGAAGGTCTAGAATATGCAAAATCATTAAATATAATTGCTGCTATTACTAGAGGAAGTAGCGGATCTGTTATTGTTTCTGGTAATGACATCACTGAAGTTGCTGCAAAAAAAGTAGAAAAAGTTGTAGATACAACTGGAGCTGGAGATTTATTTGCAGCTGGTTTTTTATTTGGTTATTCGAAAGGTAAAGCAATGGATGAATGTGGTAATTATGCATCAATTGCTGCTGCGGAAATTATTTCACATTATGGTGCAAGACCTTTAGTAAAATTGTCTAGTTTAATTTAGCTAATAATTTATTTTTATTTTCGTCATCGCAAAAAGAATATTTAATTGCGTTATGGGTAAGGGAGGTTAGTTCCTTTTCATTTAAACCTAAATCTTCCATGACTTTATATTCACCGTTTATTGTAGCATTAAAAAAAGGAGGATCATCTGAATTGACTGTTACTTTTACCCCTTGATCAAATAATGTTTTCACAGGATGGTCTACATAATCTTCATAAATCTTAGTTGCAATATTACTTGTTGGACAAGTTTCTAGAATAATATCTTTTTCAATTATTTCTTTGACTAAATCAGGATCCTCTATTGATCGAACTCCGTGACCTAATCTTGTTGGATGAAGAAGATTAATAGCATTTCTTATATTTACAGGACCATCCCATTCACCTGCATGAACAGTAATTGGAAAATTTTCTTTTTTTAACATATCAAATGTTTCAACGAATAAATTTGGTGGAAAATGAAGTTCATCCCCAGCTAAACCAAAACCAACTAAACAAGGATGAGGATTATTTAAAACTTCTTTTGCAGTTCCTTCTACTGACTCTGGTCCTAAATGTCTGATCCCATTCATTATGTAGCGTGAAACAATACCAAAATCTTCTTCAGCTTTTTTGGAAGCTTCATAGACTCCTTCAATAAAAGAATGATAGGTCATCCCTTTTTCTTTAGCATGAGTTGAGGAAATCATCGCTTCGACATAAAGAACATTGTTAGCCGCACAATCTTTTAAATATTCATACGTTAATTCAAAATAATCTTCTGGCGTATGTATGACAGAAGTAACGATGTCATATTTTTTTATAAAATCATAAAAATCATCCCATTGGTATGCGTACTTTGAGCCAAACATTTCTTCAGGTATTTCATAATTATTACGTTTGGCAAATTTCTTACATAAATCTGGCGTAATGGTTGCCTCTAAATGAACATGAATTTCTGCTTTTTTAACTGAATTAAAAATATTCATATAAATAAAATTACCTATATAATAATAATATGGAAGCAAGAATAAACAGAAGAAGCTTTGTTTTTGGCGCAAGTTGCTCTTTATGTGGTTCAATGATTTTACCTTCTTGTACACAAGTACCATTAACAAATCGAAGTCAGTTAAATTTATATGATAGCAACCTACCTATAATTTTAATGGGTGGTGGTGTTCTTGGCACTCCTAAAATTTATCCTAATGAAAGATCTCTAAATCAAGAAGTTGAAAAAACATATTCAAGATTTTTATCTAAAGCTAAAGAAGATAAAATTCTTTTAGATAACACAAATGAATCAAAAAAAATTGAAGAAATAGGAAAAGAAATTTATACCTCTCTGGATACGTATTATCTTAATAAGCGTGAAAAAAATCCTGCTGGAAATTTTAATTGGCAGTTCGCTCTTATAGATTCAGAAACAAAAAATGCTTGGTGTATGCCAGGGGGCAAAATCGCTTTTTATACAGGTATACTTCCTATATGTAAAAATGATGACGGTATTGCAGCAGTCATGGGACATGAAATTGCTCATGCATTTGCAAGACATACTGTAGAAAAATTAACTCAAGCTTCTATGATACAAATGGCAACCATTGGAATATCACGAAGTAGGTATGCAGAACTTCTTAATAAGTCTTTTAGAGTAGGCAATGTAGGTGGTAATGTTTACAACTCAGTTGTTAAATATGGAATCTTTCTTCCCTTTAGTAGAAAAATGGAAAGTGAAGCAGATTATTTAGGCATGGGATTTATGAATCTTGCAGGCTTTAATATTAAAGAACCTGCCAAACTATGGCAAAGAATGATGGCAGATCAAGAAGGAAGAATGCCCGAATTTATGGGATCTCACCCAAGTCCAGATAATAGATCCAAAAAATTTCTAGAATGGGAAAGTGAAGTTTTAGATAAATTTCCTCGTGTTTAATTTTTAGTGTATTAGGAAAGTTGTGTTAGCTGTTGAAGTAAAAAATCTGACTCATGAGATTAATAATAAAAAAATCTTAAATAATATTGAGTTCAATCTAACCAAGGATAGCATTTCTTGTATTCTTGGTCCTTCAGGAAGTGGAAAAACTACATTATTAAAACTTATTGCAGGTTTAGAAAAAGTACAATCTGGTGAAATCTTAATAAATGGCGAAGAGGTGAGTAGTACAAAAAAACATCTACCAACTGAAAAGAGAAAAATTGGATTTTTATTTCAAGACTATGCTTTATTTCCACATTTAACAGTCAAGCAAAACTTAGAGTATCCCATAAATTATAAGAATTCAAATTATAGAATTGAGGATATTATTGATTTAATAAAACTTCCAAACTCTCTAAATAAATTTCCCCATGAGTTAAGTGGTGGCGAACAACAAAGAGTAGCATTAGCAAGATCAATTATTTCTCAACCTGATTTACTTTTATTAGATGAGCCATTTTCGAGTCTTGATTTGAATTTAAGAGAAGAGGTCAGGGATGATACTTTGCATTTATTACAAAAATCTAACATATCAGTGATTATTGTTACTCACGATCCATTTGAAGCTATGTTCATTTCTAATCAAATAAATATTATGGATACCTCAGGATATATTATTCAATCTGGAAGCCCGGCAGAATTATATAAAAATCCTAAAAATTCATATGTGACTGAATTTTTTGGTGAAACAAATAGGTTTCATGGAGTAGTTAATAACTCTTTTGTAGATACGCCAGTAGGAAAAATTAAAGCTCCAAATGAGCTTGAAAATACAAATGTAGAAATACATGTAAGACCACAAGGAGTAAAATTAAAGCAACAACCAACACCTGTTAATGGAATAAAAGGTACTGTTATGGCCTCAAAATTAATGGGGTCTTTTAGTTTTGTTCATCTTTCAGTGCTTGATGACAATAATGAGGTTATTCATGTTCATAGTCACATGCCTCCAGAATTTAATCCTCAACAATCATCTGCTGTCGAAATTGAGATAGATCAATCTCAAGCTTTTATTTTTAAAAATTAGTTGCTTTCTTTTTTTTGTGAAACTCTTTGAAGAGTTGTGTTTAAAAATATTACTGGACCAAGACCAACCACAATAATTATTAGAGCAGCAAATGATGATTCTTGTAAAAGTTCATCTGATGCATATTGGTAGACATAAGTAGCTAAAGTTTCAAAATTAAAAGGTCTTAGCAGTAGGGTGATTGGAAGTTCTTTTAAAATATCAACAAAAACTAGAATACCTCCAATTAGGATATTGGTATAAATTAAGGGTAATACGATTACTCGAATTGTATTTAGAAAACCTTTTCCCATTGTTTGGGAAGCATCAACCGCATTTGGATGAACTTTAAGTATTCCTGATCGCAGGGCAGCATTACCAACTGCTAAAAATCTAGTTGTGTAAGCAAAAATTAATACTAAGAAACCACCTGCAGCATAACCCATTTCAATATTAGTTATTGAGTTTAACCATCCAAAAAAGATAACAATGCCAACTGCAAGTATAGTACCTGGTAAAGCATAACCACATGAAGCTACAAAAATTAATCCTTTTTGAAAAGTATTTGATTTATAATTTGATACAATAATTAGAATTATAGAAACTAGCATGACAGTAGCAGCTCCTGCAAGTGCAAGCGATATACTTGTTGTTGCAGCAAATATAACTTCACTAAAATTAATTATAGAAAAACCACTTAAAACGAAATTTAAAAGAATGAGTACAGGAATTACAAATCCAAGAGTAATTGGGGTCAAACAAATTAAAAAACAAAGTAACTTTCCAGAAAATGAAATTGTTTCTGACTGAAGCATATTTTGACCACTACTTTTTTCAAAATACCTTTGTCTACGTCTTGCTAAATATTCAACAGTTAAAAGGACAACAACAAAAATAAATAAAACTGAAGATATTTGTGCTGCACCTGATAGACTGTTCATTCCCAACCAAACATTAAATACACCAAGGGTTAGAGTTTCTAGAGCAAAGTATTCAACTGTTCCAAAATCAGAAATTGTTTCCATTAATACAAGTGCTAGGCCAGCAAATATTCCTGGTCTTGCAAGTGGCAGAGCAACAGAAAAAAAACTGCTTCGTCCATAAATTAAACTTGTTTGATAAAAAGATAAGGGCACGGTTAAAAAAGATGCTCTAGTCATCATGTAAATATATGGATAAAGAACACAAGACATAACTAAAATAGCCCCACCCATTGATCGTATTTCTGGGAACCAATAATCTTTAACACTATTCCAGTTAAAAATTTCCCTTAGTAGTTTTTGTAATGGACCAGCGTATTCTAAAAAATCAGTATATGTATAAGCAATGATATATGCAGGTACTGCAGCGGGTAATAATAGTGCCCACTCAAAAAAATTTTTACCAATAAAGTTATATCTTGTAACTACCCATGCTGAAGAAACACCAAAGATCATACTTAGAATTCCTACCCCGATCATGAGCACAATTGTGTTGTAAACATATCTTGGCAGAACGGTTGAGAATAAATGTGGCCATAGACTGGTATCTCCTAAAAATGCGGAGTAAAAAATAGCAACTATTGGACAAATTATAAAAAGAGCAAGAAAAGTTGCTAACGTAGATGAGCTATTCCAATTATACAAATTCACTTGGTTATAAACTACCAGCCAACCCGATCAATTATCATTTGGGCATTAGGAGCAAGTTCTGCTATTTTTATTATTGGAAGTGTATCCTCTCTAAAGCTACCCCAGCTTTGTAGTTCTTCTCCAGGCTCAATTTTTTGATTTGCTGGATACTCAAAATTTATTTCTCCGTAGAGTTTTTGTGCTTTTTCACTTGTTAAAAACTCAAGTAACTTCTGAGCTTCTTCTTTGTTACTAGAATACTTAGCTACCCCTCCACCTGAAATATTTACATGAGCTCCTCTGTCACCCTCAGCTTGATTAGGAAAAACTAATCTCACACTTTCAGCCCATTTTCTTTGTTCAGGGTCTTCTGAGAATTTCAGTTTTCCATAATAATAATTATTTATAAGAGCAAGTTCACACTCCCCTTCATGAATAGCTTTAACCTGCGCTCTATCATTGCCTTGTGGTCTTTTGGCAAAATTAGCCACCATAGCCTTAGCCCATTTTTCAGCTTCATCTTCTCCAAGCGCTGCTAAAACTGATGCCATTATTCCACGGTTATAAACGTGACTTCCAGGTCTTGAGCAAATTTTTCCCTTCCACTTGGGGTCCGCCAAATCTTCAATTCTAGTTATTTCACCTTCTGCAATCTTCTCTTTGTGAACTACAATAACTCTAGCTCTTTTGGAAAGACCAAACCATGTATTTTCAGGACTCCTCAGGTAATTAGGAATATTATTTTGTAACTGTTTTGAATCTAATGAAGAAAGTAAATCAAGATCATCATAAATATACAGTCTTCCTATATCTACCGTAAGAATAACATCTGCTGGACTATTTTCTCCCTCAGCCTTCAGTCTCTGGGCTAAGCCTTTTTTAGAATAAACAACATTTGTTTTAATGCCAGTTTCCTCAGTAAATAGTTCTAGAAAAGGGTTAATTAAGAATGGCTGTCTATGTGAATAAATATTTATCTCTTTTGCATTTAAATACGGAGTAAAAATAAATATAAAAAATAAAAATACAAAATGTAATAAATTAGTTTTCATTTAACGATCTCCTTTTCAGATTAATTGAGCTAAATTTAAGTTTTATTTTTAAAAACTTTCTTAAAAAATAATTTTTAATTTCAATAAATGGATTTATGTATAAATCTTTTAAATTATGACTTTCATCTTTTTGGTTCTTTTCAATTCCAAGTTCTAAAGTTTCAAATTCAACTGAATGATGAAGTGATCTAAATAGATAATCCCAAATAGCTAAAGCTGCTCCAAAGTTCTTATCATGGTGTTCTCTTGCTATAGAGTGATGTAATTGATGTTGGGCTGGAGAAATGAATATATACTCTACCCATCTCCAATATCTAATTCCTACATGCGAGTGTCGTAAATTTGATCCTAGAATATTAAAAATAAATACAAAAATGTTTACTCCAAGAACTGTATATAAGCTTACTGAATCACCAAATAAAAAAATAAAAGAAGAAATACTTATTGCTTGTGTGATTGAACTTCTAAGAGAGAAAATTATTCCCTCTAAAGGATGAGTTCTAAAAACAGTCATTGGTGTTAAAACGGTAGCAGAATGGTGCACTTTATGAAGTGACCATAAAATTGGCCATTTGTGCATAAACCTATGAACTATATATTTGCTAAAATCATCAATAGTAAATTGAAAAGTAGTGAAAGCAATTATCACAAGAATTGGAAGGGCTTCTTTAAACATTCCAACGCTTAACCAATCAATGGTGTGAAAATAAAAGTAAAGTGCTGTAGCAATTGTTAATTGAGTAATTAAAAATGGTGAAATAGTCATCATGATTAATTGGTTGATAAGAAAAACTTTGTAGTCGGATTTTGCTGACTTAGAAAAAAATATTTTTTTATCAAAAATTTTCTTAAATGCTGCAAAAAGAGAATATTTTCTTAATAAGATAAACCATAGAAATGCAATTAATATTGAGATTCCAATGTATGCTACAAAGACTCTTTTTTTTGGATCAATAAATTGATTACCAATATTAGATAAATATTCTGTTAAAATTTCCATTCCAGTTTAGCAGTGTGGCTTTATACAAAGCCACACCATAATATTCAATTAATCGTTTTCAGCTGAGTCAGAGCTTCCCATAGAACCAGCAAGCTCCTCCATTGCAGCTAATTGATCATTGTTTCTTGCAGTAATACCAAACTCATCAACCATCATTTTTTGAATTTTAAGCATATGAAGTTTAAACTCACTCCACTCCTGTGCTTGGTCTTTTATGAAATTACCACTAGAGTCAACACCTACAACCTGTGATGCATTTAAGAGAACCGGGCCAAAACCCATCATTCGGTTCATCTTAACAGCAGTTTCTCCAAGATCTCCAGGACCACACTGTAGAGCTAATGCAAAACCTTTAAGTTCACCCCAATGTTTAGCATATTTTCTAAAAGCTTCTTCAGTATCACCATTGGCATCCATGATTGTTTCAAGTGCAACAATATCTTTGTAGGTAGATCCAGCATATTTAAAGACGGACTCAGCAATAACTTTTTGCCAGTTATCTCTAATCACATCTCTTGCAGCTAACATGTCAGTTCTTTCAGAAAAATTTAAGTTTCTTCCATCAGCATCTCTAATAACTTTTCGTCCATCAATAAATGCTTGATTAATAGTTGCAAGATAATCAGTCTTACCACCTTTATCATAACTTGAAGCATAGTAAGCGTGTGCAAAAGTCATCTCAGAATATAGATCAACAACACCATCCCCGTTAAAGTCTGCAGATGCTAAATCTTTTTTCTTAGCAACATTATAGTTGTCCTCAGCTGAGAGAGTTAGTGCGTGAGCAGCAGATCCCCAATAACCAAATGCCTCATCCCAACTATGCTCCTTACCAGTGTAGTAAGCCCCTTCTTTATAAGGTGCATTATTTGGTTTTTGACCAATTTCCATTTTACTACCAAGATAACTGTTTACAGCTTGATTATAAAAAACAGCTCCCATAGCAAACTTTGATATTAATTGAGTGTAATCAAAACCAGTAGATGGATCAAAACCACCTTCAACTTGACTTGCCTTAAGCATCATATGTTCAATAGCTTCTGGACCTGTTAGATTACCCCAACCAGGAATATATCCTTTGTACATTTTACCCGAAAGGTTTCCACTACCTATTTCTGAAACCATGGTTTGTTTAACTGGAAAACCATCAGCAGATTTAGGAGCTATTATTTCTAAACCATCTTCTCCATTGTAATAGGACATCATTTTATCTAGATCACCTGTTTTCACTAAAGCTTTTAAACTGTCATGTAAAACTTGTCTGGCCATCTGACCTGTATATTTCACTGAGTTTGTTTTATCGCCGTCATAACCTTTTAAAGTAATAGGGTAAGGTCCATAAACTTCTGGACCATGACCATCTGCAAAAGATTTAGAAAAGCTGAAAGAAAAAACTAAAGCAGTAGCAATGAGTAATATTTTTTTCATGTATATTTTCCTTAATTGTAAATTTTTTCTTAGTTTAAGGGTGTGGAGATGAGTTGAAACTCGTTTGGTTAAGATGCGCCCTTACCTTTAAAAAGATTAATCATCTCCACGTCCTATTACTAAGGATCTATGATGCTTTTATAATAATTTAAAAAACAGATTTTTTTATTTTATTTACCAAGTGTTTATAGGCTATATCGGATGTATTTAGATTTATTCTAATTTAAAGGTTTTTAAAAATAGGTGGTTAGAAATCGTAATATTAAATGTGAGTTATAATGTTATAAAAACTAACCACCATGGAACGGAAGTAGATTTGTTTATAGGTAAAAATTAATTTTTATGTCAAAAAAAATTATTTTGATATTATAAAATAGATATTTGAGAATTTTAGAACTATTCTAATTAAAAGTAATAGACTTTAATTCTAGGTGGGGCCTCAGAGGGCCCCTATCCAAGACTATTTTATAGAAATAAGTCTAGCTTTCTTTTCTTCTGGTATAATTCTCTCAAGATCAATTGTTAAAAGTCCATTAATTAATTCAGCATCCTTAACTTTGATGTCTTCTGAAATAGTGAACGATCTTTCAAACTGTCTGGTTGAGATTCCTTTATGAATTACTCCATTACCATTATCATTAACCACTTTTTCTTTTGGTTTATTTCTAACAGTAAGATTATTTTCTTTTAATTCAATCTCAATGTCTTCTTTACTATATCCAGCAAGAGCAACTTCAATTTTATAATTGTGATCATCAACTCTATGAATATTGTAAGGTGGATAGTTTGTATTGTAACGTTCAGTGGATTCTAACATTCTATCAAATTCATCGAAAATCGAATCAAATCCAACAGAAAATGGTCTTAGAGAATTCCAAACGGATAGGTTTCTAGTCATAATAACTCCTTTATAAGCAAGTATTAATGTCGGCACCCACAATGGCATACTGACAATAATAATGTGGGGATGATTATGATTAATTCAAGTATGTAATTATTTTTTTCTTATAAAGGATAAGCCATCTGATAACGGTAAAAGAGAAAAGTCTACACGAGTATCATTTTGGATTTTTGTATTTAACTCTCTTATGGTATTTGTTTGAGAATCGTTTTTTTTCTCATCAGCAACATCACCATGCCAAAGCATGTTATCTATAATTATAATGCCGTTTGATGGAACAAGGCTTAAAGATAATTCATAATAATTAGGATAATTATTTTTGTCAGCATCTATGAAGATGAAATCATAAGAATGTTGACGGTCTATCATACTTTGCATTATTTCAACCCCATCACCGATAATAGATTCGATTTTTGAACTCATATTATCTAGATCCCAATATTTTTTAGCTAATGATAGAAATTCGTCTGAATTATCAATTGTTGTGATTTTTCCTTCTGCTGACAAACCTCTTGCAATAAATAAAGTGCTCATGCCAGTAAATCTTCCAACTTCTAGACAAGATTTTGCTTTCGATAATTTTGTGATTATTTCTAAAAACTGACCTTGTTCTTTTGCAATTTGCATTTGAGATACACCCCCAAGCTTAGATGTTTCATCTGCCAGATCGTCAATTATTTTATCTTTTCTATAACCTACGTTTTGTAGATATTTTACTAAGCTTTCATCTATTTTAGTTTGTGTACTCATTAATTAATGTACTCATAAACTTGTGGTAATTTTTTTATTTCTTTATCTGAAATTGTAAAACAATCTTTTATTCTTTCTTCCAATTCTTTTGAATCATCTTCTAGGTTTGAGTGTAATTGCAATAATGGTTTCGTGCTATCAATTTTTTCACCAACAGAAATAACACTATCATATCCTACACCATAATTTATTTTATCAGAAACTTGTTTACGTCCTCCGCCAAGCTCTATTAAAATTAAACCTAATTCTCTTGTATGAATTTTTTCGATCCAACCTTCTTTATCAGAAAAAATATCTCTAACTGTTGACTCATTATGTAAATCTGTTTCGTAAGTTGATAAAATATTTTTTGGTCCTCCCAAAGCTGAAGTCATCTTTTCAAATTTTTCTGCTGCTTCTCCATTTGAAAGAACCTCTTCAATTTTTTTAAGAGCATCTTCTTTAGAGATTTTATGGACCATCATTAAAAGTGAAGAGATTAATTCATTCGTGATTTTTTCTAAGCGATTATCTTTAATTTCATTTTTTAAATATTTTATACACTCTAACATTTCTAAAGTATGACCTGCGCTTTTTCCTAAGACTTGATTCATATCTGTAATTATAGCTTCGCATTTAAGCCCGGCTCCCTTTGCAACACTAACTAAAGATTGTGATAATTCTCTTGATATCTCTATAGTGCTATTAAAAGATCCGTTCCCAACTTTTACATCGAGAATAAGTGACTTAAGCCCAGAGGCAATTTTCTTAGATAAAATGGAGGAGGTAATTAATGGTAATGATTCCACTGTTCCAACTATATCTCTTATGGAATAAAGTTTTTTATCAGCAGGTGCTAAGTTTGATGTTTGACCAATTATGGCACAACCAACTTCTTTAACTACTTTCTTAAACATATCTAAATTAGGTTGTGTGTTATATCCTGGGATTGAATCGAATTTATCTAATGTTCCGCCTGTATGACCTAGTCCTCTTCCAGAAATCATAGGAACATATAAACCGCATGCAGCTAATATTGGTGCTAATACAATGCTAGTTTTGTCACCAACTCCACCAGTTGAATGTTTATCACAAACAAGTTCACTATCAACCGTGTCTGACCAATTTATTGTATCACCTGAGTTTGTCATTGCTTCGGTTAAATAAACTGTCTCTTCTGGAATCATGCCATTAGAAAATATGGCCATACTCATTGCAGCAATTTGAGGGTCAGAAAAAGATCCGTCTGTTAAACCTTTTACAAATTCATTAATTTCTTCTTTTGATAGAGATTTTTTATCTCTTTTTTTTCTAATTATTTCTTGAGGAATCATCGAATTGAACTTCGCGTATAAACTGTTTAATTAAATTTAACACATTGTTCTCTGCTAAGCTTGCGTTTTCTAAAGTTTCTTGATGGCTTAGTTTTGTTTTATTCATTCCTGCAGCTAAGTTTGTAATTACACTTATTCCAATCACAGGTAAGCTACAATGATTTGCAACTAATACTTCTGGCACTGTTGACATTCCAACCGCATTTCCACCAATTACTTTTAAGGCATTGATTTCAGCTGGTGTTTCAAAGTTAGGGCCTGAATACATGCAATAAATTCCTTCATATAATTTTTGATTCGTTTTTTTAGCTATATCAATTAATTGTTCTCTATAAAATTTATGGTATCCATCACTCATATCATGAAAGCGTGGGCCGTAACTTTCTGCATTGGCACCAATAAGTGGATTAAAGCCACTCCAATTGATATGATCCTTAATTGCCATTAAACTGCCTGCTGGCATATTCTCATCAAGACTTCCAGCAGCATTAGTTACAATTAAAAGTTTAGATCCAATATCTTTTAAAACACGTATTGGGGCTGCTAAACTTTGTGGATTATGTCCTTCATAAATATGTGATCTACCATACATGCAAACGACATTTAAATTATTAATTTTTCCTAAGACTAACTTTCCAGCGTGTCCTTTTACAGTTGGTTGAGGAAAATCTTCTAATTCCTCATATGATACTGATTCTATAATATCTTGATCATCAAAAAAATTTGTTAACCCACTTCCTAAAATTACAGCTACGTCGGGCGAATTATTATTTGTTATTTCTAAAAATTTTTTAGATGATGGGAGCATTAAAGATTTTCTGGACCAAAAGAATCTGGAAGTAATTCTTCAAGAGTTGAAGTTTTCATATGCCCTTTTTCATTACACATATGGATTTTAGTATCTAATGACGCAAATTCTCTTAATCGCTGTCTACATCCTCCACAAGGTGAACATAATAAATCTCCGGAACCAATAACCACGACTTCTAAAATTTTTTTACTTCCATGTGAAATCATATTGCCAATTGCAGTTGCTTCGGCGCACTGTGATTGAGGGTATGCCGCATTTTCTACATTACACCCTGAAATAATTTGGTTATCTTCAGTAAGAAAAGCTGCGCCTACTTTAAAATGTGAATAAGGAACATGAGCTTGTTCTCTAACTTTTTTTGCAGCCTCAAATAAGCTATCAAAATTTTCTGAAACCATATTCTTTTTTAACATGAAATTACTAAAAAAATTATTTATTTCTAAATCTTAAACAATTCTTGAGACAAATCAGGAAGTTCATCTCCCCAAAAAACTTCTTTGCGCAAAAATTCTGGATCTTGGTTAAAACAAACAGACATTGCTGAATTATAAACGGCTCTTGAGTCAATTGTGGAGTTTAGATCTCTTCCTTCAAATAATTCTTTCTTTTTCAATCCAGGCCAATCTGTATAAACTTGGGATTTTTTTAGTAAGCCGCCAGCCATTAGTATTGCGCTTCCGTATCCATGTTCAGTACCATAGCCTCCATTTTGTTTTATAGTTCGGCCAAATTCTGTCAAAGTTAAAATTAGAGTATTATCAAACGCTTGGCCAAGATTTTCATGCAAAATTGTAACAATTTTATTTACCTCTTCAAGTTCATCGGCATGAGCTCCATCAACACCTCCTTGAGCAGCATGGGTATCAAAACCATCTAAATCAAACACAGCAACTCGAGGACCACTTTGATCTTTTAATTGTTTAGCAGCTTCAAGAGCAAGTTTTCTTCTATCGTCAGAGTCAGTAGCTATTTGCATGGACAATGGTCTTTGTCTAATTGTATCAAGTGTCGATTTAATTAGCTCATTATGCTCACCTTTAAATTCATTATAAATTTGATCTATTAAATTCGTTTCAACAAAATCTGGTGATGGAAAAAAATTATTATTTTGTGGCACACCTCTTAATAAAAGTGGCATTGGTAATGATATAGCCAAACCTTTTCCTATAATATTCGAAGCTAATAATCCCCTTCCAAGCCATCCTGTTTTTTCTTTGTATGGAATGTGAGCTCCGGTTTCCATTAAATTTTGACCATCAAAATGAGATCTACCTGTGTAAGGAATATTTGTTGCATGAACAAATGCCGCTTGATTAGTTTGCCAGAGCTTATGAAAAATTTCTAATTTAGGATGAAGACCAAAATCACTATTTAAATTAAGAACGTCTTCCAAAATAAGTTTTCTTCTTAATTTTTTTAGACGTTTATCTCCAATTACAGGAACAGCTGTTAAACCGTCCATCCCTCCGCGAAGTGATATAATAATTAAATTTTTTTTCTGCATTGAAGCAAAACTAATTTTTGGAAAATATCCTGAAAGAAATAGTGTTGTTGATCCTCCAATTAAAAAATTTCTTCTTGTGCAGTTCATGCTTTCAATACTCCAGGTAAATTACAAATGACTCCATACTTTTGACCTAAATCATAATCCAAAGTGCCAAACCTAAAATTTTCAATAAGTGATGCCATATTTTCATGATCTTCAAAATTATTTTTAAGACAAGCTAAAATAAAATCATGGGATCTGTTTCCAGATTTAACATGTATTGGAAGCTCAACGGAAGAGAACCAAAAGCGACGTAATAATAATTCTGGTGATACCCAATCTGCCTCAAAATCACTCCAACCATTTGGTTGTTTTGCACGATAAGGTGAATGACCAATTTCTCTAAGTATCCATGATAGTTGTCTTTGTCTTCTATTTGGCTTTGAACTGAAAGAATAATTCATTTTTTCAGAAGAAAGAGGAATATTTAAATCAAACATTCTAGATAATTGCATCAACCATATTTCTGGTGGATGAAATTTATGTGTATTCTCATTATGTTTGTAAGCTTGCGTAATAACTGCTTTGTGAATTTCAATTAGACTTCCATTGGATTTGTTCCATGCTTCTATTACTGGGTTAATCATATCTTCAGTTGGTTCATCTGTAATAAAATGCCTACATAATTTTGTTGAAACAAATTTGATACAGATTGGGTGTGTTGCCAAATCATGAATTACTTTTGCAAGTTCTCTTTTTGCATCATTTTTATATTTAACTCCTAAAACTATTTTGTCTCCTTTTTGATGCATTTCTTGATCAAACCATATGTCTCCTGTCTCTAAATTTTTTCTATCCCATTTGTGTGCCCAACCTGTCATAATATAGGCTAACTGAATAACATCATCCTGAGTGTATCCAGCATTTGGTGAAACAGTATGTAATTCTAGTAGTTCTCTTGCATGATTTTCGTTTATAGTTTCTCGCCACTCCATTCCTTTTTTAGAATTGGGACCAAAAGATTCTGAGTTATCGAGATGGTGAATCATGCACCATGAAGTAGTAACCGACTGCACCATCTCTTCAAAAGTTTTAACCATAGTAGGTCTAATAATTTCGCGTTGATAAGGCCCAGTGCTAAACTCTGCCAAAAAATCTTTTTCACTTATTGCAAAGTGATTTCCCCAAAAAAGCCAAAAACGCTCAAAAACAGGCTGTTTGGAATACTTAGTTTGATAATGACGAATAGCATGTTCATTTAATTCAAAATACCTTTCACCAGTTTTTATTCTTAATTCATCTTTTGCTTTTCTATAGGCATGTTTGTCATTTTTAAATTTTTTTCTTAAGACTTCTCTGTCTCCGTATACCCACTCTCCATATTTTTTTCTTAATTCTTTTTCTGTTGGAATTATTCCAGGCCATAAGAGATTAGGTATAGTATTTAGTTGATTTAATGCCCAATTAAGAGGATCTTTATCTGGTTTATCATTTGGTGATAAACCAAACGCTACTCGTCTATAAAATTTTAATGACATATTTAAAAAAAAATAGTTTACATATATTTATAATATTTAAAAATAGAATTTAATGAAAAAAATACCCCTAAAGATTTGTGGCATAACAAATGTAAAATCAGTTGAAGTTGCATATAAAAATAAAATAAAATCATTAGGTTTTGCAAGCAAAAGTTTAAATGGACCAAACACAGCTAGTGATAAAAAAATTCAATCATTAATTAAAGAGTGTAAAAATTATAAAATAGAATCAGTTCTTTTGACCCGATATGTATCATTAGATAAAATAATTGAACAAATAGATTTCACAAAACCAAAGACAATTTCATGTTCGTATCATTTTTCAAAAAAGGATTTATTAAGAATAAAAAATATATTTAAAAGATTAAAAATTGGGGTTGCTATTAATCCTGAAAATTTTAATAAAAATTATATTGAGTCAATTAAAAAAATTGTTGATGTGGTTTATTTTGATATGAATGTATATAGAAAAAAAAGCATTAAAAAATACTCATTGAAGAAAAGTATTAAACAAATAGAATTTATTAAAAATAAAAATATTCCTGTTTATATTGGTGGCGGTATAGATAAGAAAAATGTTTCGAATATTCTTAAACAAACTTCACCTTTTGGTTTAGATATTTCAAGAGGTTTAAAAAATAACCGTAATTTAATATCTCAAGAAAAGCTTAAAGATTTGTTAAATCAAATTTCTATAGGATAATTTTTTAATAATATATTTATTTGTTAATTCTTTAGATAATTGATTGATAGATTTTTTTTCAACTGGATGGAGAAGAAAGGGTTTAATATCTAATATAGGATATAGAACAAAATCTCTTTCTTTGGCTCTTGGATGCGGAATAATTAGATTGTTGTAATGATACTTACTAATTCCAAAAAAAATTATATCAATATCGATACTTCTTGGTCCGTTAACTATTCTTTTATTTTTTTTTAATTTTCTTTCAATTTTTTGAATAGAATTGATTAATTGAAGAGGCTGTTGATTCGTTTTTAAGATAATTGCACTGTTGTAAAAGTTTGACTGATATTTATATCCATATGGCGCTGAAATATAAATATTAGCAAACTTACTTATGTGCCCAATTTTACTTAACTCTCTTACTGCACTACGTAAATTAAGTATTGAATTACCTACATTTGACCCAAGGGCAATGATAGTTTCAGTTTGAAACACTTACTGATTCTGCTCCATATTTTTTGGCAACAGCTGTTTTATTTATCTTTATTTTTATATTTTTGATTTTAAATTTTTTTTCAAGCGCCTTCGATGTTTTAGAAATTAAATGTTCAAGGGTGTGTGACTTTGATTCTTTTATATAAGTCTTAAGAAATTTTGTAATGGCAGAATAATCTTTAACATTATTAATATTATTTAAATTTAAAGAGTCTTTTACTTTATAGTCGAAGGATAGAGTAACTTTGAGAAGTTGCTTTTTCTTTCTTTCAAGTTCTGTGATACCTAAATTTGCACTAATGGATAAATTTTTTATTTCTACTTTAAACATAACTTTTTAAAAATTTTTAATGACTGTGAAGTTTCTTTAACATCATGCACCCTAAATATATCAACACCCTTTTGATAACAATATAAAGCCGAAGCAATAGATCCTCCTAATCTTTCGTCAGCATTGCTTTGATCAATTAGATTTATCCAGCTTTTTCTTGAAGAGCCCAGCAGCAATCCGTAACCTTTAAACTTAAACTGCTCAATTTTTTGCATGATCTCGATATTTTGATTTAAATTTTTGCCGAAACCTATTCCAGGATCAAACCATACTTTAGTTGAAGGTATTCTTAATTTTTCTAATTGTTTAATTTTTTTTAAAAAAATTTTCTTAATATCCTGTACTACATTTTTATAAGAATTAATTTTAGATTGCATTGTCTTAGGTGGAGCAGGTGTGTGCATTAAGATTAAACCTGTTTTGAATTTTTTAGATAAATAAAATAAATCCTCAGAACCACCGAACACATCATTAATTATATGAGCACCCATGCTTAATGCATATTCTTGTGTCTCAATTTTATTAGTATCAACAGAGATAACAAATTTGTTTTTTGGTAATTTTTTCAATATAGGATCTAGTCTTTTAACTTCTTCATTGTAGGTAAGAGGTTCAGAGCCAGGCCTCGTACTTTCAGCTCCAATATCAATAATATCTGCTCCATTTTCTATCATTTTCTTAATATTATTTAGAGCATCCTTTGTCTTAAAACTCTTTCCACCATCACTAAAAGAGTCGGGCGTAACATTACATATGCCCATAACTGTTGGTTTATTAAATTTAAAATTATGTTTACCCAATTTCATTTTATAAAATTTTTGAATATTCTTTTAATATAGACTTGTACATCTTAAGAGAGGATCTATACCAATTTAATTGATCAATAGAAGAAATACTTACAACTCCCTTGCCAGATCCAACCAGAAGTATTTCACTGTATTCATAAAAGTTAGATATCAGAATATCTATTTTTTTAATCTTGTATGGAATTGTTTTAGTTAAATATGATAAAGTTATTCCAAAGTAATATGAATTCTTCGGAATAAATAATTGATTATTTTTTACAAAAATTAAGTTTGTGGTCGACCCCTCTAAAATCTTACTTTTATTATAAAAAAGAATTTCTTCTTTTTGTAAATTAATTTTTTTTTGTAAAGAAAGTATTTTTTTATATTGTAAGTTTTTAAAAGAAGGTAAGGTTCTTTGATATCTATAGATATGGGCAGTAAAATTTTTTTCTTCTTTATTTCTTTTTCGCAAAGATAAAGAAATTAATTTTTTTGTAACTGCCACTCTTAATAAGTGATCATAGTTTTTAATTTTAGAATTAGTATTTATAAAATTAATTAGAAATTGTTTTGAAATTTTAAAACTAATACCAAAGAAATTTGAATCTTTGTTAAGTTTTTTTAAATGTTGATCTATTAAAACTAAGTTTGGTTTTTTTCCTGAAATCCTTATGGTTGTAAAAACACCATTATGTCCCCATAGAGAATTAAACTTTACATTTTTTAAATCTTTAACGTGATATGATTTTTTTAATAAGATATTTTCCATTTGGAGTTAAAAAAGAGTCTGGGTGAAACTGAAATCCATATACTTGATTAATATCATCTTCAATTGCCATTGCCACGTTTGTTTTTGCACAACGCATTGTGATTGTCATTGATTTTGAAACAAATGGCTCTTCTAATTTAAGTGAATGATATCTACCACCAAGGAGATCTGTATTTTTTTTAAAAATTGATTTGTCACTTATAATTTTTATACGACTTTGATAACCATGTAAGATATTTTTTTGTTGAACTATTTTACCTCCTTCAGAGTGCACTATGTGTTGGAAACCTAAGCAGATTCCGAGAATTTTTTTCCTTCCCTTATATTTTTTATAAATCTCTGAAGTTAAGGGGTAATCTTTTGGTTCACCGGGCCCAGGTGAAAGAACTATTGTTGTAGCTTTACGAAGTTTTTTATAATTAATTTCATAGTAATTAGATACAACAGTTGGCTCGATACTATCTAATAAATGTGCAAGATTGTAAGTAAATGAGTCTTCGTGATCGATTAAATAAATCATTAATTAAACAAATCTAATAGAGATTTAGCCTTTATATAATTTTCATTATATTCTTTTTTTGCAGTGCTTCCCAATATTACTCCACTAGCAACAGATAATTCAATAGCATTTTTAAAATTAAGTAGTGTCCTTATCATTATATTAAAACGCATATCTCCATTCGAATGTATGATACCAAAACTGCCAGTATAAATATTTCTATCAGATTTTTCTTTTTTATTTAAAAGTTGAATGGTGCTTATTTTTGGACAACCAATTACTGATCCACCAGGCATTAGCGATGAGATTATGTCATGGTTAGTTATTTTGTTTTTCAAAACACCTTTGATTGTTGTAACGTAATGGAAGAGATCTCTATATTCTTCCACAGTTTTTAATTTATCTATTTTTACAGAACCAGTTTTACAAATTTTTGAAAGATCGTTTCTTTCCATGTCCACTATCATATTGTGTTCTTTAGTTTCTTTTTCGTTTCTTCTAAAAAAAGCCAGTGCTTTATTGTGATTTATTTTTTTCGTTTTTCTTAAAGTACCTGCAATAGGTTTAGTTTTTATCAGATCTCCTTTTTTTAATAACAGTGTTTCAGGTGAGCAACTAATGATACTATAACCTTTATCTCTAATTAGAAAACTTTCAGGAGACTCATTTATTTGCATTAATTTCCAGAAAAGATCTATCGCGTTTATATTGCCTTTTTTTGAGTAAGTCTGAGCAATTTTTATTTGATAAGTTTTCCCTTGCTTAATATTTTTTGAGAAATCGTCAAACAGTTTAGAGTACTGTTGTAGAGTTAAATTTAAATTAAAATTCTTATTTAATTTCGAGTATTTTTTTGTATTAGTTTTAATATTTCTAAAATTGGTTTTGGTACTTTTAATTATAATTTTTTTACCAATACTAATTTTTGTTTTAGGTTTATAAAAAAGTCCACTATAAAAATTTGTAGTTTTTTGTTTTGGAAGTTTTATTC
Source organism: uncultured Alphaproteobacteria bacterium (assembly GCA_902604905.1). Lineage (GTDB taxonomy): Bacteria > Pseudomonadota > Alphaproteobacteria > HIMB59 > CACPNW01. Next base: position 110,072 of record CACLAN010000002.1, read on the forward strand.
CAATATTATCACAAAGTAGTTGGTATCCAAAAAAACCTATGTAACAATTTAAACCCTCAATACTTGAGCTCTTTTCTTTGGATTGTATATTTAAAAATTTTTTTATATTTTTTTTATCTACGATTATTTTTTTAGAAAAATCAGTATATACGTCAAAGCCATTATCATTTTTATAAATAATGATAGACTTATCAGATTGATATAATTTATCTAAATATTCGTTATTGTTCAGCACTGGATTCTATTATAATTAGGATACTTATATGAAAACTATTTTAACTAAAATATTCTTTTTTTGCTTATCCGTCACATGGTCATCTTATCTTTATGGCCATGGAACAATAATTTTTCCCAATGTTGAACATGGCGAGGGATATATAGATGTTAAAATATATGACTCCAAAGAGAGTTTTTTAGATGAGGAATTAGCTATTGAGATTGTGAGAAAAAGAGTTCAAAAAGGGAGGGTTGTGGTCCCTTTAAGTAAAATTCATGAAGGAAAAATTGCAATAGTTGCCTATCATGATGAAGATTCTAATGGAGAATTAAAGACAGGTTTGTTCTGGCGGCCAAAAGAAGGTTTTGCTTTTAGCAATAATTATCAGCCTAAAGGCCCTCCATCTTTTGAAAAAGCGGCAATTATTTTAGTTCACGGCGAACCCGTGGTAATAGAACTTAATTATTAAAAAATATTGATGTCATTACAATTACAGAACACACTAAGTGGTAAAAAAGAATTTTTTAAACCAGTTAATCCTGATCATGTAAGAATTTATGCATGTGGCCCAACTGTTTATAATTTTGCACATATTGGAAATGCAAGAATGGCAGTGGTAAACGATCTATTAGTCCGTGTTTTAAAAACCCAATATAAGAAAGTAACATATGTATCTAACATTACTGATATTGATGATAAAATTATAGATGCATCTAAAGAAACTGGTGAGGACATCAGTGTTATTACATCAAAATATACTGAGATATACAATAATGATATGAGTGCCCTTGGTGTAAACCTTCCTGATATTCAACCAAGAGCAACAGATCATATAAAAGAAATGATTGAGTTAATTAAAAAATTAATTGAGGAAGAGAAAGCTTATGAAAAAGAAGGGCATGTTTTATTTCATGTGCCAGCTTTTGAGAATTATGGAATTCTTTCAAAAAGAAATAGAGATGAACAAATAGCTGGAAGTCGTGTTGAGGTTGCTCCTTTTAAAAAAGATCCAGCTGATTTTATTTTGTGGAAACCTTCCCCTTCTCCACTGCCAGGTTGGGATTCACCTTGGGGATTTGGAAGGCCAGGATGGCATTTAGAATGCTCCGTTATGTCAGAAAAATCATTAGGTCTTCCTTTTGATATCCATAGCGGTGGTATTGACTTGGTGTTTCCACATCATGAAAATGAAATAGCACAAACTTGTTCTATATCAAAAAATAAAGATCCTAAAGATTTTGCAGCCTATTGGTTTCATAATGGATTTGTAAATGTTGAAGGTGAAAAAATGTCAAAATCGATTGGTAATATAAGATTAGTTCACGAACTCAATAAAAAATATAAAGGAGAAGTTTTACGACTAACATTATTATCAGCTCACTACAAACAGCCATTAAACTGGACTGAAGACATCATTGAACAAAATAATAAAATGATTGATAGACTTTATAGAGTACTATTAGAGCTATCAGAAGTTGAAGTAGATTCTAAGTTACCTTGTGAGTCAATAATGGAATCAATTTTAGATGATTTAAACACGCCGAAAGTAATTGCAAAACTTAATGAGGAAGCAAATGATGTCTCATCTTCATCTGATGAAAGAAAAAAAGAAATCAAAAATAATCTCCTTTCAGCTGGAAAAATATTAGGTATTCTTGAGAAAGATCCAAGAAATTGGTTAGGTTATAATCAAAAAAATGATGAAAATGCTGAAGAAATTGAAAGGTTGATAAATGAACGCAATGAAGCTAGACGCAGTAAAAATTTTAATTTGGCAGATAGTATAAGAGATATATTAAAAGATAAAGGTATAGAAATAGAAGATACTGATAAAGGAACGATTTGGCGGAAATCTAAATGAGTGAAAAGATAATAATTACATTCCCAGATGGAAATAAAAAAGAAGTTGATAAAGGTATAAATGGTCTAGATTTAGCTTCACAAATTTCTAAATCTCTTGCCAAAGAGTCAGTCGCTATAAAAATTAATAATGAAATAAAAGATATTAGTTTGCCTATTAATAGTGATGCGTCAGTAGCAATTTTAAAAAGAGATAGTAATGAAGCCCTTGAATTAATTCGACATGACTGTGCTCATGTAATGGCAGAAGCTGTACAAGAATTATTCCCAGGAACACAAGTTACGATTGGTCCAGCTATTGAAAATGGTTTTTATTATGATTTTGCAAGAGATGAGCCTTTTACTGTTGCTGATCTTCCAAAAATTGAAAAGAGAATGCATGATATCATACAAAGAAATAAAAATTTTATAAGAGAAGTATGGTCTAAAGAAGAATCAATAAAACATTTTAAAGGTAAGGGTGAGGACTACAAAGTTGAATTAATAAATGATTTACCTAATAATGAGGAAATCAGTATTTACAAACAGGGTGACTGGTTAGACTTGTGCCGGGGCCCTCACATGGTTTCAACTAAACAAATTGGTAAAGCATTTAAATTAATGAAGGTTGCTGGTGCTTACTGGCGAGGTGATTCATCCAATGCAATGTTAACAAGAATTTATGGAACGGCATGGGCAACAGAAAAAGATCTTGAACAGCACCTTTTACAAATTGAAGAAGCAGAGAAAAGAGATCACCGAAAACTAGGACGAGAAATGGATTTATTTCATTTTCAGGAAGAGGCTCCTGGAGCGGTGTTTTGGCATCCTAAAGGTTGGACATTATTCCAATCCTTAATAAATTATATGCGAAAGAGACAAGACAATGCAGGTTACGTAGAAACGAATACACCAGACATGATGGATAAGTCTTTATGGGAGACCTCTGGCCACTGGGATAAATTTAGTGACATGATGTTTAGAACTGAAGCAAAAGACGATAAAATTTATGCAATCAAACCCATGAATTGTCCTGGCGCTGTAGAAATTTTTAAACAAGGATTAAAAAGTTATAGAGATCTACCATTTCTATTATCTGAGTTTGGAAAAGTACATCGTTATGAACCATCAGGTGCCCTTCATGGATTAATGCGAGTAAGAGCATTTACACAAGATGATGCACATATATTTTGTACAGAGGATCAAATTACACAAGAGAGTAAGACGGTATGTGATCTGATACTTAGTATCTATAAAGATTTCGGTTTTGATAATGTTAGAATTAAATTTTCTGATCGTCCTGAAAAACGCGTTGGAGATGATGCTGTTTGGGATAAAGCTGAGGCTGCGCTAATGCAAGCTATGGAAGCAACAGGCCTTGAGTACTCGCTAAATCCAGGAGAGGGAGCATTTTATGGTCCAAAATTAGAGTTTGTTTTACGTGATGCAATTGGCAGAGACTGGCAATGCGGCACACTGCAAGTAGATTTAAATTTACCTGGAAGATTGGGAGCTACTTATGTGGGAGAAGATGGTAATAAAAAAATACCAGTCATGTTACATAGAGCACTATTCGGTTCCTTAGAGAGATTCACCGGCATTCTAATTGAACATTATGCGGGCCATCTTCCGTTTTGGCTTTCACCATTGCAAGCTGTAGTTGCTACAATTACATCAGATACTGATGAGTATGCTTATGAGGTACAAAAAGTATTAATATCTAAAGGAATTAGAGCCGAAATAGATACACGTAATGAAAAAATTGGTTATAAAATACGTGAACACAGTAATAGTAAGGTGCCAGCAATTATCGCTGTTGGAAAAAAAGAAGCTCAAGATAAAACAGTATCTGTTAGAAGAATTGGATCGTCTGAAACAAAAACCTTTAAATTAGAAGATATTGTTACTAGCTTATCTAAAGAAGCAAAATCGCCAATAGAGTAAAAAATGAATAACATACAAGGTAAGTTTCCAAGTACAAGACTTAGACGTAACAGAATGAAAGAATTCTCTCGCCGTTTAGTTGCTGAAAATACACTTAGTGTTAATGATTTAATCTTGCCTCTATTTGTATGCGAAGGAAACAAGGTTGATGATCCTATTAATTCGATGCCTGGTGTAAGCAGATACTCTATTGATAAACTTTTAAGCAAAGTAGAAAAAGCTGTTAAATTTAATATTCCTGCTATTGCAATTTTTCCGCAAATTGAAAGTGGTCTTAAAAATTCTGAGGGAAGTTTAGCTGTAGATGAAAACAACTTGGTTTGCAGATCTATTAAAAGTATCAAAAAAGATTTTCCAAATATTGGTATCTTATGTGATGTTGCGTTAGATCCTTTTACGGACCATGGGCATGATGGTTTAGTTATAAATAATAAAATAGATAATGATAAAACTTTGGAGGTTTTGGAACAACAAGCTCTAATCCAAGCGAATGCTGGTTGTGATGTAATCGCCCCTTCGGATATGATGGATGGAAGAGTTGGAAGAATAAGAACTGCATTAGATTCAAACAATTTAACAGATACCCTTATTCTCTCTTATGCTGCAAAATATGCTTCAGGTTTTTATGGACCTTTTAGAGATGCTATAAGTTCTGGTTCTAATTTAGGGAAAGATGGTAAATTAACTTATCAAATGGATCCATCAAACAGTGATGAAGCTATTAGAGAAGTTGGATTAGATATAAGTGAAGGTGCAGATATGGTAATGGTTAAGCCTGGTATGCCTTATCTTGATATTATTTCTAGAATAAAATCAGAATTTAAAGTTCCAACTTTTGCCTACCAAGTATCTGGTGAATATTCGATGATAAAAGAGTCAATTAATAAGGGTTGGCTAAATGAAAAAGTTGTAATGGAATCTCTTTTGTCTTTTAAAAGAGCTGGAGCAAATGGTATACTGACTTACTTTGCATTAGAAGTTGCTGAAAAATTAAAAAATGAATAACATTCAATTTGAAAAAAGAAAGTCTATAGAACAAGTTGAGGAGTCAAACGAGCTTGCTCCAAAATTTGATTCAAATGGTCTAATACCAGTTGTAACAACAGATTTTTCATCTGGCGAACTACTTATGCAGGGTTATATGAATGAAGAAGCTTTTAAAAAAACTATAAGTTTGGGCGAAGCAGTTTATTTTTCTAGAAGTAGAAATACCCTTTGGCATAAGGGTAAAACAAGTGGATTAACTCAGAAGATAAAAGAAATAAGAATTGATGATGATCAAGATTGTGTTTGGTTAAGGGTTGATGTCAAAGGTGGTGCTAGCTGTCATGTAGGATATAGATCATGTTTTTATAGAAGTATACCTTTGGATAATTCTAGCTCTAAAGTTGTTCTTAAATTTGAAGAAAAAGAAAAAGTTTTTGATCCTGAAGAAGTATACAAAGGTGCCGCAAATCCCACTAAACTATAATGTCAGATAAATTAAAGTTTATTGAAACTAGTAAACTTCCAACAGATATTGGAGAGTTCACTGTACATGCCTTTACAGATGAAAATGAATCTAAAGATCATTTAGCAATATGTATGGGTGACTTGCTTACTAATGAGCCAGTTTTATCAAGAATTCATTCGCAATGTATTACAGGAGAATCTTTTTTTAGTATGAGATGTGATTGTAGATTCCAACTAACTGAATCATTAAAACAAATTGCTCAGATTGGAAGAGGTGTCATTTTTTATCTTCAACAAGAAGGAAGGGGTATTGGTCTCTCAAATAAAATTAAAGCATATAGTTTACAAGACAAAGGACTAGATACTGTTGAAGCTAATCATCAATTAGGGTTCAAAGATGATGAAAGAACATATGAAAATATTGCTGGGATGGTAAAATATCTAGCAATCAAAGAATTAGATTTGATGACCAATAATCCAAAAAAAATAAAAGCGCTTGAAGATATGGGTATCAAAGTAAATCAAAGAGTTCCTATTTTCTCAAACACCAATAAGTATAATGAAAAATATATCTCAACTAAGAAAAGTAAACTTGGTCATTTAATTTAAGTGGAAGCAGATAATTTAATAAAAAAACTCCATATGATTAGTCACCCTGAAGGGGGGCATTATGTTGAAAATTTTAAGAACGAAAATGTTAGTCAAATTTATTACTTATTAAAGAAGAATGAAAAATCGCATTGGCATCGATTAACAAAAAATGAAATATTACATTTTTATTCTGGAGATCCTCTAGAAGTTTTCACATCGAGTGACGGAGTTAATTATGAAGTTTTTTCTCTAGGGTCAGATCATAATTATATTTATACCGTAACAGCAAACACATGGTTTGCTATGAGATCTTCTGGTTCATTTAGTTTAATTGGATGCACTGTCGCACCTGCTTTCGAATTTAATGATTTTGAGCTTGCCCCTGCGACGTGGCGACCTGAAAAATTCAGAATTGACTTATAATTTTCACTTTTCTTTAATTTAAATTCTTTATATATTAGTAATATAAAACGGAGGTTCTAAATGGATGCAGAGAGTAAATGCCCAGTAATGCATGGAGCAATTACAAAAAATATGGGAGAAGGTACATCAAACCGCGAATGGTGGCCTAATCAACTTAACTTAAACATACTTCATCAACATGATCGTAAGTCTGATCCAATGGAAGTAGGATTTAACTACCGTGAAGAATTTAAAAAAATAGACTATGCTGCATTAAAAAAAGACCTCAATGATTTAATGACTGATTCACAAGATTGGTGGCCCGCTGATTATGGACACTATGGTGGTTTCTTTATTCGTATGACATGGCATGCTGCAGGGACTTATAGAACTGGAGATGGTCGTGGTGGTGGTGGAACAGGTGCACAACGTTTTGCTCCTTTAAATAGTTGGCCTGATAATGGAAACTTAGATAAGGCAAGAAGATTACTTTGGCCTATAAAGAAAAAGTATGGAAACAAAATTAGTTGGGCTGATCTATTTATACTAACAGGTAACGTTGCTATTGAATCTATGGGTGGAAAAACTTTTGGATTTAGTGGTGGAAGACCAGACATCTGGGCTCCAGAAGAAGATATTTATTGGGGAGTAGAAGAAGAATGGCTTCAAAACAAAAGATACACAGGTGATAGAATTTTAGACAACCCACTTGCAGCAGTACAAATGGGATTAATCTATGTTAACCCTGAAGGACCAGATGGAAAAGCAGATCCGCTTGCAAGTGCAAAAGACATTAGAGAAACTTTTGCAAGAATGGCAATGAACGATACTGAAACTGTGGCCTTAACTGCAGGAGGACATACTTTTGGAAAAGCACATGGTGCAGGTGATCCAGATTTAGTTGGAGCTGAACCGGAAGGTGCTCCGTTAGAACAAATGGGTTTAGGATGGAATAACTTACACGGTTCTGGTGTTGGAAGAGATGCAACAACAAGTGGTATTGAAGGTCCTTGGACAGCAAATCCTACACAGTGGGATAATGGATATTTTGATTTACTTCTTGGCTATGAATGGAAGTTAGTAAAAAGTCCTGCTGGAGCTCAAATCTGGCATGCCATTGATCAAAAAGAAGAACATATGGCACCACAAGTTGATGATCCATCAATAAAAGTTCCAACTATGATGACGACTGCTGATATGGCAATGCGTGAAGATCCAGAATATAGAAAAGTTTCTGAAAAGTTTCATAAAGACCCAGAATATTTTGCTGATCAATTTGCAAGAGCTTGGTTTAAACTTCTTCATAGAGATATGGGACCAAAAACAAGATACATGGGGCCTGAAGTTCCAGAAGAAGAATTAATTTGGCAAGACCCAGTTCCAAAAGGTCACTCAAATTATGATGTTGAAGCTGTTAAAGCTAAAATTTTAAAAAGTGGTTTAACAACTCAAGAAATGGTTGAAACTGCTTGGGCGAGTGCTTCTACATTTAGAGGATCAGATATGAGAGGTGGAGCAAATGGTGCAAGAATTAGACTTGCTCCTCAAAAAGATTGGGAAGTAAACAAGCCTGAGCAATTAAAAAAAGTTCTTGGTATTCTTGAGCCTATTGCAAAAGAGACAGGAGCTTCAATAGCTGATGTAATCGTCCTTGCTGGTAATGTGGGTGTAGAACAAGCAACTGGATTGGAAGTACCTTTTACTTCAGGTAGGGGTGATACCACTCAGGACAAAACTTATATTGATTCTTTTGGTGTTCTTGAACCTGAGGCAGATGCATTTCGTAATTATTTAAAAATGAACTACGATGTAACAGCTGAGGAGCTAATGTTAGATAAAGCTCAACTTCTTGGGCTAACAGCTCCTGAAATGACAGTACTTGTTGGTGGCATGAGATCTATGGGTATCAGTTCAGATCAGCGAGGTTTATTTACAGAAACTGGTGGTAAACTTACTAACGATTTCTTTGATAAGCTTTTAGATATGGGTGTAAGCTGGAAACCTACTGGAAGTAATTCATATGAAGCTACTGATAAAATTACAGGTGAAAAGGTAAGAACGGCATCTAGAGTAGATCTTGTTTTTGGATCTAATTCTCAATTAAGAGCTATAGCAGAACTTTATGCAAGTGATGATAGTGAAGAAAAAATGAAAAAGGACTTCATAAAAGCTTGGAATAAAGTGATGAATGCTGATCGTTTCGATCTAGAGCAATAAAATTAGTTTTAATTAGTTTAAAAGTGGAACTTTAAGTTCCACTTTTTTTTATTTTGGCATATTCGTTGCACCTGTTTCTAAAGAAACAATTTTACCATTTTCAATTTTAAAAACAGACATTACTGCCTGAGTGTTGCCGTCATTAAACGTAACAAAAGCATGAAGAACGGCTATTTCGTCATTCTCATATACAATTCTATCTTTATCAGAATTAATATCGTCTGACATAGCCCAACTAACTACATCAGATTTTGATAGAACATTTCCAGACGCATGCATTGTGAATTTAAAATCATCATGCAAGATATCGTTCATTTCATCTTCATTTTTATCATTCATGGCTTTTTGGTATCTTTCCATTAAACTCATATCTTTTTCCTTTCTTAACTAACCTGAAAAATTCGTGACTGCTTCAGAAGTCATCGGCGTCATTACTGTAGTTTCCACCATAGCACCAGCTTCAATTCTTCTTTGTGTTAATTCTTCATCATTTTTAAAACCCATCATACCCTCGGGTGTAGCAAAATCTAAAATAACAGTTAACTTGTTATCATTATCTTTTTCTGTAGCTGCAAATATACAAGTCATTCCATGTTCTTTAAGTTTATGACCATTTGCAAGAAGCATTTCTTTCCATGGTCCAAAACCATTTTTTAAATCTTGTGTTAATTTAACCAACATATTAACTCCTTTTTTATTAACTATATAGGTTTCAAAAGACTAAAAATTATTAAAATGAAATAATAATTATCTTTCTTTAATATAGGGTTGGCCGATTGCGTTTGGCGCAATAGCTTTACCAACAAAACCTGCAAGTAATACAACTGTCAATATGTATGGTATCGCTTGTATTAACTGAACAGGTATCTCTCCTATAGCTGGTAGCTCAACACCTTGTAATCTAATTTGAAGTGCATCTGTGAAACCAAATAATAAACATGCGATCAAAGCTGTTTTGGGATGCCACTTTCCAAAAATCATTGCAGCTAATGCTAAGTAACCTCTGCCAGCAGACATCTCTCTAAAAAAATTGGCATTAACTGCAGTTGATAAATGAGCACCGGCAAAAGCAATTACTACACCATTAACCGCAAGGGCCTTATACCTCATAGCAAAAACATTAATGCCAGCAGTATCTACAGCGCTTGGGTTTTCACCTACAGCTCGTAGACGTAAACCAAAGCTAGTTTTAAATACAATCCAGAAAACAATTGGGACTGATAAATAAGCTAAATAAACAAATACATAATGGCCGCTTAAAATATCACTATAAAGTGTTCCAATAATTGGGATATCTCTTACAGAATCTGCAAAAGGTAAATTGATTTCTAGAAAACGTTGCTCTTCATTTAATGTTGGTGTCAGACCTGCTTGCCCAAACCACGCAGCTGCTAAAGCTGTTGTTAAACCAATAATTAAAATATTTATAGCAACGCATGAAACTACTTGATCACCTTTATGTGTTACTGATGCAAAACCATGTAACATTGATAAACAAACACATACTATAATAGCTAATAATAACCCAAGCCACGGATTGCCTAAATAATAAGAACCTACAGCTGCAACAAAAGCTGCCATAAGCATTTTGCCTTCTAAACTAAAATCAATTACACCTGAACGTTCAGCAAAAATACCCGCCATAGCAGCAAAAACTAAAGGGGTTGATATTCTTAATGTAGAATTAATTAAAGAAGCAATGTCAGACAAAAATTCCATTATGCATTTACCTCTTTATAAAGTCTTCTTACAAAAAAACTTTCAATTTGTGGTCTGAATAAGTTTTCTAACGCTCCGCTAAATAAAATTATCAAGCCTTGAACAGCAACAAACATGTATCTAGTGATATTAGGCATCTCAAATGTTACTTCTGAACCACCTTGGTACAAAATTCCAAATAAAAATGCAGCGGGTAAAATTCCAATTGGATGATTTCTACCCATCAAAGCTACAGCGATTCCAGTAAAACCATATCCAGCTGGAAAGCCGGCTTGTATTTTGTGACTTACTCCAAGAATTTCATTAACACCAAGCAACCCTGCTAGACCTCCTGAAATGCACATAGCTATAATTATATTTTTGTGTGGAGATATACCTGCATAGATCGCTGCCTGAGTATTGTGACCAACAGCTCGCATCTCATAACCCCATTTTGTTTTCCATACTAAAAACCAAACAAAGAATAAAGAAGCAATAGCTAATAAAAAAGTAAGATTAAGAGGAGAATACCTTATCTTTATGCCAAGGATACCAGAAAATGCTTCAAAACTGGGAAGCCAGATTGCTTCAGGTAGTTTAACAGTATGTGGGGCCATCTGATTGGTATCTCTAATTACATCTACTAGTAAAAAAATCATTAATGAAGAGGCTATAAAATTGAACATGATTGTTGTGATTACAACATGGCTTCCTCTTTTTGATTGAAGATAAGCTGGTATATAAGCCCAAGCCGCTCCAAATAAGAAAGCTCCACAAATTGATAAAAGCCAGACAATTGGAATTGGAAGAAAACTTAAATTTATAGCTACTAAAAAAACACCTAAGCCCCCTATATATGCCTGACCTTCTCCTCCAATGTTGAAAAGTCTACAATGAAAAGCTACAGCAAATGCAAGTCCAGTGAAAATAAAATTTGTAGTATAATAAAGTGTATATGCAAAACCTTGGATATAACCGAACGAACCAAAAATAATTAACTTAACTGCTTCAATTGGATTTTCACCTGCTATAAAAATAAACAGACCTGATACTAGTAATGCTAATGTTAAGTTTACCAAAGGTACGATAACGTTAGACACCCACCATGGTACCTTGGATTTATCAACTACTATGTTACTCATTACGCAACACCGGCCATAAGTAATCCTAGTTCACGGTCAGTAACATTTTTATTTTCTTTTTCTCCAACAATTTTACCATCAAACATAACAATAATCCTATCAGATAAGGACAGTATTTCATCTAACTCAACAGACGCTAATAATATTGCTGCTCCTCTGTCTCGCATATCAATAAGTCTTTGGTGAATAAATTCAATTGCACCAATATCTACACCTCTTGTTGGTTGACCTACTAAAAGAACTTTTGGATTTTCATTAAGTTCTCTACTCAAAATAATTTTTTGTTGATTACCTCCAGAAAAATTTGATGTTATTAAGTTTGGAGAGTTTGGTCTAACGTCATATTCTTGCATTATCTTACTTGAATATTCTTTAATTTCTTGACTATTTAAAACTGCAGATTTTGAAAAAGGTTCTTGATCATGATATCCAAAAATTAAATTTTCGTGAGCTTTAAAATCACTTATTAGACCCATTCTTTGTCTGTCCTCTGGGACATGCGCAAGGCCTTTCTCTTTTAGCATTCTTGGGTTAAGAAAATTGTCTTGGTCAGATATTTTTTCACCGAATAATTGAATATTTCCTGATTCCACTTTTCTAATTCCTGAAAGTGCTTCTAATAATTCAGTTTGTCCATTTCCAGTTACACCTGCAATACCTAAAATTTCTCCAGAACGGATTTCTAAATTAATATTTTTAACGCGTGCAACATCTAGATCATCTTTGACTGAAAGATTGTTAACTTTAAAAATAACTTCTCCTTTTTTTATTTCTTTTTTGTCGACTCTCAGCAAGACACTTCTTCCAACCATCATTTCGGCTAGTTGCTCTTTGTTTGTATCTTTAGTTTTTGTATGTCCAACCATTTCACCTTGACGCATAACTGAAACTTCACTGGTTAGATCCATGATTTCAATTAATTTATGTGTAATTAATACAATTGTTTTTCCTTCATCTTTTAATGATCTAAGAATTTTGAATAATTCATCAACTTCCTGTGGTGTAAGCACGCCAGTAGGCTCATCTAAGATTAGAATTTCTGCCCCTCTGTATAAAGATTTTAATATTTCTACTCTTTGTCGGAACCCAACTGATAGATCTGCTATTGTTGCATCAAGATCAATATTGAAATTATAAGTTTTACAAAGTTTTTCTAAATCTTTTTTTGCAGTAGCAAGTTTTTCTCCAAAAACTGTTTCACCTTCAAAACCAAGTATAATATTTTCTAATACTGTAAAATTTTCGACCAACATAAAATGTTGATGAACCATTCCAATACCATTTACTATAGAGTCTCTTGGTGATCTTAGGTTTATTTCTTTACCATTAATTTTAATAGATCCTGAATTCGCCTGATAAAGGCCAAAAACTATACTCATTAAGGTAGATTTACCAGCACCGTTTTCCCCAATTATACCGTGAATTGTTCCTTTATTAATTTTAAGATTAATATTTTTATTGGCCTGAACGTGGCCAAAAGATTTATTTATATTTGTAAGCTCTAAGATAGGCGAGACCATAAATTATTTATCAATCTTTGGTCTCGCCAATTGTTTATATTTTAATTATTCTTGTGACCAATCAGCAACAACTAATGCACCACTTGCAATATCTGCAGCAGCTGCATCAGCAGCAGCAGCCATATCAGCAGTTACCATTCCATCTTCTGTTGCGTAACCAAGCATTCCTTCTGAAAGCCCTAGGATGTTAATTCCTGACTCAAAAGAACCTTTGCCTACATTTTGTGCCTGTTCAAAGATCGTTAAGTCTAATCTCTTCAGCATTGAAGTAAGCATTGTGCCTGGATGCATCCAGTTTTGGTTTGAATCAACGCCAATTGCCATTATGCCAGCATCAGCAGCAGCCTGTAAAACACCAATTCCCGTTCCACCTGCAGCTTGATAAACAACATCTGCGCCACCATCAATTTGTGCTTTAGTTAATTCAGCTCCTTTTGTTGGGTTGTTCCATGCTTCGTTTGTAGTTCCTGTCATATTAGCAATAACTTCTATGTCTGGATTTACATATTGTGCACCTTGCTCATAACCACCTTGGAATTTTCTAATTAGTGGAATATCCATTCCACCAACGAAACCAATTGTTCCACTTTTAGAAGCCATAGCAGCCATCATTCCAACTAGGAAAGATCCTTCATGTTCTTTATAACAAGCTTGATAAATATTGTTGTTTGGATCATCCAACCAACAAACATCAACTGCAACAAATTTTATATCTGGGTAGTCAGCTGAAACTGCTGCAATTGCATCAGCTTGAGCAAATCCCATTCCTACGATCATTGTTGCTCCTCTATCAGCAATCTTACGCATACCCTGCTCGATCTGATTGTCGTTTGCAGATTCAAACTCAATCATACCCCAGCCAAGTTCATTTACAACTCTCTCAGCTGTATTGAATGCTAACTCGTTAAATGATTTGTCAAATTTTCCACCTGAGTCGTAAACAACCCCAATTGTGTTTGCAAACGCACTTGATGAGAAGATAAGTGCGAAAGAAACTGAAAAAATACTTAAAATTTTCTTCATACTAAATTTCCCCCTTAAATATGAATTATAGATATCTCATTGATAACATTTTATTGTAAAAAAAAATGCATAAAAAACTGAGATTATGTTTAAATAATAGGATTTTTTATGGATAACTTCAAGTACCCATATACCTATCGCCTGCGTCACCTAAGCCCGGTACAATGAACTTATTTTTATTCAATTTAGCATCAATGTTACAAGTAAATATATGAATGCCTTTTTGCTTTTTTTGAATATTTTTAATACCCTCAGGAGCAGCTAGCAAAGACACCAAAAATATATCTTTAATATTAACACCTTTGTTTTTTATTAAATTGATTGCAGCAATTGAAGAATTACCTGTGGCCAACATTGGATCTAGAATTAACACTTTTTTATTTTTAACTCTTGGAAGTTTAAAAAGGTATTCTACAGGTTCATAAGTTTGTTCGTCGCGATATAAACCTATATGACCTTTTTCTGCTTCTGGTAAAAATTTTGCAAACCCCTCAAGTAACCCTAAACCGGCACGTAAAATTGGGACCAAAATTATGGGTTGACCTAAGGCTGTACCACTCATTTTTTTTAGAGGTGTTTCAATTGTTTGTTTTTTAAAGGGAACGTATTGAAGAACATCAGAAGCGATGAGGTAGCTTATTTCATTCATAGTTTGTCTAAAAACAGTATTCGAAGTTTTTTTATTTCGCAAAATTGTTAATTTGTATTGAACGAATGGTGATTTAATTACTGTAATCATATGCGATTACATATATAGAAATCCAACTAAGAGCAATGCGGTTATCAATTTATTTTTTAACATTAGTGTTTTTATCTAGCTGTACGACTATTGAAGTTGGAAGAGAAGTTGTTAAAGTTGGGGCGGTTGTAAAAGATAAAGTTGAAGAAACTATTATAAAAAAAGAGCCAGAAATTGTTGAAGATAAAACTATTGTTGAAGAACAACAAATTATCACTGAAGAAAAAGAAGAGGAAAAAACTATAGTTAAAGAGCAGCAAAAAATCGCAGAAATAAATTTCATGGGAAAACAACTTGCTGAGATTAAACAAAAACTGGGACAGCCTAATTTAGTACGATCTGATGGCTCGGTGCATATGATGCGATATGATAGTAGTTCATGTAGGTTGTTTATCTTCTTTAATATAAACTCAAATATTAAAAGAGTAGAATATTTTGAATTTCGAGACTCTTTAGGAGAGCTTATAAATACAAAGAACTCGATAGAAGAATGTTATAAAGAATACGACTTTACTAGCTAATTTCAACAAGCAAATCTTTGGTTTCCACATTATCACCGGATGCAACATTAATTGATTTGATTGTTCCACTTTTATCAGCGTTTATTGTAGTTTCCATTTTCATAGCCTCGATCACTAGTAACTTATCACCTTTAATCACCTTACTACCTGATTGAACAAATATTTTAGCAACTTGGCCTGGCAAAGGAGATCCAACATGATCCAAATTATTATCATCTGCTTTAGCTCTTTGAGTAATATTTTTTGAAAATTCTTTATTTTCTATATCTATTGTTCTTGGTTGTCCGTTAATTTCAAAAAACACGGAGCACTTTCCATTACTATTAACTTCGCTTTTCGCTAAATATCTTAAGATAAGGTTTTTTCCTTTATCGATTTCTATCGTGTATTCTTTATCTTGTTGAGGACCATAAAAAAATAATTCTGTTGAAAGAATCGATGTATCACTAAACTCCTTAAAGTGATCAACATAATCTTTAAAAACTTTTGGATACATTAAGTAAGACGCTAGATGTGTTTGATTAACTTTTATCCCTATTTCAACTTCTAAGTTTTTGAATTCTTTATCTAAATCTACTGGTTCTAAAACTTCCCCTGGTCTTTTTGTGAGGGGTTTTGTATCTCCGAGAACTTTCTTTTGTAATTCTTTTGGAAAACCTCCATGTGGTATACCAATTTCCCCTTTAAAGAACTCAATAACAGAAGCAGGAAAAGAAATTTCTTTTTTTGGGTCTAATACATCTTCTTTGGATAAATCATTGGCGATCATATAGAGCGCCATATCACCTACAATTTTAGAAGAAGGTGTAACTTTAACAATATCACCAAAAAGTTGGTTTACCTCTGCATATTTATTAGCAACCATTCCCCACTTATCAGTTGTAATTCCCAATGATCTCGCTTGTTCTTTTAAATTTGTAAACTGACCACCAGGCATTTGGTGAAGATACACATCAGAACTACCACCTTTGAAATCGGTTTCAAATGCATGATAATTTTGACGAACTTGTTCCCAATATAAAGATAGTGTTCTTATAGCCTCTTCATCAAGTTTTGGGTCTTGATGATTTTGTTTCATTATAGATACGATTGATCCAAGTGCAGGTTGTGATGTTAATCCGCTCATCGAATCAATTGCAAGATCCACGATATCTACCTTTTCTTCTATAGCAGCCAGAACTGAAGCTGATGAAGTACCAGATGTATCATGAGTATGAAAATGAATTGGAAGATCAGTTGTTTGTTTGATTTCATTAACTAATTTTTTTATAGCATTAGGTTTTGCTAATCCCGCCATATCTTTAATAGCAATAATATGTGCTCCTGCTTTCTCTAAATCTTTTACAAGATCAATATAATATTTTAATGTATATTTTTTCTCATTTGGATCAGTTACATCATTTGTATAACAGATAGTTCCTTCACAAATTTTATTTTGATTGCGTACTTCATCAATTGCAACACGCATATTATCAATTAGATTTAATGAGTCAAAAACTCGGAATACATCAATTCCAGCTTCTGCTGATTGTTGAATGAAATGTTTAACAACGTTATCTGGATAATTTTTATATCCAACAGCATTAGATCCTCTAAAGAGCATTTGTTTAAGAAGGTTAGGCGCCCTTTTGTTTAATCTTGCTAATCTATCCCAAGGATCCTCTTTTAAAAAACGCATCGATGTATCGAAGGTTGCACCGCCCCAACATTCTAGTGAGAACAAGTTGCTTAGATTTTCACTATAATATTCAGCAATATTAATAAGATCATCTGTTCTCATTCTTGTAGCAAGAAGCGATTGGTGTGCATCACGCATCGTTGTGTCAGTAATTAGGGTGTAGGGTGTTTCTTTTATTTTTTTTGCAAATTTTTCTGGACCTAAAGTTTGTAAATCCTTTACATAATTATTTTTTACACTTTTAGTGTTTGAAATAGGAATTTGAACTTCTACAGTCGAATTATTACTGACTCTTCCAGATACATCATTGTGTCCATTTACAATTATATTTCCAAGATAAGATACAATTTTTGATGCTCGATCTTTTTGAGGATTATAAGCATAGAGCTCTCTTTTAGTATCCACAAAATTGGTATTGTAATTTCCTTCAAGGAAATCTTTATTGTTTATAAGAGACTCAAGAAATACTAAATTTGTTTTAACACCTCTAATTCTAAATTCTCGTAAAGCCCTATCCATTCTTTTAATACAGTCGTCTTGATGCTTTGCCCAAGTTGTTACTTTTACAAGTAAAGAATCATAATACGGTGTGATGATCGAACCTGAAGAAGCATTTGCTGCATCTAGCCTGACTCCAAAACCAGCGGCTGATCGGTAAGTCATTATCTTCCCATAATCTGGCATAAAATTATTAAGCGGATCTTCGGTAGTAACTCTACATTGAATAGCAAATCCATTTAGATGAATGTCTTCTTGTTTAGGAAGAGCTGGATGATTGCCAATTTTTTCACCTTCTGCAATTTTAATTTGAGCTTTTACAATATCAATACCAGTTACTTCTTCTGTTACTGTATGTTCAACTTGAATTCTTGGATTAACTTCAATGAAATAAAATTCGCCTGATTTTTTATCAAACAAAAATTCAACAGTTCCTGCACCAAAGTATTTAACTTGTTTTGCAATTTTAATAGCAGCTTTACAAATTTCTTCTCGAGTTTTATTTTCAAGAAAATGCGCAGGTGCTCTTTCAATAATCTTTTGATGCCTTCTTTGAAGAGAACAATC
The DNA here is from genome assembly GCA_902604905.1 of uncultured Alphaproteobacteria bacterium. Classification (GTDB taxonomy): domain Bacteria; phylum Pseudomonadota; class Alphaproteobacteria; order HIMB59; genus CACPNW01. The sequence goes on from CACLAN010000002.1 coordinate 128,120, forward strand.
TCTTTCAAAAAGATGTATGATATTTCCATGTTTGTCACCTAAAATTTGAACTTCAATGTGCGCAGCATCTTCTAAAAATTTTTCTATAAATACTTCATCTTTTCCAAAAGCTTTAAGTGACTCACTTTGAGCAATTGTAATTTGATCTATTAATTCATTGCTTGATCTAACAACACGCATTCCTCGACCGCCACCACCCCAACTAGCTTTAACAATTACTGGGTAGCCAATTTTCGAAACTTCTTTTTCAACACTTTTTAAATTTTCTTTTGTTACAAGAACAGATGGAACGGTGTCTACATTTGCTTCTTCCGCAACTTTTTTAGCTTCAGTTTTATTTCCAAATCTTTTTAGTATTTCTTTACTAGGTCCAATAAATGTTATGTCATTTTTTTCACACTGCTCAGCCAGTTCAGGACTCTCAGATAAAAATCCATAACCTGGATGGATAGCATCAACCTTTGCATCTTTAGCAATTTTAATAATCGAGTCTATGTCCAAATATGCTTGAATTGGACCTTTGCCTTCACCAACTAAATAACTTTCATCCGTTTTAAATCGGTGAATAGCAAAACGATCTTCTTTAGAATAAATAGCAGCTGTTTTAATACCAGACTCTTCAGCAGCTCTAAAAATTCGAATAGCAATTTCACTTCTATTTGCTGCTAAAATTTTACCAATCTTTTTCATCAAGCCACCATTAAATAAGGATTATTACTTAATATTTTTACGGGGATGCATCTATATGTTCCTTACTAAATTAGCAAGAGATCAAAGGAATTTAGCCATTTTTTAGGATTTGGAAGCAATTATAAATTGATAATAAAAAGCAAATTATCGATTTAATATCTGTGCACATATGTCCCTTTATCAGAAAGGTTATTTTATATTAATGTCAAATTATGAATTCATTAAATGAAAATATAAGACCTTATCAAAGCTGTTCTAAATCAGTCTTTTTAGTTTTAGGAATTATTTTTATAAGCTGGATTTCATTATTCTCTATTTTTCTTATTGTACAAGGTGCATGGCCTGTATCTATATTTCTTGGACTTGAATATCTGATAATTTTTTATTTAATCCGTTTATATTTCAAAGAAAAAAATATTAAGGATGAAATTAACATTAATCAAAAAGAAATATCTATTAGAAAATATAAAGGTGATAAACTTTTACATTCATCTAAATTCAGCACTTATTGGTCCAAAGTTTTTTTTACAAAATTTAAAAACACTTCCAAGTTATCAATAAGAGAATCAGATAAAGAAACTGAAGTTGCAACTTTCTTGCATGCTGATTTAAAGGAAAGTTTGTACTTAAGAATTAAAAGACAATTAAGCTATTATTAAAATAACAAATCATTCATATTGAAAAGACCTGTTTTCTTTTTAGAAATAAAGATTGCTGCTTCGATGGCCCCACCTACAAAAATTGATCGATTATTAGCTTTATGAACTAGATCAACTCTATCATTAGTACCAATAAAACTTACTATATGTTCACCTGCAATTTCACCACCTCTTGTAACAGAAAAGCCAATGTCACCTTTTTTTCTAGATGATAGTTTTTTTGTACGATCTAAAACTTTTGATTTATTTAATTTAGTTTTTCTTCCCTCAGCTGCATATTCACCCAGAGATAATGCAGTCCCAGAAGGAGCATCTTTTTTATGTTTATGATGAGTCTCAGCAATCTCAATATCATAATCAGTATCTTTTAAAGCTGATGCTGTTTGTTTTACTAAGTTAAATAATAAGTTAACACCCAAACTCATGTTAGAAGACATCAGTATAGGTATTTTTTTTGAATAACTTTTCACTTTCTTTTTTTGATTATCCGTCATTCCGGTTGTGCCAATAACAACTGCTGTTTTATTTGCAGAGGCGATCTTAAGATTATCTAAGGTAGACTCAGGTGTTGTGAAATCAATGATGACATTTGCTTCTTTGATTAACTGAGCTGCATTAGCGGTAACTAATTTTGCAGAGTGTATACTTGAAACTTTGTTTAAAGGTTTGTTTATATCTTTATGTTTTTTGTATTCAAAACCACCAACAAATTCTAAATTTTTATTTTGTAAAATTTGTTTAGATATTTCCTGACCCATTCGGCCAAGACAACCTGCAACTGCTATTTTAATTTTTGCCATAAAAACTTCTTATACTTTGGTGATTGTAAGTTGAAAAGAAATTAAGTTAAATCTTCCCAGACTTCTTTTAATTTTGAGAAAAAACCTTGCGATTTTGGGCTATGTTTTTTTGATGTCCCACCTTCATTTTCAAACTCTCTCAAAATATCTTTTTGTTTGCTATTTAGGTTGACTGGTATTTCAACGTTTGCTTGCACATACATATCACCCCTTCTACTTTGTCGAAGTATACTCATTCCTTTGCCGCGAAGTCTAAATTGTGTCTCAGATTGAGTTCCCGCTGGAATATTAAGTCTAGCTTTTTTTCCCTCTATTGTTGGTACTTCTATTTCGCCACCTAAAATAGCCGTAGTTATGGAGATTGGTATTTCACAAAATAAATTTTCTTCTTCTCTTTCAAAGAGTTTGTCCTTTTGAACTTCAACAAAAATATATAGATCCCCATTTCCAGCGCCTCTTTCACCAGGTTCACCTTCACCGGTTATTCGAATTCTTGTACCTGTATCAACACCAGCGGGAATAGTAACAGAAATTGTTTTTTGCTTTTTTATATTCCCTGTTCCTGAACATTTAAGACATGGATTTTTTATACTTGAACCTTCTCCACCACATGTAGGGCATGGTCTTTCAATTGAAAAGAATCCTTGTTGCGATCGAACCTTACCTGCACCACCACAAGTAGAACAGGTACTTGGTCCAGATTTATCTGCACTTCCAGTTGCTGCACAAGCATCACAGCCAACATATGTAGGTATTCTTATTTGTGGTTTCTTTCCAGTGAAAGCTTCGAATAGTGAAACGGACATATTATAACGAAGATCACTTCCTCTTTGAGGTCCTCGTCTTCTTGATGATTGTCCTCCAAAACCGCCACCAAAGAACTCTTCAAAAATATCAGAAAAGCCGCCTGCAAAATCTCCAAAGCCTTGAGCTCCACCCATTCCACCTTGTTTGAAAGCGTCATGTCCATATTGATCATAAGCTGATCTTTTTTCTGAATCTTTTAGAACTTCGTAAGCAGCAGCTGCTTCTTTGAATTTTCTTTCAGCTGTTTTGTCATCCTTGTTACGATCAGGATGGTATTTCATGGCCTGTTTTCTATAAGCTTTTTTTATTTCATCTTCACTGGCATTTCGTTGAACACCTAATATATCATAGAAGTCTTTATCAGCCACATCTCCTCCTTATAAAAATTATGGAGCGTTAATCTTTTTTATCTTCGTCTACTTCTTCAAATTCAGCATCTACAACCTTTTCATCTTTTGTATTATCAGCTGATGGTTCAGCACCGGATGGATCAGGTTGAGGTCCAGCACCTTGAGGGTTTTGTTTATAAATTGCTTCACCCATTTTAAGAGATGACTGAACAAGTGCTTCAGTTTTAGATTTTATAGCTTCTAAATCCTCGCCGTCTTTTACTTTCTTAAGCTCTTCAATATCCTCTGTGATTTTATTTCTATCAGCTTCAGGAATTTTATCTCCGTGCTCTTTTAGATTCTTTTCAGTTTCATTAATTAAACTATCAGCATGGTTTCTAGTATCAACAGCTTCTCTTTTCTTTTTGTCAGCTTCAGCATTTTCTTCTGCCTCTTTGACCATTTTTTCAATCTCATCATCTGATAATCCCCCAGAAGCCTGGATCTTGATTTGTTGTTCTTTACCAGTTGATTTGTCTTTAGCCGAAACGTTTACAATACCATTTGCATCAATATCAAAAGTTACTTCAATTTGAGGCATTCCTCTTGCGGCAGGTGGAATACCTACTAAATCAAACTGACCTAGTAATTTGTTATCAGCAGCCATTTCTCTTTCACCTTGAAATACTCTAATTGTTACTGCACTCTGATTATCTTCAGCGGTAGAAAATACCTGGCTCTTCTTTGTTGGGATAGTTGTGTTTTTATCAATAAGTTTTGTAAATACACCACCAAGTGTTTCAATACCAAGGGATAATGGCGTAACATCAAGCAATAAAACGTCTTTTACATCACCTTGTAATACTCCTGCTTGAATAGCAGCACCAGATGCAACAACCTCATCGGGGTTAACGCCTTTATTGGGCTCTTTACCAAAGAAGTTTTTTACTATCTCCGTTACTTTAGGCATTCTTGTCATACCACCAACTAAAATAACATCATCAATTTCTGCAGCTTGTAAACCGGCATCTTTGAGTGCCATTTCGCAAGGTTTTAAACTTTGGTTTAAAAGTTCACCTACGATAGCTTCAAGTTTTGCTCTCGATAATTTAATCGTTAAATGTTTAGGGCCAGATTGATCAGCTGTTATGAATGGTAAGTTAACTTCTGTTTCAGTTGAACTTGATAATTCAATTTTTGCTTTCTCAGCTGCCTCTTTCAAACGTTGAAGGGCAAGTTTATCTGAGCGTAAATCAATACCATTATCTTTTTTGAATTCATCAGCAAGATAATCGATAATTTTAAGATCAAAATCTTCACCACCAAGATGGGTATCACCATTGGTTGATTTAACTTCAAAAACACCATCACCTATTTCTAAGATAGAAATATCAAATGTACCTCCACCAAGATCGTATACAGCAACTGTACCTGTTTTCTTTTTATCTAAACCGTATGCTAATGCTGCAGCAGTAGGCTCATTAATAATTCTTAAAACTTCTAGTCCAGCTATTTTTCCAGCATCTTTTGTAGCTTGTCTTTGAGCATCATTAAAATATGCAGGAACTGTTATAACTGCTTGTGTAACAGTGTCTCCTAAGTAAGACTCTGCAGTCTCTTTCATTTTTTGTAAAATAAATGCACTAATTTGACTTGGGCTATATTTATCTCCACGTGCTTCAACCCAAGCATCGCCGTTATCACCTTTTACGATTTTATAAGGTACTAATCCGCTATCAGACTTAACAGCTTCATCCTCAAATGTTCTTCCGATTAATCTTTTTATGGCAAATAGAGTATTTTCAGAATTAGTTACTGCTTGTCTTTTAGCTGATTGTCCAACAAGTTTTTCTTTTGTGTCACTGAATGCTACCATGGAGGGTGTTGTTCTTCCACCTTCTGAGTTTTCAATTACTTTTGCTTCCTTACCGTCCATTACTGCAACGCAGGAATTTGTAGTACCTAAATCAATACCAATTACTTTTGCCATATT
>CACLAN010000003.1 GCA_902604905.1 uncultured Alphaproteobacteria bacterium
CTTTTTGATTTGATAAATATTTTGTAGCTATTGCTCCTGCTATAGCTGTTCTAGTATCTGTAAGATAACCTTCATCCAATAAAACAGATTTTACAACTCCAGTCTTTGAATCTAATAAAACCATCAGTCCATTACTAGATGGCAAACCAAGTTTTGGATTATCGAAAAAACCTGAAGCGATTTTTATTGCAAAACTATCAAGACCCTCAACGTATGCAGCTTTAACATCTGACTCACCATGATATTTTTCAATATCAATTCTCATTATAGGTGGCATCATTACCAATCCCTTTGATAAACTTATGAAAGCCTCCTCTATTATTGGTATGAGATTTTTATTCAAATTTACATGTTGAATAATATCATTTTTATTAAGGATGAGCATGACTTAAAACTTTGTTAAATAGTTCAGAATCAATATTTCCACCACAAATTAAACAGATTATATTTTTTCCTAAATGTGATGTCAGTTTTTCTTTAACAACCATTACACTTGTTGCTGCTGCACCTTCAGATACAATTTTATGTTCTAAAAAATTTATTCTAATTCCCTCGGCTATTTTTTCTTCACTTACTAAAACAAAGTCATCAACGTATTGTTGTACAATATTAAACGTAAATTTATTATCTATACCAATACTACCCCCTAAACAATCAGCTAAAGTTTCAGTTTCCTCTACATCAACAGGTTTACCCTCTTTTAGACTTTCATACATTGAAGGACCTCTTTCCATAGATACGGCAATAATTTTTGTGTCAGGTTTTTGAAGTTTAATTGCCTGAGCAATTCCAGATATAAGACCACCTCCAGATGTTGGTATTATTACAGTATCAACTTCAGGAAACTCATTAAGCATTTCAAGACCAACTGTACCTTGACCAATAATAATATCTTCATCATCAAAAGGATGAATTAATGGGATATTTTTTTCTTTTGCAATTTGTTTAGCATACAAATCTGCTTCATCACTATTCTTTCCAATTATTTCAACTTTTGCTCCTAATTTTTCAATAGCTTCTTTTCTATATTCTGGAACCATTGAAGACATATATATTGTTGATTGAATGCCCAATACCTTTGAAGCATAAGCAACGCCTTTGCCGTGATTGCCTGTAGAAACTGCAATAACTCCTTTTCTTTTGTCATCTTCACTTAAAGAAAGAAGCTTATTAACCGCACCTCTTAACTTAAATGAACCAGTGATTTGAAAATTTTCTAACTTTAGTTTTACTTTATTACTTTTTGATAAGAAATTAGAATTAATTAATGGTGTATAATTAACATAAGGTAAAATTTTCTTATGTGCATCTTGTATTTGTTGAAGTGTAATCAATTTAAACCCTATTTAATGTAATTTAAAGAGGTTTCCAAAACCATCAATTTTTTGATTAATATTAGATAATCTTAATGAATCCCAAATAATAGCTTGATTACTTGAAATGATATCTGTGCTTAATTTTGACTCTAATGTTTCGATAATATCAATTACTTTTAATGCAGTACAAGAAACAAAAATACTATCAACATCTGTTAAATCAATTGAGGAAATTGTTTGCGTTAAACTATCATGAGTAACTTTGGAAATTTCAGAATCATAATTTAAATTAAACGAACTAAATGATTTAATTTCAAATCCACTATCAATTAAATATTCGTATACTTTAACATTAACATCCTTTGGATAAGGGGTAAGAACAGCAATTTTTTTATGGTTAAGCAATTTAAGTGCTTTAACAGCTGCTGTAATAGGTGTCGTAATTAAAGCATCGGGTTTAGCTTTGAAAATTTCAGATCTTATTCTATCTTCACCAATTTCAATAGTGCCTGAAGTACATCCATACGCTATAACTTGTATTTTTTCATTGGGTAATATTTGGTTTGTTGTTTCTGTAAGATGATCAGCCATCCTCAAATAATTTTCATGAGTTAGAGGATTTAAAAAAGGTATTCTATTGAAAAATAGATCAACTGGTAAATTATGGCAAATTTTTCTAAAATCCTGCTCAATAGTAAAATCAGTTGATAGTGTAATTATACCAATTCTAGAAAAGTTTGTATCATGTAAATTGGCTTTTACATTATTTTGATTAAAACTATCCATTATTGATTTGGAAAATAATCCTCACACTCACCTTCTCTATAAACATCAGTAGTGGCACAATGTAAACTACCACCAAACGCATAAACGTCTCTAAAAGGAACTGGAATAACTTCCAATCCAAAACTTTCCATTTGTCTAATCATTTTTTCTTCTGTTGCCTCGACACATATAGTTTTAGGATCAATTATCAAAACGTTCATTGATAACCAGATTGATGAATAACACATAGGTGGTGGACTATTATGAATAGAAGGTGCTGCCTCATGAATTTCCCACTTATTATCATCGAAAATTTTTCTTTGCTCTGATGATATTTTTCTATTTGGATTAATAATTATAACTCCTGGTTTAATAGGAGTAAAACATGCATCAATGTGAGTTGGAATTAGATCACCTGGTAAATTAATTTGATGAACGCGATGATTTGGATAATGTCTTCTTAACCAATCCAAACCACTTAAATTTGATGTAAAATTATTATGATAAAAAAGATCTTTTCCAAAGCGTAAAATTTCTGCAGCATCAAAAAGTGGTTCTTTATCTGTCAATATCATGTCTCTATTTTCGATTTTTTTATATCGTTCTTCTTCCGTTATGCCTTCAGGAAGATAATTAGACTTATAAGATTGATTAGTTAATCTTGGTTTAGGTGCCGATTCCCATCTCATATTTTTATCTTCTGAATAATATTTTTCAAGTAAAGGTCTATAGGCAAGGTACTCAAACCATCTACATCTATAAGACATTGGTGCTTCTAACATTTCATTTCCTACAGTGAGAATAACATCTCTTGGAGGCATGCAACCAAACATACCATCATTAGACCAATCGGGCGTCTTGATACTCTGAGAAAAGTCAATAGGTGTTGGTCTATCAACTTTTATATTTAGGGAATTTAAAATTTTAACAAAGTTTTCTAATTGTATGTTTGCTTTATCAATTGACTCCTTTGAACGTGGTCCATGTGATCCTGCCATACCACTATCTTTACTAATTTTTGGTTCAAGTGCTGGTTCCATTGGAGGTATGTTGGCATTTTCAACTGCTCCAACTATAACATGTTTTAATGGATCCCATTCATTCCAAGAATTAACTATTGTCATTGTATTTTCCTTAATTTAAAACTATGCATTATAATTAAAACTTATGGAATTAAATAACAAATCACTCTTTAAACAAAAATGTTTTATAAATGGGGAATGGGTTGACAGTTCTTCAGGTGAAACTCTTGAGGTAAATAATCCAGCCTCACTTGAAATTATTGGCAATGTCCCAAAATGCTCAGTTTCAGAAACTAAAAAAGCTGTAGATGGTGCTAATACTGCTTTCCAAACTTGGAAAGAAACTACTGCGAAAGAAAGATCAGTTATTCTTAAAAAATGGGGGGAGCTAATTACAGAAAATGCAGATGATTTGGCTAAAATCATGACTATTGAGCAAGGTAAACCTTTAGCTGAAGCAAAGGGTGAAATACTAATGGGTGCTTCATATATTGAATTCTATGCTGAAGAAGCAAAAAGAGTTTATGGCGATATAGTTCCTGATCCAAGGCCTGGAAAAAGAATTGTAATAATTAAACAACCTGTTGGTGTTGTTGGAGCAATAACTCCATGGAATTTTCCAAATTCAATGATAACAAGAAAATGTGCAGCCGCTCTAGCAGTTGGTTGTACTACTGTTGTAAAACCAGCAAGCCAAACACCCTATTCAGCATTAGCTGTAGCAGTACTTGCTAAGGAAGCTGGTTTTCCAGATGGTGTATTTAATGTAATCACAGGATCGGCAAGTGAGATTGGTAAAGAGCTAACTAGTAACCCAATTGTTAGAAAAATTTCTTTTACAGGATCTACGGAGGTTGGAAAAATACTTTTAGAACAAAGTGCTTCAACAGTAAAAAAAGTTTCTATGGAACTTGGTGGTCATGCACCCTTTATAGTTTTTGATGATGCAGATATGGATGAAGCTGTTGCAGGCGCACTTCAAAGTAAATTTAGAAATAGTGGTCAAACATGTATTTGTTCAAATAGAATTTTTGTCCATGAAAATATTTATGATGAATTCCTAGAAAAATTTACAAATGAAGTCAGTAAAATAACAGTAGGTAATGGACTTGAAGATGGAATTGTATCTGGTCCTTTAATTGATCAATCCTCTTTAGAAAAAGTAATTGATCATGTTAAAGATGCAGTAAATACAGGAGCTAAAATAGCAATTGGTGGAGATGTGCATTCGCTTGGTGGGAATTTCTATCAACCAACTGTTCTCTCAAATGTATCTACAAAGGCAAAAATAACTTTTGAAGAAACATTTGGACCTGTTGCACCTCTTTATAAATTTTCTAGTGATGATGAGGTGATTAAAATGGCTAATGATACACCATATGGATTAGCTTCATATTTCTATGCAAGAGACATAGGAAGAATTTGGAGAGTTGCTGAAGCACTTGAATATGGGATTGTATCTATCAATAATGGACTACCAACAATTGCGGAAGTTCCTTTTGGAGGTGTTAAAGAATCAGGAATGGGAAGAGAAGGTTCTCGTTATGGCCTTGATGACTATTTAACTATAAAATATATTTCAATGGGTGGTATTTAAGAAAGCCAAGCAGCCCCTCTTACACCACTTGAATCACCATGAATATTTTTTACAACTTTTGTGTGAAGCGTATCTGTAAAAACATATTTTTTTAGAGCATCATTTATATTTTCGTAAATAAAATCGATGTTTGACATACCTCCACCCAAAACAATCACATCTGGATCGAGAATATTACAAACTAAAGATAAGCCTCTTGCTAAATGATCGACATATTGATTTATTGCAAAGATACTATCTTTTTCTTTATTATTAAAACCATTTAATATTTGATGTGAATTATAATTTTTATTGCAACGTAAATTATAGACGGATGAAAAACCTGGTCCAGATATATAGGTCTCTAAGCACCCATCTTTTCCACAATAACATTTTTTAACATATTTTTTTTCATCTTCTGTTCTACTGGGCAAAACTATGTGTCCCCACTCTCCACTTATGCTATTACGACCTCTTATTACTTTTTGATTGATACTGATACCACCTCCTACACCAGTTCCTATTATGACTCCGAAAACAATTTCAAACCCTTTACCAGCTCCATCTACCGCTTCAGAAAGAGTAAAACAATTAGCATCATTTTCCAAATTTACATTTCTACTTAAAATTTTATCTAAATCTTGCTTAAAAGGTTTGCCATTTAACCATATAGAATTAGCGTTTTTGATTAGAGCTGTATCATTTGATATGGCTCCTGGCATTCCCATACCAACAGATTCTGCTTTGCCGTGTTTGTCTTCAAAATGATTTATAATGGATAGTATTCCCTTAATTGTTCCATCATAACTTTTTTCAGTATTAATTCTTTTTCTATCTATTTCAGTTCCATTTGGATCTAGAAGAATACCCTCAGTTTTGGTACCGCCTACATCAATACCGATTTTCATTAATTATTATTTTGTAATAATTTTGTGTAAAGTTGGGATCAAAGCAACTGCTAATGCAATTTTAAACAATTCACTTGGAATAAATGGTAAAAGACCAGCGGCTACTGCTTTTTCGAAACCAATAATATAACCAAGATAGATGATGCCAAATGAAAAAATAATAGCAGAACCAATTAAGAGAGATACTGTAGCTTTAAAATATGTTTTACTAAAACCTAAATTTGCTAAATAACTTATAACGATAGATGCAAATAACATACCATAAAGATATCCTGCTGTTGGCCCAACTAAATATGCAACTCCACCACCGGCTGCAAAAACAGGGAGCCCTATAGCTCCTTGAAAAAGGTAAAATGCAACTGTGGCAAAAGATAATCTCACACTATATGTCATTCCTATTAAGAATATAACAAACGTCTGCATTGTCATTGGCACTGGCCAAAATGGTACTTGAACTTTAGCGGAAATCGCTAGTAAAATTGAACCAAATAACATCAAAGTTATTATAAGAAAATTTGAATTTATATTTTCAAAGTTTTTTAGTTTGTGTATTAAAATTCTATTTTCGTGCATATGTTTTCCTTTAAATACTATAATTAAACTAATTTATATTTTGCTTCAAGCTTATCCCAAAAATCTTTTTCTAATTTTACGTTGTTTAATGCATTAATTTGCTTCAATCCTGTAGGTGAAGTTACGTTTATTTCTGTTAGATAATTTCCAATTATATCAATTCCAGCAAAAAACAGATTGTACTCTTTTAGCTTTGGTCCCAAATTTTCGATGATTTCTTTGTCTCTATAAACTAAGTCAGTTTTACTTGCCTTTCCGCCAGCATGAAAATTTGCTTTTAAATTACCTTCTTGGGGTATTCTAGCAACTGAACCAAAATATTCACCATCAAAAAAAACGATCCTCCTATCACCATACTCTATCTCATTGATAAATTTTTGGGCCATTATAGGCAAGTGTAAATATTCCTCTAATATTTTAGAATTGAAATTACTTTTATCAAATCTATGTATCCCTTCCCCCCCATTGCCATAAAGAGGTTTGGTTATGATATCTTCTTCTTTATCTAAAAATTCTTCAATAATTTTTATTTCTTTTGTTACTAAAGTAGGTGGCATAAATTCTTTAAAATTAAATGTAAATAATTTTTCAGTAGAATTTCTAACTGCTGTTGGATCATTCACAACAATTGTTGAAGTTGGAAGTAAATCCAAAATATAAGTCGATGTTATATAATTCATATCAAAAGGAGGATCCTGTCTTAAAAAGACAAATTGAAAATCTTCTAATTTAGCAATTATTTTATTAGATTTAAAATTGAAATAATTTTTTTCATCTGGCAATAGCTCTAAATAAAATCCAGATGCTTGAATAATATTTTCTTTTATGAATAAATTTTTAGGATTGTAATAAAAAATATCATAACCTCTTTCTTGTGCCTCATAAGCTATTAAAAATGAAGAATCGAATTCATAATCAATTTTTTCAATATTATCCATTTGGATTGCTATATTTTTTTTCATTAGAAAATTTCTTCCTCATATATTTTTTTAATATTTTTTTCCCATTCACCATTATATTTACTTATTAGTAAATCAGCCGGTGAATGGCCATTTGATAGATTTTGTTCTAAATCTTTTAGATAAAATGTTTCATTATATTTTTTATTTTTTACTAGAATATTTCTTTTCTCTAAACCTGATTTTGAAATTTCAAACAATTTTTGAGCAATATCTACCAGATCACCATTTTTGAATTTTGTTTGTAAACCTTCTACTGGGGCTAAGTTATTTATGTAATTTCTATCATTTTGAGTCCAACCCTCAACAATTTCGTTTGTTTTATCAATCGCTTCATCATTATATAATATACCAATCCAAAAAGCAGGCTGAGAACATATTAAATCCCATGAACATGCGTCCATAGAACGAATTTCTAAGAATTGCTTTAATCTAACTTGAGGAAATAAAGTTGATAAATGGTTTATCCAGTCTTCTAAAGTAGGTTCAATATTTAAATCTTTAGAAATATTATTTTTCATAAAATCTCTAAAAGTATAATTGGTCATATTTATATATTTATGATTTTTAGTGACAAAATACATTGGTACATCAAGAGCATACTCCACATATTTTTCAAAATTAAAATCTTTATCAAAAACAAATGGCAATAAACCTGTTCTATCTTTGTCTGTGTGATGCCAAAAATGAGATCTTAAACTCTTATATTTAGAAACTTGTTTTTGATCAAAAGGTGAGTTAGCAAATATTGCAGTTGCTATACCTTCAAGATTTAACATTAGTCTATACTTAATAATCATATCTTCTTCAGAATGATAATCCAAATTTACTTGGTTTGTACATGTGCGTTTCATCATATGATGCCCTAGAGTACCAACTTTAGGCATATATTTTTTCATTATGGAATATCTTTGTTTTGGCATCCAAGGAAAATCATCAAGAGATAAACTTGGCTCAACACCTAATCCTAATAATATAAAGCCAAATTCTTCACCAATATCTTTTAATTCCTTTAAATGTCTATTAGTTTCAGTACAGGTTTGATGTATATTTTTTAATTGTGCTCCAGATAATTCGATCTGACCGCCTGGTTCTAAAGTTATACTTTCACCAAATCTCTCTAGGGCAATTATTGTAGTATTTTTATCATCATACTTTGGTTTCCATCCCTTATTTACAAATTTTATAAGAATTTCTTTTATACCCTTAGGCTCTTCATAAGATAATTGGTGTAAAATGTCTTTTTTTAGAACAAATTTCTCGTGCTCTACTCCTATGCGTAAATCATTCTTATTTTTGATACCTTTATAAAAGTAATCTATCAGATCATTTTTTTTTAGCATTATTATTACTTAAATAGGTCAGATCATATTAAAAATAAAGTTGCTAATCCAAGAAAAGAAAGGAAGCCAAATACATCTGTTATTGTAGTCAAAATTACTGCAGATGCTAAAGCAGGATCAATTTTAAGCTTATCTAAAACTAGTGGTATTGCAATTCCTGAAAAACCAGCGATTAGTAAGTTTAGTATCATAGCAAGACCTATTATTAAACCCAACATCAAATTGTCAAACCAATAAATAGAAATTAAAGATATTATGATAGCGAATATGATACCATTAATACCACCAATGAGAGTTTCTTTGGTTATTATTTTTATCGCATTACTGGTTGTTAGTTCTTTCACAGCAATAGCTCTCACTGCAACTGTTAAAGTTTGAGTACCAGCATTAGCGCCCATAGAGGCTACAATTGGCATTAAAATTGCCAAGGCTACTACTTTTTCAATAGCAGCTTCAAACAAACCTATAACTATTGAAGCTACCACCGCTGTCATTAAATTTACAATTAACCATGAAATTCTTGATTTTGTTGTAGAAATAACAGACTCATATAAATCTGTATGATCAACACCTCCAAGTTTTAAAATATCTTCCTCTCTTTCTTCTTCTATAACCCCAACGACATCATCAACTGTAATTGATCCAATAATTTTTTTTCGATTATTGATAACAGGAGCACTGACCAATCCGTATTTATTAAATAATAGGGCTACATCTTCCTGATCTGTATTTACATCAATTAATCTTAATTCTTTATTTGTTATTGAATTTAATTCTACTTCTCTTTTTGAACCCATTAACCTTCCTAATGGAACAACACCTTTTGCTTCTTGCTTATTATTAGTTAAATATATATCATAGAAATCTTCGGGTAGTTTCACTTTATTATTTCTCAAATAATCAATTGCTTGACCAACATTCCATGATTGATTAAGGGCAACAAATTGTCTTTGCATTAATCTTCCAGCAGAATCTTCAGGATACTTTAATCCTTCTTCAACCAATGTACGTTCTTCTTTATCTAAATTTTCTAAGAATATAGTCTGATCTTTTTCTTCTAAATCTTCTGCTAAATCGACTACATCATCAGTATCTAAACTTTTAGCATTATTAGCTAATTGTTTTATATCCAAAGTTTCTATTATTTCTTCTCTAACACTATCATTTAAATAAGTTAATATTTCAGGATCAAAATCTCTATCAATTATATTCAAAAGACTTAATCTTAAAACTGGATCTAAATTTTGGAGAATGTCTGCAATATCAGCGTTATGAATATCTTTTAAATAAGATAAAACATTATCATATTTATAATTTTCTAAATAATCAGATACTAATTCAACAGATTTGGATGAAGAATCCTGATCTTTTTTTATAATAATTTCTTCCATACAAATTGGTGCGGCTGAGAAGACTTGAACTTCCACAGGATAAATCCCACAGCGACCTCAACGCTGCGCGTATACCAATTCCGCCACAGCCGCATATATAGTAGAATTAAATATCAGATAGGATATTAACTATCAATAAAGTTAATTACAGATGAAACAGTTTGAAATTAAAATATCTAATAGTGAAGTAAATTATGAAGAAGCGGTAATGTATATGGAGTCTAGAGTTGATGATATAATCAATAATAAATCTAAAGAATTATTATGGTTTCTAAATCATAATCATGTTTTTACTCAAGGAACAAGTGCCTCAAAAGAAGAGATATTAAATTCCAATGTTATTGATGTTATAGAATCCAATCGTGGAGGGAAAACAACTTATCACGGCCCAGGTCAAAGAATTGTATATTTTATGTTAAATTTAAATAATAAAAATAAAGATATTAGAAAATTTATTACCATAATTGAAAGTTCACTTATTTCCTTTTTAGCAAACTATAATATTGAAGCACAAGCTTTCAAAGATAGAGTGGGCATTTGGGTAACTAAAAATAACAATATTTCATTTGATAAAGAAAAAAAAATTGGCGCAATTGGATTACGAATTAAAAAATGGATTACATACCATGGATTAAGTTTTAATATTAACCCTGATCTTAAATATTACAATTATATTCATTCCTGTGGTTTAAAAGAATATCAAAATACTTCAATGGAAGAATTAGGTATTAAACTAGAACAATCTGAATTTGATAATAAATTTAAAAAAATTTTTTTAGAAAAATTAAAAACTATTTAAATATTCTTTTAAATCTTTACTAATTTTTAAATTATTTTTTTTTGCAAAGCTTAAAAAGTGATCTGGTAATTTTGAAATAAATTCAAACTTCTTTGTATTTATTTCAAATTTTAATGCAATTGCATGTAACATCAGCTTTTCTTTTGAATACTTTGAATGAATATTATATTTTTGATCCCCAACTATTGGACATCCAAGATTTTTAGATACTATTCTAAGTTGATGAGTTTTTCCAGTTTGAGGATTGAATAAAATTGAAGATATGCCTTTATTTTTATTTAACAATTTATAATTTGTTAAAGTATTTTCTATTTTGAGTTTTTTATTTTTAATTTCTAATTTAACTTTAGAATAATTATTTTTTGGACTACCTTCACATAAAGCAATATAGTATTTAGTAATTTCTTTTTGTTTGAAAAGATAAGATAGTTTTTTTGCATAATTAAGATTTTTAGCAATTAAAAGAAGTCCTGATGTTTCTTTATCTAATCTATGTACTAACCTATATTGCGAATTAATATTTTTGATTATATGATCTATTGAAACATTTATTTTACTTCCTCCTTGAGTAGCTATTTGTGGCCATTTATTTAAAACAATAAAATCTTTGTTTTCAAATTTTATTGATCTTTTAAATTCGTTTAAAATTTCCTTAGATATTTTAATATTTTTTTTAAAAATTATCTTATTTTTATATAGTGCTTCATGAAAATTTAAAATTTTAAGCTCATCATTAAGTTTAACTAAATAGTTTGCTTTAGTTATTGATTTATTGATTAAAATATTTTTTTTTCTTATATTTTTCTCAATAAATCCTTGTGTCAAAGACGTGTATTTATTTTTAAGATATTTATCTAATCTTTGATTTAAATTATTTAAAATTTTAATATTTTTAATCAAATCAAAACTTATTTAACAAGGTTCCTAAATATGCAGACATTACACAAATAAATATTGAGATAAAAATATAAGTAAAAGATGAAATATATTTTTTTGAATTTATTAATTCTACAACCTCATAAGAAAATGCAGAAAAAGTTGTAAAAGATCCTAAAAGGCCAATAATCAAAAAAAACTTAATAAAATTTTCAGATAAGTTGTTTCTAAAATTAAATGTTATTAAATATCCTATTAAAAAACAGCCTAATATATTAACAAAAATTGTTCCATAAATACTAGATGCAAACAACGATTTGCTAATATTTGTTAAAAGAAATCTTATTATTGCTCCTAATGCACCACCAGTGGCGACTAACATTAAGTTAAACAATGTATTTAAGCTTGAGGTTGTTCCTCTACTTCTTCAGTAGGTTTTTTTTCTATAATAGGTCCACTATCAAGACCTTTAGCGTTTTCATCTCGATCTACAAACTCAATAACTGCTGTTGGCGCATTATCACCAAATCTATTACCTAATTTAATAATTCGAGTATATCCCCCAGATCTATTTTTGTATCTGTCAGCTAATATGTCAAAAACTTTTTGTGTCATTTTATTATCTTGAAGAGTTGAAATAGTTCTTCTTCTAGAAATTAAATCGCCCTTTTTTCCTAATGTAACAATTTTCTCAACAAATCTCCTTAATTCTTTTGCTTTTGCAAGTGTAGTAGTTATCTGTTCATGCTTGATAAGAGCATTAGACATATTCATAAACATTGCTTTTCTATGTGAAGATGTTTTGTTAAGTTTTTTATTTTTAATATTATGTTTCATTTTTTTTACTTATTAAATGGATCCTCATATTTTTTAGCCAAATCGTCAATATTATCAGGTGGCCAATCAGGTACTGACATACCTAGATTAAGTTCCATTTGTTGCAGAACTTCTTTAATTTCATTTAAAGATTTTCTACCAAAGTTAGGTGTTCTTAACATTTCTGATTCAGATTTTTGCACAAGATCTCCGATATAAATTATATTATCATTCTTCAAACAGTTTGCAGATCTAACAGATAACTCTAACTCCTCAACTTTTTTCAATAAATTTGAATTGAAAGACAAGCTTTCTGCTTGAGACTGATCAGGAAGTACTTCCGGTTCGTCAAAATTTATAAATGGTTGTAGCTGATCCTGCAATATTCTAGCTGCTAGGGCTATAGCATCATCGGGTGAAATTGCACCATTAGTTTCAACATCAAAAACCAACTTGTCAAAATCAGTTACTTGACCCACTCTGCTATTTTCAATTTTATAAGAAGCTTTCACAACAGGACTAAACATTGCATCTAATCTAATTTCTCCAATTGTTTTGTTTTCATCTTCGGCAACTTCTGCTGTCACATAACCTTTTCCTGTTTCAATATTTGCTTCAATTTCTACATCAGCATTAGAATCGAGAGTCATAATTAACTGATCTGGATTCATAATTTCTGTTTCGGAATCAGTTTCAAAATTACCTGCTCTAAGCTCACCAGATCCTGATGATTTAACATACATTTTTTTTAAACCAGGTGAATGTACTTTTACAGCTACAGATTTTAAATTTAAAAGTATATCGGTTAGATCTTCTTTAACTCCAGGGATTGTAGAAAATTCATGCACCACACCTTTGATTTTAACTGATGTAATAGCAGCTCCTTGTAAAGAAGATAATAGAATTCTTCTAATTGAATTACCTAGTGTTAACCCAAATCCTCTTTCTAACGGCTCTGCTATAAGCTTACCAATTCTTCCGTTGCTTTCATCTACGTTAACTTCCATCTTTGTTGGTTTAATTAATTCACTCCAGTTTTTTTGTAACACTTAAATGCTCCTTTTTTAAACTCTTCTTCTTTTTCTCGGCCTACAACCATTATGAGGTATAGGCGTTACATCTTTAATTGAGGTAATCACGTAACCGATAGATTGTAATGATCTTAGAGCAGACTCTCTTCCCGAACCTGGGCCAGATACTTCTACCTTAAGATTTTTTAGACCATATTCTTTTGCTTTATTACCTACATCTTCTGCTGCTATTTGGGCAGCATAAGGTGTAGACTTCCTTGATCCTTTAAAACCTTTATGTCCTGAAGAAGACCATGCTAATGCATTTCCTTTATCATCAGTAATTGTAATAATAGTGTTATTAAATGAAGAAACTATATGCGCAACACCAGAAGAAAATTTTTTTTTGATTTTTGATTTTTTTTTCTCTACCATTTTAACCTTTTGTAACTTTTTTCTTTCCAGCTATAGCAACTGCCTTACCTTTTCTAGTTCTAGCATTAGTATGTGTTCTTTGCCCTCTAACTGGTAATTTTTTTCGATGACGAAGACCTCTGTAACAACCTAAGTCATTGAGTCTTTTTATATCCAGAGATATTTTTCTTCTTAGATCACCCTCTACAGAGTAATCTTTATCAATTAAATCTCTTATCTTATTTACTTCCTCTTCATTAAGTTCACTTACACGTTTAGAGACATCTATCGATGCGTTATTACAAATATCCAAAGCTATCTTTTTTCCTATTCCAAAAATGTATGTAAGCGCTATGTTTACTTTCTTATTTGTAGGGATATTTACACCTGAAATTCTAGCCATAATGAAATCCAAAAAAAATGAATGAGGGTGAATACATGATAATCATACAATTAGTCAAGAAAAGATATATGAAAATTTGGCTGTTTTTCATGATTTTTTTAAAATATCTTTAATTTTTTTAGTTATTTCTTGAATTTGTTGAGATCCATCTATTTCATAAAAAATAGATGAATAATTGTTTTTGTAAATATTTGAAACTTTCTGAGTAGAATTAATATATTCATTATATCTCGTTTCTATAACATTTATATTGTCGTCTTCCCTACCTTCTTCTAAGGATCTTTTGATTATTCTATTTTTAAGGATTTCAAAATTTATTTGGATATCAAATATATAATTTAAAGATGTAGAGTTCTCTAAAAAAAAATTATTTAGGAATTCTGATTGTGCCAAAGTTCGTGGGTATCCATCTAATATAAAACCTTTTTCTGTTTCATTTTTTAACCTTGATGATACAATAGAATTTAGAACTTCATCTGAAACTAAATTACCTAAAGACATAATTGATTGTAATTGCTTTGCTAAATCATCATTATCTAATAATTTTTTTCTTAAAATATCACCAGTTGAGAGATGAGAAATATTTAAAAATTTTGAAATTATTTTAGCCTGAGTTCCTTTTCCTGCTCCAGGGGGGCCAAAAAAAATTATTTTTTTCAATCTACCTTCTACCTTTTAACTTTGTTTTTTTAAGCAAGCCTTCATATTGATGTTGGAATAGATGTGATTGTACTTGGGTAATAAAATCAATCATAACTACGACTACAATTAATAATGCTGTTCCTCCAAGATAAAAGGGGATTGATGTTCTTGATAATAGAAACTCGGGCAACAGTGCTACGAATGTTAGGTATATAGTTCCTATAGTGGTTAGTCTTACCAATACAAATTCTATATATTTTGCAGTATTTTCTCCCGGTCTTATACCTGGAATAAAACCTCCATATTTTCTAAGATTTTCTGCTTGTTCATCAGGATTAAAAACAATAGACGTATAGAAAAATCCAAAAAATATTATCATTGCTGCATACAATGCTAGATACAGTGGTTGACCCCTTCCTAAATAACTTGAGATTAAAATAAAAATATCACTAGATGATCCCGCTCCAAATCCTGACATAGTATTTGGAAGAAGAAGAATGGATGATGCAAAGATAACAGGAATAACACCGGCAGTATTGATCTTTAATGGTAAATGTGAGCTTTGACCACCATAAATTTTATTTCCAACTTGTCTTTTTGGATATTGAACTGGTAAACGTCTTTGAGCCTTTTCAACAAAAACTATAAAAATTATTAGTAGCAGTATGAGAATTAATATTCCTAAAATAAATGCGATACTTAATTCTCCTGTTCTACCTAGTTGTAAAGTACTAACAAATGCGCTTGGTAGATTAGCAATTATTCCTGCAGTAATAATTAATGAAATTCCATTTCCTACACCCCTTGAAGTAATTTGTTCACCCAGCCACATAAGAAAAATTGTTCCACCAACAAGAGTTATTACTGTTGTTAGTCTAAAAAATAATCCTGGTTCATAAACAATATTTCCATATGTTGTTTGCATTGATTCTAAACCTATAGAGACTCCATATCCTTGAACTGCTGCAATTAAAACAGTAACATATCTTGTAAATTGTAGAAGTTGCCTTCTTCCTTTTGATCCCTGTTCTTTTAAAGATTTTAAATATGGAATTGCAGATTGCATTAATGTCATGATTATTGATGATGATATATAAGGCATAACACCAAGTGCAAAAATTCCCATTCTACCTAGTGCACCTCCTGAGAATGTATCAAAAATACCGAGAATACCAGAGGATTGTTGTTCAAAAAATTGTTGTAAAGCTAATGGATTAATACCTGGTATGGGTAGAAATGTGCCTAAGCGAAAAACTATTAACGCACCTAAAGTAAATAGAAGTCTTTGTCTTAATTCTGTTGCTTTTCCCAAAGCACCAAAGTTTAAGTTATTTGCTAATCTTTCTGCAGCTGTTGCCATTTATTTCTTAGTAAGTTTAATTTTACCACCTAATTTTTCTAAGACTTCAACAGCCTTTTTGGAAGCATAAGAAATCTCTAAATTAGTTGATTTATTTGGTTCACCTATATTAAGAAGTTTTAAACTTCCTTTCGATCTTTTAAAAATTTTTTTATTAAATAGCTCATCTTCCTTAATTACAGAAGGATCAAGATTATATTTTTTAATTACATTATTTATCATTGTAAAACTAATACTTTGGGTTTTTATTCTAAAATGGTTTTTAAAACCTCTTTTTGGTAAACGTCTATAAATAGGCATTTGTCCACCTTCAAAACCATTAATTGAAACACCTGATCTTGATTTTTGACCCTTAACACCTCTTCCAGCTGTTTTTCCCAAACCAGAGCCGGAACCTCTTCCTTTTCTCTTATTTTGCTTACTTGAGCTTAGTGGTGATTTTAATTCATTAATTTTCATATTTAACTATTTTTATTAGAGGTTATATCATTTATTTTTTTTGATCTTTTTGCAGCAACTGATTTTGGAGACTCAGATACCTTAAATGCATTTAATGTTGCTTTTAACATATTGTGTGGATTTGATGTTCCAGTAGATTTAGCAACGACATCTTTAATACCAAGAGATTCAAAGAGTGCTCTCATGGGGCCTCCAGCAATAATACCAGTTCCTGGTGAAGCCGCTCTTAATATTACCTTTCCAGCCCCAAAACGTCCTACAATATCGTGATGAATAGTTCTGTTTTCTTTCAAATGAACTCTAATCATTTTAGTTTTTGCATTTTCTGTAGCTTTTCTAACAGCTTCCGGTACCTCTTTTGCCTTACCTGTTCCTATTCCTACTCTACCTTTGTTATCACCAACTATCATTATTGCGGCGAATCCAAATCTTCTTCCACCTTTTACAACTTTAGCTACCCTATTAATTGTTACAAGGTGTTCAGTAAATTCATTTTTATCATTTTCAAACATACATACCTCTAAAAATTAAGACCTTCAGATCTTGCTGCTTCTGCAAGTATTTTAATTAAGCCATGATATTTATATTTACCTCTATCAAAGGCAACTTTATCAATTCCTTTAGAAATTATTTTTTTTGCTATATTTTTACCAATAAGTTCTGCAATTTCTTTTCTTTGTAATTTTTTATCTTTAATTGATTTTTCAAGAGATGAAGCACTTGCTAGTGTAATGCCGTTACTATCATCTATAAGTTGAGCATATAAATGATTATTGGATCTAAAAATACTTAGTCTATTTCTTTTGGAAACTTTCTTAGATTTATATCTTACTCTTTCTTTTCTATCTTTCATAAGTTATTTCTTTTTACCTTCTTTTCTAAAAATATATTCATCAATATATTTTATTCCTTTGCCCTTAAATGGTTCTGGTTTTCTAAATGATCTAATTTTTGCGGCAGCAGCACCTAATTTTTCCTTATTTATACTAAATAGTTTAATCAAATTTTGTTTTGGGCATTCAATTTTTATATCTGAAGGAATATCAAAATTTACATCATGACTATAACCTAGTTCTAGTTTTAATTTGGATCCAGAAACACTAGCTCTGTATCCGGTACCATTTAATTCTAAAGTTTTAGTAAAGCCATTTGTTACTCCATTAATAATATTTGCAATAATAGCTCTAGTAGTTCCCCAGTTTGGATCTTTATTATTTACAATATTAGGAATAACTTTTATTTCATCATCAATTATATTTATTTTGTAATTAGAATTTACTGTAGTTTGCATTTGCCCAAGTTTGCCTTTGGCTGTAAAAATTCCATCTCTAAAAGTACATTCTACTTCTTTAGAAATTTTTATTGGGTTGTTTGCAATTCTTGACATTAAAAGACCTCACACAAGATTTCACCACCAACATTATTTTTTTTTGCTTGATGATCTGACATAACTCCTTTTGGAGTTGAAAGAATAGATATTCCTAGCCCTCCATATGGTTTATTAAGCTCACTAATTTTAGAATATATTCTGATACCAGGTTTAGAGATTCTTTTTATTTTTTTAATTACAGGGTTGCCATTATAATATTTTAATTCAATTTTAATTGAATTTACTCCCTTTCTCTCTTCGATATTTTTAAAATCTCTTATATAACCTTCATCTTTTAGAACACTTAAAACATTTATATTTAATTTTGATTTAAGACATAAAGTTGATACTTTATTTGCTTGATGAGCATTTTTAATTCTTGCTAGCATATCTGAAAGTGAATCGTTTAAAGCCATATTAACCTTTCTACCAACTTGACTTAACAACACCTGGCAAATCTCCAGTCATTGAAAGCTCTCTTAGTTTAATTCTAGATAAACCAAATTTTCTATAATTTCCTCTAGGTCTACCAGTTATTTCACATCTGTTTCTATGTCTAATAGAAGAACCATTTCTAGGAAGATCGTTTAGTTTATTTTGATAAGAAATTCTTTCTTCTAAAGAAATATTTTTATTTTTTATTTTAGCCTTAAGGCTATCTCTCTTAGATTTATATTTTTTAATTAATTTTTGTCTTAAAAGATTTTTTTGAACTGAACTAAGTTTTGCCATGTTGCTCCTTAATTAACCTGATTTTCTGTAAAAGGCATATTAAAACTTTTTAATAATTCTAAAGCCTCTTTATTATTTTTTGCAGTTGTACAAATAGTAATATCCATACCCCTAATTTTATCTACCTTATCAAAATTTATCTCTGGAAATATTACATGCTCCTTAATTCCCATAGAAAAATTTCCATTCCCATCAAAACTTTTCAAATTTAGACCTCTAAAATCTCTTATTCTGGGAATTGCAATATTTACTAATCTATCGAGAAACTCATACATAATTTTATTTCGTAGTGTTACTTTCACCCCTAAAGGCATTCCAGCCCTTATTTTAAATCCTGAGATTGCTTTTTTTGAAATTGTTTTAACTGCTTTTTGGCCTGATATAAGTGTTAAGTCTTCTAAAGCTTTATCAATTAACTTTGAGTCTTCTTTTCCTTCTCCAAGACCTATATTCAAAATAATCTTTTTTATTTTTGGAACTTCAAATATATTTTTGAGACCAAGTTTAGACTTTAATTCTTGCTTAATTTGATTGTTGTATTCTTCTAAGAGTCTACTCATTAGATTTCCTTACCTGTAGATTTATTAATTCTAGCTTTTTTGTTCTTATCTAATTTATAACCAATTCTTATGCCTTTTTTTAATCCGGGATCATAAAATGAAAGATTTGAGATATGTATAGGCATTTCTTTATCAATAATTCCTCCTGGTTGATTATTGTCGGGTTTTTGGTTCTTTTTAACTTTATTGATTTCTGAAACAACAGCTTTCATTTGTTTAGGCACCATCTTTATAATTTTTCCTGTTTTGCCTTTATCTTTACCTGAAAGCACTATTACTTCATCTCCCTTCTTTAACTTAAATTTTTTATTCATTAAATTACCTCAGGTGCTAAACTTATTATTTTCATAAATTTTTTACTTCTTAATTCTCTTGTTACTGGTCCAAAAATTCTTGTTGCTATTGGCTCCTCTTGTTTATCTAGAAGAACTGCAGCATTTTTATCAAATCTTATTGCAGAACCGTCAGATCTTTTAAAATCTTTTGATGTTCTTACTATTACTGCTTTGTACACATCACCTTTTTTTACTTTTGCTCTAGGTAAAGCATCTTTAATAGAAACAACAATTATATCTCCAATTGAAGCAGATCTTCTTTTAGAACCTCCTAAGACTTTTATACATTGTATAGTTCTAGCCCCTGAATTATCCGCAACAAATAGTTTTGATTGCATTTGTATCACAATTTTTCTCCCGTGTTTGAGACAACTCTCCATTTTTTTAACTTTGATATAGGTTTAGACTCAATTATAGATACTGTATCCCCAACTTTAAACTCATTGTTCTCGTCATGAGCGTGGTATTTTTTTGTTTGTCTAATTATTTTTTTATACAATTTGTGTTTAATTCTTCTAGTGACGTCAACAGTAATGGTTTTGTTTGAATTTGAAGAAACTACTACACCTGATAAAATTCTTTTAGGCATTTTTCTCTCCATTTGTAACTGATAATTTTGTGTTTAATCTAGCAATTTGTTTTTTTGTATCTTTAATCTTAGATGTTTTTTCTAATTGACCAGAAGATTTTTGAAAATTTAAATTCATAAGTGTTTTCTTTAAATTCAATATTTCATCTTTAATTTTTTTATCATCTATATTAATCTTTTTATTCATTAGATATTTCTTTCTACAAATTTACATTTAATAGGGAGTTTTGCAGCTGCTAAAGTCATTGCTTTTCTTGCATCATTTACATTTACACCATCAACTTCAAACATAATTCTTCCTGGTTTAACTCTACAAGCCCAGAATTCTATAGACCCTTTGCCTTTACCCATTCTCACTTCAGCTGGTTTCTTTGATACTGGAACATCTGGAAAAATTCTAATCCACATTCTACCCGCTCTTTTTAAATATCTAGTTATTGCTTTTCTTGCAGCTTCAATTTGTCTTGAAGTAACTCTTTCTGGCTCCATAGCCTTTAAACCATAACTACCATAATTAAGGCCGTAATTACCTTTAGAATTACCATGAATTCTACCTTTAAACTGTTTTCTAAATTTAGTTTTTTTAGGTGATAACATATTCATTATCTAACACTCCCTTGATCAATCTGTTTTCTTTCACTTGCATATGGGTCTTTTGATAATATTTCACCTTTATTGATCCAAACTTTTATTCCACATATACCATAGGTTGTTTCTGCTTCTGCAGTTGCGTAATCTATATCACCTCTTAGTGTATGTAATGGAACACTACCTTCATGATACTTTTCAGTTCTAGCAATTTCTGCACCACCTAATCTTCCACTACAAACAACTTTAACTCCCTTAGCACCCAATCGCATTGCTGATTGCACAGCTTTCTTCATTGCTCTTCTAAATGATATTCTTTTTTCTAACTGTGATGCAATATTTTCTGCAACTAACCTGGCTTCTACTTCTGGCTTCCTAACCTCTTTTATATCAAGAAATACTTCAAGATTTGACATTTTTGAAAGATCATTTTTTAGTGTTTCAATATCTGCACCTTTTTTTCCAATAATAATACCAGGTCTTGAACTGTATATGGAAAGTCTCAACTTTTTGGCAGCTCTTTCAATATTTATTTTAGAGATACTTGCATTCTTTAATTTTTTTTCTACATATTTTTTGATTTTCAAATCTTGATGCAACAACTTAGTATATTCACTTTTAGAAAACCATCTTGAGGACCAGGTTTTATTAATACCAAGTCTAATGCCGTAAGGATTTACTTTTTGTCCCATTAATTCGATTCCTTTTTTATCTCTGTTCTTTCTTCAACGACGATTGTCACTTTGCTAAATGGCTTAATGATTGAAGCAGCTCTACCTTTTGCTCGAGGTCGCCATCTTTTCATTCTTAAGCTTTTGCCTACAAAAGCTTCTTTAACAAAAAGTTTGTCTATATCTAATTGCTTATTGTTTTCTGCATTTGCAACAGCAGCATTAAGTACTTTTAAAATTGTTCCAGATACTCTTTTGGAAGAAAATTTTAATTGATTTATTGCAGAACTAACCTTCATATTTACAATACTATTAACTAAAATGGATAGTTTAGTAGGGCTTATTCTAACCATATTATCTTTAGCAATAGCTGTTAGATTTTCGTTCATTTCTGTTCCGCTTTCTTATCTGCAGCTGTGTGGCCTTTAAACGATCTCGTGGGAGAAAATTCGCCTAATTTGTGACCAACCATTTGTTCATTAATTGTTACTGGTACAAACTTTTGCCCATTATAAACACCAAAAGTTAGTCCAACAAACTGAGGAAGAATAGTTGATCTTCTTGACCAAGTTTTTAAAACCTCTTTTCTTCCAGATTGAGAGAGCTTTTCAGCTTTCTTAATAAGCGTGATATCTACAAAAGGTCCTTTCCAAACTGATCTTGTCATTATTTTTTCTTCCTTCTAATTATAAATATATCCGTTTTTTTATTATTTCTCGTCTTTTTACCTTTAGTTGAAACACCCCAAGGAGTAACAGGGTCTCTACCTCCAGATGTTCTTCCTTCTCCACCTCCGTGCGGGTGGTCAACAGGATTCATTACAACACCTCTTACTTTCGGCCTAAATCCTAAATATCTTTTTCTACCAGCCTTACCTAGTTTGATATTTTTTTGATCAGAATTTGATACTTCACCTATTGTAGCTCTGCAATTTTTATTTATATGTCTTATTTCACCTGAAATTAATTTTATTTGAACGTAAGGTAGCTCTTTAGATACAATCTGTGCAGAAGAACCGGCAGATCTAATTAACTGACCTCCAGCTCCAGGTTTTAATTCAATATTATGAATACTTGTGCCAACGGGTATATTATTTAAAGGTAGAGAGTTTCCATTTTTAATTGCAACATTTTCACCTGAAATTATTTTTTCACCAATTTTAATATTTTTAGGAGAAATTATATAGCTATGCTCTCCATCTTCATATTTTAATAAAGATATAAAAGCTGATCTGTTTGGATCGTATTCATTTCTAATTACTTCAGCGGTTATATCGGTTTTTGATCTTTTAAAATCTATAACTCTATATTTTCTTTTTACACCACCGCCCATTCTTCTTGAAGTAATTCTGCCTTGGTTATTTCTTCCCCCCGTAGATTTAAATTTTTTTGTTAGTGATTTATAAGGTTTTTCATTAGACAGTTCTTTTTTTGAAACAAGAATGGTACCTCTTAATCCTGGTGTTGTTGGTTTGAACTTTAATAGCATTATTTAATCTCCAATGATGAGTCAATCGTATTACCCTCATTTAGTGTCACTATTGCTCTTTTGGTATCTTTCCTAAAACCATATTGACCCTTAAAAGTTTTACCTTTACCCCTTAGAATTGAGGTATTTACTTTAATTACCTTAACTTTGAATATAGCTTCAATTGCTTTTTTAATTTCAAAGGTATTTGAATTTCTAGACACAAAAAATGAATATTGGTTAAACTGTTGTAGATTCGTTGATTTTTCAGTTGTAATTGGTTTTTTTATAATTTCGTAAGCTTTATCAAGAGAAATTTGTTTAAATTTATTTTTCATGAAAGCCTCTTTGTTATTTCGTTTATAGATTTTTGTTCAATAAATATTTTATCAAAAGTAATTAAATCTTTAACATTTATACCTTTTTGATTCAGTATTGATACTTTAGGTATGTTAGCAGATGCTAATTTAAAGTTTTTGTTTATTCCACTTTCAGAGTGAATAAACAAAGCAGATTTATAATCAAATTGCTTTAAATCTGAGTGCAATTCTTTTGTTTTAAAACTTTGAATTTCAAAGGAATCTATAATAACTAATTTTTCATCCATAAACTTTGTTGATAGAGCCGATTTTAAAGCTAATTTTTTTTCTTTTTTATTTAAATTAAAAGAATGATCTCTATTTTGGGGCCCCATTGAAACAGCCCCGCCTCTAAAGTTAGGAGGTTTATTACTACCTTGCCTAGCATTACCAGTTCCTTTTTGTGAGAAAGGTTTTTTACTACGCCCACTTACTTCGGATCTAGTCTTAGTTTTGTGTGAGCCTTGTCTTGACTTTGCATTTTGATACCTAATGTACTGATGAATCAAATCAGGAAAAGTTTTTACTCCAAAAATGTTTGAATCTAGATTTATATCTCCTACAGTTTTATTTTTTAAATTAAAAATTGATAGTTTCATTTTGATTTTTTTACTGAGTCTTTTAGATAGACAATTGAGTTTTTTTTACCTGGAACTGACCCTTTAACCATTAAAAGATTTTTTTCTATATCAACCTCTATAACCTTTAGGTTTTGTTTGGTTACTTTTTTATTTCCCATTCTACCAGCCATTTTCTTGCCTTTAAAAACTCTGCCTGGATCTTGATTTTGACCAGTTGATCCATGAGATCTATGTGAAATAGACACACCATGTGATGCTCTAAGTCCACCAAAATTATGTCTTTTCATTACACCTGCAAAACCCTTACCTATTGAAATACTGCTTGCATCAACAAATTGATCTACTTTGAAGTGATTTACATCGAGCTTAGTTCCAACTTCCAAAATATTGTCGTTATCAACTCTAAATTCTTTGATAATTTTTTTAGGTTTAATATTAATTGATGAGAAAATTTTTCTTTGAGGTTTATTTATAAGTGAAATATCTTTCTCAGTATCAACTGAAGCGAGTTGAACGGCATTGTATCCATCTTTATCTGAAGTTTTAACACTAGCTACAATACATTCATCAACTTTTAAAACGGTAACATGAGTACTCTTACCGTTATCTTGGTAGAATGAACTATTACCTATTTTAGTAGCTATTAAACCTGATCTAAGCATTTTAAATTTTTATATCCACCTCTACTCCTGCAGATAGATCAAGCTTCATTAAAGCGTCAACAGTCTGAGGTGTAGGGTCTATTATGTCTAAAAGGCGATTATGTGTTCTTATTTCTAATTGGTCTCTACTTTTTTTATCTATGTGTGGTGATTTATTTACAGTAAATCTTTCAAATCTTGTAGGAAGTGGGATAGGGCCTTTAACTTTTGCACCAGTTCTCTTCGCAGTGTTAATTATATCTTGTGTACTTGTATCTAATAGAGAATTATCGTAACCTCTGAGACGAATTCTAATATTTTGATTTTCCATTATGCTAACTTTGCCTTTACTTCCTCGGCAACATTTGAAGGAACTTCTTCGTAATGATCAAACTGCATTGTATAATTAGCTCTACCTTGAGACAAAGATCTTAGATTATTTACATAACCAAACATATTTGCTAGAGGGACCATTGCATCTACAACATTTGCGTTACCTCTAGTCGACATCTCTTGAACTTGACCCCTTCTACTGTTTAGATCTCCTATAACATCCCCCATATATTCTTCAGGGGTAACTACCTCAACTTTCATCATAGGTTCAAGCAAAACTGGTTTGGCTTTGGCGATACCTTCTCTAAAAGCAGCTCTTGAAGCAATTTCAAAAGCAAGTACACTTGAATCTACATCATGATAAGCTCCATCATATAGAGTAGCTTTAAAGTCTATACAAGGGAATCCAGCGATAACACCAGTTTGCTGTTGAGCCATGAGACCTTTTTCAACTCCAGGAATATGCTCTGTAGGTATATTTCCACCTTTAATTTGATTTATGAATTCATAACCACTTCCTGGTTCTCCAGGTTCAAATTTAATTTTAACCCTTGCAAACTGACCGGCGCCGCCAGATTGCTTTTTATGAGTATAATCGACGTCGTATGAATTTGATATTGTTTCACGATATGCAACTTGAGGAGCTCCAACGTTTGCTTCTACTTTGAACTCTCTTTTCATTCTATCAACCAGAATTTCAAGATGAAGTTCACCCATACCCTTAATTATAGTTTGACCACTTTCATGGTCAGTTGTAACTCTAAAACTTGGATCCTCTTGAGCTAATCTTCCCAAAGCTTGGCCCATTTTTTCGTGATCAACCTTAGTTTTAGGTTCAACAGCGACTTCAATTACAGGATCAGGAAAATCCATTTTTTCTAAGACTATTGGATTATCAGATGAGCATAAAGTCTCACCTGTTGTAACATCTTTGAGCCCTACTAATGCAACTATATCACCTGCATTAGCTGTTTTGATTTCTTCTCTATTATTTGCATGCATTAATAACATTCTACCTATATTTTCTTTTTTTCCCGAGTTGGAATTTAAGACACTGTCTTTAGTATTTATTGAACCTGAATAAATTCTAGCAAATGTTAGACTTCCAACAAATGGGTCAGTCATTATTTTAAAAGCTAATGCGCTAAAAGGTTCGTTATCTTCACACTTTCTTGTTAATTCTTTAGTGTCGTCATCAACATCGACACCTTTTACATTTGCAACATCTGTGGGTGAAGGCATATAGTCAATAACTGCATCTAACAAGGGTTGAACACCTTTATTTTTAAATGCTGATCCAGTTAAAACGGGAACAAATGAACCATTTAAAGTCCCTTTTCTAATGCATAACTTGAGCTCTTCAATTGTTAGTTCGTTACCTTCTAGATAATTCTCCATTATTGAATCATCTTCCTCTACAACTTTTTCAATTAGTTTTAATCTATACTCTTCAGATTGTTCTTTGAGATCTTCAGGTATTTCAACTATATCAAATTTAGCTCCCAAACTTTCGTCTTGCCAAACGATAGCATTGTTAGACACTAAATCAACAACACCTTTTAAATTACTTTCAATTCCAATAGGTAATTGTGTAACTAAAGGATAAGACCCCAAACGTTCTGAAATCATATCAACACACATGAAAAAATTAGCACCTGTTCTGTCTAGTTTGTTTACAAAACACATTCTAGGAACTTTGTATTTATCTGCTTGCCTCCAGACTGTTTCAGATTGAGGCTCCACACCCGCAACTCCATCAAAAACTGCTACAGCTCCATCTAAAACTTTTAGAGATCGTTCAACTTCAATAGTAAAATCTACATGCCCTGGTGTATCAATTATATTTATCCTATGATCTTTCCAAAAACATGTAGTAGCGGCAGAAGTAATAGTTATACCTCTTTCTTGTTCTTGTTCCATCCAATCCATTGTTGCAGCACCATCATGCACTTCACCAATTTTGTGAGACTTACCAGTATAGTATAAAATTCTTTCAGTAGTTGTTGTTTTACCAGCGTCAATGTGGGCCATGATACCAATATTTCTGTATTTTGATAATGGATGAGATCTATTCATATTTTTTTACCATCTAAAATGAGAAAAAGCCCTGTTTGCATCAGCCATTTTATGAGTCTCTTCTCTTTTTTTTACAGCGTTTCCTTTATTATTAAATGCATCAATTATTTCATTTGCAACTCTTTCTTTCATAGTTTTTTCATTTCTTTTTATTGCAGATTCAACAATCCATTTCATTGCAAGAGTTTGTGCTCTTTTTGGTCTAACTTCCATGGGTACTTGATATGTTGCTCCACCAACTCTTCTAGATCTAACCTCTAAGCTTGGTTTTACATTGTTTAATGCTTCGTGAAAAAAATCGATAGCTTCTTTATCTGTTTTTTTTGATACTAGGTCAAAGGCACCATAAACAATTTTTTCTGAAGTAGATTTTTTTCCATCAAGCATTATTCTGTTCATAAATTTAGCTAAGACCAAGTCTTTGAATTTATGATCAGGAAGTATAATTCTTTTTTCAGCTGCTCTTCTTCTAGACATAATTATTTTGGTCTTTTAGCTCCGTAAAGTGATCTTCTTTGTTTTCTTGAAGAAACCCCTTGTGTATCAAGTGTACCTCTGAGTATATGGTATCTAACTCCTGGTAGATCTTTAACTCTACCACCTCTTATCAATACTACCGAATGTTCTTGTAAATTATGACCTTCACCAGGGATATATGCAGAAACTTCTTGGCCATTAGTTAGCTTTACTCTAGCTACTTTTCTGAGAGCTGAATTTGGTTTTTTTGGAGTTGTGGTATAAACCCTTGTACAAACTCCTCTTTTTTGAGGACTTTTATCTAATGCTGGTACTTTGTTTCTCTTTTTAACAGTAGAACGACCTTTTCTAACAAGTTGATTTATTGTTGGCATTTTATCCTTTAGTTAAGTGTTTGGATTTTACTCCACGACCTTTAACAAATCGTAGGGGTCTTTATAAATTGATTACAATAAAGTCAAGCAGATATACCAATAAATTGCTAATTTTCTATATTTTCTGACTTATTCTTGTCGATTATTTCCTGATCTCTTTCAAAAGCGATGTTTTCATAATCTGAAGTCATTTTTCCAGTACCAGCTGGAATTAACCTACCAACTATTACATTTTCTTTAAGACCATTTAATGTATCAACTTTTCCAAGAGTAGCTGCATCAGTTAACACCTTGGTAGTTTCTTGAAATGAAGCAGCAGATATAAAAGAATTTGTTTGCAAACTTGCCTTAGTAATACCTAAAAGTACGGGCTCATACACAACTTCTTTTTTACTATCTTTAGACAAAATATTATTAATTTTTAAGACATCTCTTTTTTGAATTTGCTCACCTGCTATCAAATTTGAGTCACCAGGATCCTTAACATGAACTTTTTGTAACATTTGTCTCGCAATTGTTTCAATATGTTTATCATTTATGTAAACACCTTGGAGTTTGTAAACGGACTGAACTTCTCTTACAAGATATCTTGCTAATTCTTCAACACCCAAGATTCTTAAAATATCATGAGGTACTGGAGTGCCCTCTACAAGAATGTCACCTTTTTTAACGAAATCATCTTCTTGTACATTTAAATATTTTGATCTAGGTATCAAGGTTTCAAAAGTCTCTTTTTCATCTAAAGAAGTAATAATTACCCTTCTTTTATTTTTGTAATCTTTACCAAATGAAATTTTACCATCTATTTCACACATAATAGCAGGATCTTTTGGTTTTCTAGCTTCAAATAGTTCAGCTACTCTTGGTAAACCTCCTGTAATGTCTTTTGTTTTAGAAGATTCTTTTGGTATTCTCGCTATAACTTGACCAGCATATACTTCCTGGCCATCCTCTACGCTTAAGATAGAATCAATTGACATTGGATAATTTGATAAATTTGCTTCTAATATTTTATCATCCGATAAATTATCTACTATATTTATAGCAGGTTTAAAATTCTTACTCTTCTGATTCTGACTCCAATCAATCACTATTTTACTAGAAATTCCAGTAGTGTCATCAATTGATTCTCTGAATGAAATTCCTTGTTTCAAATCAAGATATTTTACGTACCCATTTCTTTCAGCAATTATAGGTAATGTATAAGGATCCCATTCTGCTAGCAGTTGATTAGTTGCAACATTATCACCATCGGTAACAAGTATCTTTGAACCAAATGGTATATTAAAAGTATACTTTTCATCCTTTTCATTCAAGATTATTATATTTGCATTTCTGCTTAAAACAATTTTATTTTTAAATTTATCTTCAATAATTTTAATATTCTCTAATTTAACAGTTCCCGATACAGCTGCAGTTGCATTAGATTGCTCAACGGAAGAACTTGCTGCTCCACCGATATGAAATGTTCTCATAGTTAATTGAGTACCAGGTTCTCCAATTGATTGTGCAGCTATAATGCCCACAGCTTCTCCTACATTTACAGGAGTTCCTCTTGCAAGATCTCTTCCATAACATACTGAGCAAATTCCATCTTCTGTCTCACAAGTAAGTACTGATCTAATTTTTAATGATCTAATTCCTAATTTTGAAATAGACTCTAAGTGTTTTTCAGAAATAATATCTCCTGCCTTAACAATAGTATCTTCATTTTCATCAATAATATTTTCAACCGGTGTTCTACCTAATATTCTTTCACTCAAAGGTGATGTAATGTTCCCAGATTCAACTATTTCTTCAACCAATACACCTTTTTTTGTATTGCAATCTAATTCTCTAATAACTGCATCTTGAGCTACATCTACTAATCTTCTTGTTAAATATCCACTACTAGCTGTTTTAAGAGCTGTATCAGCAAGACCTTTACGAGCTCCATGAGTGGAAGTAAAGTATTCTAGAACAGATAGACCCTCTTTAAAATTTGATTTAATTGGATTCTCAATAATTTCACCAGAAGGTTTAGCCATTAAGCCTCTCATTCCTGATAATTGTTTTAGTTGGGCTGCAGATCCTCGAGCGCCTGAATGTGCCATCATATAAACAGAGTTAATAGGCTGATCATCAGAAGGACTAGAAATTACATCTAGCATTTTGTCAGCAACTTTATTGGTACACTCTGACCAAGCATCAACTACTTTATTATACTTTTCTCCTTGAGTAATTAATCCATCTTGATATTGGTCTTCATATTCTTGAACTTTTAACTGCGTAGTATTTAAGAGATCATTTTTATCAGATGGAATAATAAGATCATCTTTACCAAATGAAATACCAGCTATTGCAGCATATTTAAATCCGATTTGCATAATATGATCGGCAAATAAAACGGTCTCTTTTTGTCCACAGAATCTATAAACTGAATCAATAATGTTACTAACTTCTTTTTTTGTAAGAACTTTATTTATCATTTCAAAATTTATATTTTTATTCTTAGGTAAAATATTTCCTAGTATCATTCTCCCAGGAGTAGTTTCAACTTTAGATAAGTTACCTTCAAACGTTTCTATTCTTGCAATTATTTTTGAATGAAGTGTAATGTCATTATTTTCTAAAGCTTTTAATATTTCATTTAAATCAACAAAACTTCGCCCCTCTCCAATTTGTTTTTCTCTCATTATTGATAAATAATAAATTCCTAAAATAATATCTTGAGAAGGAACGATAATTGGTTTTCCACTCGCCGGATGTAAAATGTTATTTGTACTCATCATCAGTACTCTTGCTTCAAGCTGAGCTTCGAGACTTAAAGGAACATGAACTGCCATTTGGTCACCATCAAAGTCTGCATTAAAAGCTGTACACACCAATGGATGTAATTGGATTGATTTACCTTCTATTAAAATTGGTTCAAAAGCTTGAATACCAAGTCTATGTAAAGTTGGCGCTCTATTTAAAAGAATAGGATGTTCCCTGATAACTTCTTCTAGAATATCCCATACTCTGGGATCTTCTTTTTCAACAAGTTTTTTTGCTGCTTTAATTGTATTTGCCCAACCGTAAATATCAAGTTTATGAAATATGAATGGTTTAAAAAGTTCAAGAGCCATTTTTTTTGGAATACCACATTGATGAAGTTTAAGATTTGGACCTACAACAATTACAGACCTTCCTGAATAATCAACTCTTTTTCCTAATAAATTTTGTCTAAATCTTCCCTGTTTACCCTTAAGCATATCAGACAATGATTTAAGTGGTCTTTTGTTTGTAGATGTTATTACTCTACCTCTTCTTCCGTTATCAAATAATGCATCAACAGACTCTTGAAGCATTCTTTTTTCATTCCTTATTATTATATCAGGAGCTCTTAAATCAATTAATCTTTTTAATCTGTTATTTCTGTTGATTACTCTTCTATATAAGTCGTTTAAATCACTAGTTGCAAATCTGCCTCCATCAAGTGGAACTAAGGGTCTTAATTCAGGTGGAATTACTGGTAAAACTCTCATGATCATCCATTCTGGTTTATTTTTTGAAACAATAAAGGACTCTATGAGTTTTAGTCTTTTAGTAATTTTAGTTTTTTTCAGTTCTGATTTGGTTTCAGTTAGATCAATTTTTAATTGGTTATAATCAGCTTCCAGGTCAATACTTAGAAGCATTTGTTCAATAGCTTCTGCTCCAATTGCGGCGCTAAAAGAGTCTTCACCGTATTCATCTTGATAGTCAATGTATTGTTCTTCTGAAATTATTTCGCCCTTCTTTAAATCGGTTAGACCTGGTTCAACGACGATAAACTGTTCAAAATAAAGTACTTTCTCAAGATTTTTGATTGTCATATCCAAAAGTGTAGCAATTCTACTAGGTAAAGACTTCATGAACCAAATATGAGAAACTGGAGCGGCCAACTCAATATGACCCATTCTATCTCTTCTTACTTTTGATAGTGTAACTTCAACTCCACATTTTTCACAGATGATTCCTCTAAACTTCATTCTTTTATATTTACCACATAAGCATTCGTAGTCTTTTACAGGTCCAAAAATTCTGGAGCAAAATAAACCATCTTTTTCTGGCTTAAATGTTCTGTAATTAATTGTTTCGGGTTTTTTGATTTCACCAAATGACCATGATCTAATATCATCTGGACTGGCTATAGATATTTTAAGACTATTAAAATTTTGGACACCTTGATTCTGATTAAAAATATTTGTAAGTTCTTTATTCATTTGTTCCTATTAAGTTAGTTAAATTATTTTCTTTTAAGTTTTCTTTAAAATCTAAGTTTAAACCAAGAGATCTCAGCTCTTTTACCATAACATTGAAGGACTCTGGGGTTCCTGATTCAAAATTATTATCACCTTTAACTATTGATTCATAAACTTTGGTTCTTCCCGCAACATCATCTGATTTAATAGTTAAAATTTCCTGTAATGTATATGCAGCTCCGTAAGCCTCTAATGCCCATACTTCCATTTCTCCGAATCTTTGTCCACCAAACTGTGCCTTACCACCAAGTGGTTGTTGAGTAACTAAGCTATATGGCCCAATTGATCTAGCGTGAATTTTTTCATCAACTAGGTGATGTAATTTTAACATGTACATGTAACCAACAGTTACTGGTCTTTCAAATTTTTGACCTGTAATACCATCATATAAAATTTCTTGACCAGTATCAGAGACACCCGAAATTTCCAACAATTTTGTTATATCCTTCTCTTTAGCACCATCAAAAACTGGGGTAGCAAATGGAATACCATCTTTTAAGTTATTACCTAACTCTAAAATTTCATCATCATTCATATTTTTAATAATTTTTTGATGACTTTCTAAATCATAAATTTCTAGAAGCTTATTTCTTAAATTATTGGTTTGACCTTCTGATTGTATTTTTGTAAGCATTGCTTTGACTTGTTTACCTAATGATGCGGATGCCCATCCAAGGTGTGTTTCCAAAATTTGGCCAATATTCATTCTACTTGGTACGCCTAATGGATTTAAGACAATGTCCACAGGTGTTCCATCTTCAAGATATGGCATATCTTCAACAGGACATATTTTTGAAATTACTCCTTTATTTCCATGTCTCCCTGCCATTTTATCACCTGGTTGAAGTTTACGTTTCACTGAAATAAACACTTTAATTAACTTTAGTACACCGGGTAGTAACTCATCACCACTTTGAATTTTATCTATTTTATTTTCAAATTTTTGATTTATGTTACCTAATTGGTTTTCATAATTTTTTACTAATAATTCTATCTGATCACTTTTTTTATCATCTAATATATTTATTTTTAAAAGTTCACTTAAACTTAGATTTTCTAGTTGCTCATATTTAATCTGAGTATTTTTTTTGAAACTGTCAAATCCAGATATATAAGTTTGAGTGTTAAGCAATTCTCTAAGATGATTTTCAAAACTTTTTTCTAAAATTTTTAACTCATCATCTCTATCACGAGCAATAACCTCAATTTGATTATTTTCAATACTGATTGCTCTTTCATCTTTCTCAATACCTCTTCTAGAAAAGACTCTTATTTCAACAACAGTTCCTTTAACTCCTGGAGGAACTCTCAAACTAGTATCTTTAACATCTGCAGCTTTTTCACCGAATATAGCTCTAAGTAATTTTTCCTCAGGAGTCATTGGGGACTCACCCTTTGGTGTAACTTTACCAACCAGTATATCTCCAGAGTTAACCTCGGCTCCTACATAAACAATACCTGTCTCATCAAGATTCACTAGCATCTCTTCGCTTGCATTTGGGATATCTCTGGTTATTTCCTCGGGACCTAATTTTGTGTCCCTAGACATTACTTCAAATTCTTCAACGTGAATTGAGGTGAATACATCATCTTGCACTACTTTCTCAGATATTAAAATTGAATCTTCAAAGTTATAACCATTCCATGGCATAAATGCTGCTAACACATTTCTACCGAGTGCAAGTTCACCTAAATCGGTTGCAGGGCCATCAGCTATAACCTGATTTTTAAGGACTTTATCTCCAACATTTACAAGTGGACGTTGGGTGATGCATGTATTTTGATTAGATCTCTGAAATTTGGATAAATTGTAAATATCAATTTTATTTAAACTTTTATCATTTTTGTCAGTTATTCGAATTACTATTCTGTTGGCATCAAGTTGATCTACTATCCCTTCTCTTTTTGATACAATAGTTGATCCGCTGTCATTGGCTACTGTATGTTCCATTCCAGTACCGACCAATGGAGCCTTTGGTTTTATTAATGGAACTGCTTGTCTCATCATATTTGAGCCCATTAGAGCTCTATTTGCATCATCGTTTTCCAAGAAAGGAATTAAAGAAGAAGCAACAGAAACCAATTGTTGAGGAGATACGTCCATTAAGTCTATTGCATCAACATCTACATTAATAAACTCTCCATTTTTTCTACAACTAACAATCTGATTTGAGAATTTACCATTATTGTCAACTTCTGCGTTTGCTTGCGCTATTACGAAATTCTCTTCATCTATAGCACTTAAATAAATTACTTTATCTGTAACTTTACCGGCATTTACAATTCTATATGGAGTTTCAATAAAGCCATATTTATTAATTCTAGAATATGACGCTAAGCTATTAATTAAGCCAATGTTAGCTCCTTCAGGTGTTTCAATTGGGCAAATTCTTCCATAATGAGTTTGGTGCACATCCCTAACCTCAAATCCAGCTCGTTCCCTGTTTAATCCACCTGGACCAAGTGCAGATACTCTTCGTTTATGTGTAATTTCACTTAATGGATTAGTTTGATCCATGAACTGACTGAGCTGACTAAGTCCAAAAAATTCTTTTATTGAAGCAACTACAGGTTTTGCATTAACTATATCTTGAGGCATAATGTTATCTACCTCTAATGAGCTTAATCTCTCTTTAATTGCTCTATCCATTTTTAGTAGACCAATACGATATTGGTTTTCTAAAAGCTCGCCTACTGAACGAACTCTACGGTTAGCTAAATGATCAATATCATCGATTTCCCCTTTTCCATCAATAAGGTTGTGCATATGTTTTACTACATCTAAAATATCACCTTTATCTAAAATTCTTTGTTCTATTAGATTTTTCTTTTTAAATTTGGCGTTAATTTTTAGTCTACCTACTGAAGATAAATCATATCTATCTGAGTTAAAGAAAAGGTTATTAAATAAAGTTTCTGCAGTTTCTATAGTAGGTGGCTCGCCTGGTCTTAGTATTTTAAAAATCTCAAATAGGGCTTCTTCTCTTGACCTCGATTTATCTACTTGAAGTGTATTTCTAATGTATGAGCCAATCTCAATATTATCAGATTTAAGAATATCAATTTTGCTAATTTTCTCATCATTTAAAAATTGTATAAATACTTCGTCGATTTCGTATCCTGCTTCAAAATATATTTTACCAGTTTTTTCATCAATAATATCTGAGGAAATAAATAGACCTATCAAAGATTCTTCATTAATAGTAACATTTGCGATTTTCTTCTTTTTTAAATCATTGATTATTTTTTGATTAACTTTTGTACCTTTAGAAATAACTATTTTTCCATTTTTTGAATCAAGCAAATCAAAATTTAAAATCTTAGCTTTGAAAAAGGATAAGTCTTCTTTAAATGACCATCCATAATCATTTTTTTTGTAAACGATATTGTCATAAAAAATTGATAGAATTTCCTCTCCTGTCATACCAAGAACTTTTTTTGGATCAGGTTCAATTTTGTTATTTTCACATTCTTCAATGTATTTCTCTGACAAACCGCTAAGAAGACATTTAAATAAAGTAGTGACAGGAAATTTTCTTTTTCTATCTATTCTAGCGTGAATATTATTTTTTGCATCATGTTCAAAATCAAGCCATGATCCTCTGTAAGGAATTATTCTTGCATTAAAGAGGTACTTACCGCTAGTATGTGTTTTACCAAAATCATGATCAAAAAAGACACCAGGTGAACGATGCATTTGACTTACAACAACTCTCTCAGTTCCGTTAACAACAAATGTGGCATTTTTTGTCATAAGAGGGATATCACCCATATATACTTCTTGTTCTTTTATATCTCTTACCGATTTAGTTCCTGCTATTTCATCTATATCCCAAATAATTAATCGAAAGTTCACTAGTAGTGGAGTTCCATATGTAAGACCTCTCTGTGAACATTCATCAACATCATATTTTGGTACTCCAAGATTATAACTAACATAATCTACAGTAGCTCTTTCTGCATAATCATGGATTGGAAATACTGATTTAAAAATTGAGTGAAGACCAGTATTTTCTCTTTTGTCTGGATCAGTTCTTAGTTGTAAAAAATTATCAAATGATCTTTTTTGAACCTCTACTAGATTTGGTAAAGATGTAACAAGAGGTATTTTTCCAAAAGATTTTCTTATTTTTTTTGAATTAATATGATCTAGACTCATTTATCTCCTTTACTTATCAATATTTAATAGTAGGCCTTAAAAAAGGCCTAGTGTTTATTTTAATGTAACTTTAGCTCCAGCTGCTTCTAATGCTTTTTTCATTTCATCAGCTTCTTCTTTTTTCACACCCTGCTTAAGTGGTTTAGGTGCACCTTCAACTAAATCTTTTGCTTCTTTTAAGCCAAGACCAGTAATGGTTCTTACTTCTTTAATAACTGCAATTTTGTTAGATCCAGCTTCCGATAGTTCAATATCAAATTCTGTTTTCTCTTCAGCTGCGGCTTCCCCACCGCCTGCAGCTGGTGCAGCAGCTACCGCTACTGGTGCAGCAGCCGATACACCCCACTTTTCCTCAAGCAATTTACTTAGTTCAGCTGCTTCAAGAACAGTTAAGGAAGACAAATCTTCAACAATTTTATTCAAATCAGCCATTTATTTCTCCTTATTTACCTAGTTCGACTCTTGTTTATTGCTACTATTAGAATTAATTAATCTTGCAATTTGTGCTCCAGGTTCAATAGTAATTGAAGCTATCTTTTGTGCAGGTGCAGAAATTAATCCTATTATTTTTCCTCTTAACTCATCTAAAGAAGGTAATTTTGCAAGAAAATCAATTTTTTCTTTATCAATTTTCTCACCATTATAACCACCACCAATAATTTTAAACTTTTCAAATTTTTTCTCAAAACTAACTGCTACTTTAGCTGGTGCTACTGCATCATCAGAATAAG
Source organism: uncultured Alphaproteobacteria bacterium (assembly GCA_902604905.1). GTDB lineage: Bacteria > Pseudomonadota > Alphaproteobacteria > HIMB59 > CACPNW01. The sequence goes on from CACLAN010000003.1 coordinate 36,940, forward strand.
CAATTGCTGTTGGACCTTTAAAAAGCTCGGAGATATCTTTAAATTTAGTTTCAGATATAGCAAGTTTAGTGAGTCTGTTCTTAGTTACTTTAAATTTTGCACCATTATCTCTCATTTCTTTTCTGAGTTGCTCTGTTTCATTAACTGTTAGCCCAGAATATTCAGCAACAATTACAGAAGTAACATTTGAAAAGTCTTCTTTAAGATTACTTACAAAATCTTTTTTTTCAGAACGTTTCACGTCAACCTCGGTTTTAATTGGATCAAATGATCCAATATTAGCTAAAATTAGTTTGCCCACCAAACTAATTTAAAGCCTGTCAAGAAGCAAATCAATGACTCGCTTCAGTCTATGCAGGAAATTAAGCACAAAGCTCCTGCAGTCTTTGACAGGTGATGATCTAAGATCATCTATTGGATTAGTTAACGCAAGCCAGCTTGGTTAATATTTAATCCAACTCCCATAGTTGAAGCTATGGTAACCTTTTTTATAAAAGAACCCTTAACGGCATCGGGTTTACTTTTAATAACTGAAGAATAAAATGTTCTAATATTTTCTAACAAATCTTCTTCACTAAAATCTAATTTGCCAACACCAGCATGAACAATACCGGATTTATCATTTTTGAATTTAACCTGACCTGATTTAGCATTTTTTACTGATTGCGAAATTTCATTAGTTACTGTTCCCAGTTTAGGATTTGGCATTAATCCTTTTGGACCTAGTATTTTTGCGACTTTACCTAATTTAGGCATCATATCTGGAGTAGCAATAAGAACATCAAACTCTATTTTTGATTTAGAAATTGTTTCAATCAAATCATCACTCCCTACCAAATCAGCGCCATTACTTTTAGCATCTTTTTGTTTGTCCTCATTTGCAATTACTGCGACTTTAACAGTTTTTCCTGTTCCATTAGGAAGATTTACGACGCCCTTAATATTTTGATCAGTTTTGTTGCTATCAATTCCGAGATTGATTGAAATATCGATGGATTCTTTAAAGTTAACGTAAGATTTTTCTTTTAAAATTTTAATTGCTTCTAGCGGTTCGTAAACCTTAGTAGTATCAAAATTATTTAACATTTGTTTTCTATTTTTTGTTATTTTCATTATCCCACTACCTCCATACCCATTGAAACGGCGGAACCTTTGACCATGTTCATTGCTCCATTTAAATCAATAGCATTTAAATCTTGCATTTTTTCTTTGGCAATTTTTTCAATATCTTGCATTGAGACTTTACCTACTAATGATCTTCCTGGAGTTGAGTTTCCTTTTTTTATTTTTGCTGCTTTTTTAAGATAAAAACTTACTGGAGGTAACTTTGTTGTAAAGTCGAAACTTCTGTCTTTATATGCAGTTATAATAACTGGAATTGGTGCACCCTTTTCTAAATCTTTTGTTTTATCATTAAATGCTTTACAAAAATCCATTATGTTCAGACCTCTTTGTCCAAGAGCAGGACCAACAGGAGGTGACGGATTAGCTCCTCCAGCAGGAATTTGTAATTTAATTAAACCTAAAATTTCTTTAGCCATAGTTTATACCTTTTCTACCTGAGAATATTCTAAATCAACAGGTGTTGATCTTCCAAAAATCGAGACAGCCACTCTTAATCTTGCTTTATCTTCATCTATTTGTTCAACCTCTCCATTAAATGATGCAAACGGTCCATCAATTACTTTTACTTGTTCTCCAACATCATACATTACCGCAGGTCTAGATCTTTCTACACCATCAATAACTTGTTCAGATATTCTTTTTGCTTCAGCATTACTAATTGGAACTGGCTTACCTTTGTTACCTAAAAAACCACTTAGCTTTGGAGTTGTTTTAATAATATGCCAAGTATCATCATTCAAGCTCATTTTAATTAGTATATAGCCAGGAAATATTTTCCTTTCTGTATTAACCCTTACACCTCTTTTTACTTCAACAATATTTTGAACTGGGACAGAAATTTCTTCAATATGTTCTTTAACACCAAGTTTTGTTGCTTGATCTAAAATGCTGTCAGCAACTTTTTTTTCATAACCTGAATAGGCGTGAAGAACATACCATCTTGCTTTATTCATTAAAAACCTGAACCTATTTCAATAATTTTTCTTATTGAAAAAGACCATATTTGATCAGTCAAAAGAAAAAATAAAGAGAATAATATTATTAATAATATAACTATTGCAGAAGAAACAAAAGTATCTCTTCTTTGAGGCCAAGTTACTTTTTGTAATTCTTGTCTAACTTGTCTTACAAAAAGAGCTGGTGATGTTTTCTTTTTTTCAATATTCATTTTTTCATTTCATTTGGCAGGAGTGGCAGGACTTGAACCCGCAGCCCCCGGTTTTGGAGACCGGTGCTCTACCAGTTGAGCTACACTCCTAATAAGTATTGGCTAACTGATAGAGCGGTCTCTAAAACTATTCAATAATTTCAGCAACAACTCCAGCGCCAACAGTTCTTCCACCTTCTCTAATTGCAAATTTTAAACCTTTATCCATCGCAATTGGAGACAAAAGAGTAACCTCCATAGCAATATTATCACCAGGCATTACCATTTCGGTGCCTTCTGGTAATTTAATTGTTCCAGTTACATCAGTCGTTCTAAAGTAGAATTGAGGTCTGTAGTTTGAAAAGAATGGAGTATGTCTTCCACCCTCTTCTTTTTTTAATACATATGCTTCTGCTTTAAATTTTGTATGAGGTTTTATTGAACCAGGTTTTGCTAATACTTGACCACGTTCAACTTCCTCTCTTTTTGTTCCACGAAGAAGAACACCAACGTTGTCTCCGGCCTCGCCAGAATCTAGAAGTTTTCGAAACATCTCAACTCCAGTACAAGTAGTTTTTTGAGGCTCTCTTATTCCTAGTATTTCAATTTCCTCTCCAACTTTAACTTGACCTTGTTCAATTCTCCCAGTTACAACTGTACCTCTACCAGAAATTGAAAATACATCCTCAACTGGCATCAAGAAAGGTTGATCTATAGGTCGGCTAGGTTGTGGTATATGTTCATCAACTGCTTTCATTAATTCCATAATTGAATTTTTTCCAATTTCATCGTCTCTACCCTCAAGAGCTGCTAAAGCTGAACCCTTAATGATTGGGATAGTATCACCAGGGAATTCATATGAAGTAAGGAGTTCTCTAATTTCCATTTCAACTAGATCAATTAATTCTTTGTCATCTACTTGATCAACTTTGTTCATGTATACAACAAGAGCAGGTACGCCTACCTGTCTAGCTAAAAGTATGTGTTCTCTTGTTTGAGGCATTGGTCCGTCAGCTGCATTAACAACTAAGATACCACCATCCATTTGAGCTGCACCAGTAATCATGTTCTTAACATAATCTGCGTGTCCAGGACAATCTACGTGAGCATAATGTCTTGCTTCAGTTTCATATTCAACATGCGCAGTAGATATTGTAATACCACGCTCTCTTTCTTCAGGTGCTTTGTCAATGTTTGCGTAATCTGTAAATTCTGCTCCACCTGTCTCTGCTAATATTTTTGTTATAGCAGCAGTTAATGTTGTTTTACCATGGTCAACGTGACCAACAGTACCTATGTTACAATGCGGTTTGTTTCTTTCGAATTTTGCTTTAGCCATTTTTTACCCCAATAATATTTTGTTATGGAGCGGGTGAAGGGAATCGAACCCTCGTAGCCAGCTTGGAAGGCTGGAGCTTTACCACTAAGCTACACCCGCAACTAAACTGACTGCTTCACACACTCACTTTAATGCTTTCATCCCATTACCTCCATAATGGTGGAGGGGGTAGGATTCGAACCTACGTACGCTCACGCGGGCGGATTTACAGTCCGCTGCCTTTAACCACTCGACCACCCCTCCTTTTGAAGAAATTGGCCAATACTAATAAATTAGTACATATGTCAATCTAAAACAGCAACCTCACCTTTGCAAAATACGTATACTCGTAAAAGCAACGGCCTTTTAGACAAAAAATGCCATTTTGTACATATCTAGATTGTATTAATTAGACAAATCTGTGATATTAAATCATGACAAAATTTAGAAACAATAAATCTAATAAAAATCACGGAATTCATACAATTTTTGGTCAACATTCTGTTAAAGCAGCACTCCAAAATGATAAAAGAGAGCATATTGAGCTTATAATTAGTAAAAATCATATTAATTTTGCCAAAAAATATGAATCTAAAATACAAAAAATTACAATTCTTCCTCAAAATGAATTCACAAGAAAATTTGGAAATGAGAACACAACCCAGGGAGTAGTTCTAAAAACAAAAGATTTTGCTAAGCCAGGTTTAAAGGAATTTGTAAAAGTAGAAAGTAAGAAATCAAAATCATTAATATTAATTTTAGATCAAGTAACTGACCCTCAAAATATTGGCTCAATAATGAGATCATGTGCATTATTTGATTGTGCAGGAATTATAGTTGGCAAAGATAATTCACCAGAATTGACTTCATCACTCTATAAATCAGCTTCTGGTGCTGCAGAAATTGTAAATTATATTAGAGTGACAAATATAAGAAGAGCTATTTCTTTTCTTAAAAAAAATCATTATTGGATTTATGGTTTTGACAGTTCAAAAAATAAAAATTCAAAATTAAATTTTTCACAAAAATCAGTATTAGTTTTTGGTTCTGAAGGAAAAGGTATTAGAGAATTAGTAAAAAAGGAATGCGATGAAATAAAACAGATTAACATGAAAACTAATTTAAAATTTGAAATTGATAGTTTGAATGTGTCTAACGCAACATCGATTGCTTTATATCAGTTTTATTCAAATTAAATTTAATAAATGTGGTGCCGCGTGTCGGAATCGAACTGACTACCTGATGATTACAAATCAACTGCTCTACCAAATGAGCTAACGCGGCACTTAAATTGCATTTATATTAAATTATAAAATCGACAAGAATTTTATAAGTTAAATTCCAGGAATATAAGGAACTCCATCACCTTTAACTCTTTCATTAATTTCACTTAAGGTAGAGCAAGCAGTTATTGGACTAAATACAAGAAATAAAATTATTAAAGTTTTTTTAATCATATAATATTTATAACTTCTCAATTTTTGCTGCACAATATTTAAATTCAGGGATCTTTCCATATGGATCTAAAGCTGGGTTAGTTAAAAGATTAGCAGCAGACTCATTATAACAAAATGGAATAAATATGACTCCATCAGGAATCGCCCTGTCTTGCCTTACTCTGATATCTATAGAGCCTCTTCTAGTTGTGACTTTTATTTTATCACCAGCTTTCATATTATTTTTAATTATGTCTTTAGGCGATATTGAAACTGAAGGTTCTGGTTCAATGGCATCTAAATTTGATGCCTTTCTAGTCATAGCTCCAGTATGCCAATGCTCTAATTGTCTTCCTGTAGTCAGTATCATCGCAAATTCTTTATCAGGCACTTCATCTGGTGCAGTAACACTTGCTGGAACAAATTTACCTTTACCATTTTCATTTGGAAATTTATCACCGAAAACAATTTCATCCCCTGGTGTAGTTGCAGATTTACTTGGATAAGTTACAGAGTTTTCATTTTCTAATCTTTCCCAAGTTATATTGTTTAATGAAGGCATTGTTAGTGACATTTCTTCATAAATATCTTTGGGATGTCTATATTTCCAATTTAAACCCATTCTTTTTCCAAGTTCGTTTGTTATCCACCAATCTTCTTTCGCTTGACCTGGCGAATCTAAAGCTTTTCTTCCCATTTGTACTTGTCTATTGGTATTAGTAACTGTTCCATTTTTTTCAGGCCATGCTGAAGCTGGAAAAATAACATCCGCATATGTTGCTGTTTCAGTTAAGAAAATATCTTGAACAACTAAATGCTCTAACATTTGTAGAGCTTCTCTTGCATGATTAAGATCAGGGTCAGACATTGCTGGATTTTCGCCAAGTATATACATACCTTTAATTGTATTCTCGTGAATAGCGTTCATAATTTCAACAACAGTTAGTCCTTTTTTATCATCCAAAGGGGTGTTCCAAAGTTTTTCAAAAAAATCTTTATTATTATCTTTATCAACTAATTGGTAATCAGGGTACATCATTGGTATAAGGCCAGCATCAGATGCACCTTGAACATTATTTTGTCCCCTTAAAGGATGTAAACCAGATCCTCTTTTTCCAACATTACCTGTCATTAAAGCTAGAGAAATTAAACATCTAGCATTGTCGGTACCATGTGTATGTTGAGAAATGCCCATCCCCCAGAAAATAATTCCCTTATTTGTACTAGAATATAAGCGTGCTACTTCTCTTATTAATTCTGGATCAATACCTGTTTCGTTTACCATTATATCAGGTGAATAATTCATTAAATGTTTTCTTAATTTATCAAATCCTTCAGTTTGTTTTTTAATGTATTGAGAATTAAATAAATTTTCTTCAACAATAACATTCATTATTGAATTCAAGAGAGCAACATCAGATCCTGGTTTAAATTGTAACATATGAGTTGCATGTTTTTTTAAAGAATGGCCTCTAGGATCCATCACAATTAATTTGGAGCCTTTTTTTGCAGCGTTTTTAAAAAAAGTTGCTGCTACTGGATGATTTTCAGTTGGATTAGCACCAATGACTATTATCACATCAGAGTGCTCAACTTCATAGAATGGAGCAGTAACAGCTCCTGAACCAATAGTTTCTAACAAAGCAGCTACAGATGAAGCATGACAAAGTCTTGTACAATGATCAACATTATTAGTATTAAAACCAGTTCGTATTAATTTCTGAAATAAATATGCTTCTTCATTTGAACATTTAGCTGATCCAAATCCCGCAAGATTACTTTTACCATTTCTTTGTTTTTTAAGTTTTAAAAACCCTTGTGCAGCATAATCTAGAGCTTCATCCCAAGATGCTTCTCTAAAATATTCATGAATATTTGAAAAATTAATGTTTGGATGTAGGTCTTTTGCTTTGTCTTTAATTCTAATCAACGGCTTTGTAAGTCTTTCTGGATTATTTACATAATCAAAACCAAATCTTCCCTTTACGCATAATCTATTCTTATTTGCGGGACCATCAACACCATTAACGTATTTAATTTTGTTATCTTTTACATTGTATTCTATCTGGCAACCAACACCACAATAAGGACAAACGCTATCAATTTTTTTATCTACCTTACTATGGCCAATACCATCTTTATCTACGATGGATGCCGGCATTAATGCTCCAGTTGGACAAGCTTGTACACATTCGCCACATGCCACACATGTGCTGTCACCCATTGGATCATCAAAATCAAATACAATTTTAGAATTTTCTCCTCGATATGCCATTCCGATGACATCGTTGACCTGAACTTCTCTACATGCTCTTACACAAAGATTACATTGGATGCATGCATCTAGATTTACAGCCATACTTGGATGAGAAACATCTGCCTGACATGAAGTTTTTTTTGGAAATCTACTTTCTTTAACTTCAACTTTGTCTATCCATTTCCAAAAGTCAGAATTATTATCATGAGCAATTTCTTTTTTTGGCTGATCTGCTAGAAGTAATTCAAAAACTAACTCTCTAGATTTTTTAGCCTTTTCTGAGGAAGTATTTACTTTCATGCTATCTGTTGGTTTTCTAATACAAGATGCTGCCAACACACGTTCTCCTTCAATTTCAACCATGCATGCTCTACAATTTCCATCTGCTCTATAGCCAGGTTTATCGGAATAACATAGGTGTGGGATTTCTGTTCCAAGTCTATTTGCAACTTGCCAAATAGTTTCATCAGCATTTGCTTCAACTAATTTTTCGTTTAAATAAAATTTTGTTTTCTCTTTAGTCATAAGTTATTTCGTTGCTAAAATATTTTAAAACAGAATTTAATGGGTTTGTTGCAGCTTGTCCTAAACCACATATCGATGCTTGAGCCATAACTTCACTTAAATCTTTTAATTTTTCCTTGTTCCAATTTTTTTCTTGCATTAATTTTACAGTTTTCTCCGTACCGGAACGGCATGGTGTACATTGACCACAACTTTCCTCTTCAAAAAATTTTAGTAAATTAAGTGCAACATCTTTCATATTATCATGATCCGATAATACAACTACTGCCGCTGAGCCTAAAAAACATCCGGCATCCATTAATTCTTTCGATCCATAATCAAGTGGAATATCATTCATAGTAGCGGGTAGAATACCACCAGATGCACCTCCCGGAAGATATCCTTTAAAAACATGTCCATCTGCCATACCATCACAATACTCATCAATTAATTGTTGAATTGTTATACCGGCTGGGGCGACTTTTACTCCTGGGTTCTTTACTCTTCCAGATACTGAAAAACTATGAAAACCCTTATTTCCATTGGACCCTTTTTCAGCAAACCACTTTGCTCCTTTTTCAATTATATCTCTTACCCAAAAAAGAGTTTCTAAGTTATTTGTTAAAGTAGGACATCCAAATAAACCAATTTCAGCCACATAAGGCGGTCTATGTCTTGGCAATCCTCTCTTGCCTTCAATACTTTCTATCATTGCTGACTCTTCACCACAGATATAGGCTCCTGCCCCTCTTCTTACGATGAAAAAGTCTTTTGGAATTATTTCTTCATCTTCCATTTTATTTATTTCATCAAGTAAAATTTTTATAACTGTTGGATATTCATCTCTCATATAAATGTAAACTTTTTGAGCATTTATAAAATATGAGGCAATTAAAGCTCCTTCTAAAAATCTATGTGGATCACTTTCTAAATATGACCTGTCTTTAAATGTTCCTGGTTCACCTTCATCACCATTAACAGCAACATATTTTTTACCATTGTAATTTGAAACAATTTCCCATTTTTTTCCTGTAGGAAATCCAGCACCCCCCTTACCTTTCAATCCGCTTTCATTTAATGAATCCAAAACTTGTTTTTTTGAGATGACGCCTTTTTTTATTTTATCCGCAATTTCATAACCGCCATTTTTTTTATAAGAAGATAAATTTATATAATCTGGAATGAAGGGGTCAAAAGTTTTTTCATCGATTGTTTTTTTAACTTTTTCAAAATTAGCCTCGTCAACATAATTTTTTCCTACGCAGACAGTAGGAGCAACATTGCATCTTCCCATACATGGCCCGGGTACGACTTTTATATTTTTATTTTCTAATTTCTTTATTTCTTGAAGTAATTTGTGTGCACCAAATAATTCACACGTTAAACTTTCACATACCCTTACAACATTAACTGGATTATAATCTTTACTATCTTTGACAATATTAAAGTGAGCATAAAAAGTTGCAACTTCATAAATTTCAGAAAGTGGTAAATTAATAATAGTTGATAAAGCTACCAGATGCTTATCATACAAAACACCAAATTTATCTTGTAATATATGCAAATATTCTATTAATTCATCTCGCTTAAATATTAATCCTGAAAACAATTTAGAAACTTCATCTAAATATTTATCTTCGACTTGTCTTCCTTTTGGAGTCCAACGTCTTTTCTTCTTTTTTAAAGAAGTTTCTGTTTGAGAAACAAATTTATCCATTCCAATTAATATTATACTATATATTAAGTATCAGAAAACTATGAAAGATTCAGTTGAAAATGAAGAATTAGTTCTTGATACTAGTGGTACAGAATGTCCTATACCTGTGCTCAAGGCCAGGAAACTTGCTTCAGAATTAAACAAAGATACAATTATTAAAATTATTGCAACTGATCCTTTGGCTGAAGCAGACTTTGAGCATTATTGTGATCAGTCCAAGTATGAATATTTAAGTTGTGAAAAAATTAAAGATAAAATTGTAATTCGTTATAGATTTAAAATTAAAAATTAAAATAAACTTTCATAATTATAAAAATCAAATATATCTCCCTTGTTTACTTGAGAAACATTTTCATCAATTTCAATTATACCATCTGAATAGGATATAGAACTAATCATGCCAGAACCTTGTTTAGGAAATTTATTTGCAATATTTTTATCATTTATTGTTTCTTTATTTACGCGTAACCACTCCATTCTTTTTGTTTTTTTCTTCATGGAAAAGTTTGCTATAATTTTACTTGAAGATGGGAGCTTAAAATGTCCACCTGATAGTTTTTCTATCAATGGTTTTACTAACATTGCATATAGTAATTGAACAGAAACTGGATTACCTGGCAAGCAAATTATGTAGCAATTATTTATTTTTCCAACTGCAATTGGTCTCCCTGGTTTTATTGCTGCTCTCCAAAAATATACCTTACCTAATTCAGATAAAACTTTAATTAGATGATCTTCATCACCAACAGATGCTCCACCAGCAGTAATTATTACATTAAATTTTTTTGAAGTATTAAAAATTTTGTTTTTAATTGTTTTAAAATTATCTTTAAGATTTCCACAATATTTTTTTTCTATAAAATTCTTATCAAGTAAATTATTTAAACTATAATAATTTGAGTTATTAATTTCAGAATTTTTTAAATTTTTGGTTGGTTTTCGTAATTCATTACCACTTGTAAAAAAACCAATTTTAATTTTTTTAAATACTTTTATTTTACTAATACCAGTAGCAGCAATTAAATTTATATTTTGTTGATTTAATTTAGACCCCTTTACTAATATTTTTTGGTTTTTTTTTATATCTTCACCCTTTAATCTATAATTATCTCCAAATTTTGGAATTTTAATTAAATAAATTTTATTTCCTTTCTTGTATGTATTTTCCTGCATAACTACAGTTGATGAATTCGAAGGCATTTTTGCCCCGGTAAAAATTCGAACTGCTTCACCATGTTTTATTTTTATATTTTTGTTATCTCCAGCTGCTATTCGTCTATTACAAAAAAAAACTTTTTTTGTTTTTAAATCTTTTTTTAAAATAGCATAACCGTCTACAGCAGAATTATTAAAAGGAGGTAAATTAATTTTACTTTTTATATTTTCATAAAGAAATCTATCCTCTGAATTTTCTAAATTAACTTTTTCAGAGTTAAACATTACAATCTTTTGTTTTTTAAATAAATTAACAATTTGTTTTTTGGTTAGAGGTGATTTATTCATTAAAATTCTCTCAAAATAAAATCGACTATGTTATCAATTTCGTCATTCTTAAAAATTCTCAAGTCAGTTTCTAGTTTATTATTTGAAATAATAGCTTTTATATTTTTAATTTTGGTAAATAAGTAATTATCATTATCATTTTTAATTGTTTCAATTTTTGGGTGATTTTCATTTTTAAATCCTTCCACTATTACAATATCAATTTCTGAAAGTTGATTAATTAATTCATCTAATGTTTTTTCTTTTGAATTGTTTAGCTCTGATATTTTAACCCATCGCTTCGATGAACTAACTATTACTTGAGAAGATCCCGCTAATCTATGCTTAAAGCTATCTGTATTCTCATGATCTATATCAAATTCGTGATGTGCATGTTTAATTGAAGCAACACGAAAATTTTTAGAACTAAGATTATTTATAATTTTAGTTGCAATAGTTGTTTTCCCTGAGTCCTTCCAGCCAACAATTCCTACTATTTTCATTTAACAGATCTATTATTTAATAAATATACAAGGGAGTAAATAATTATTGTTATTGATATTAAAACTAAACCTAATGCCATAGCGTATTCTAAATTTCCCATTCTAGTTTCTAACGATATAGCAGTTGTCATTACTCGTGTATAATGATCAATATTACCACCCACAATCATAACTGCACCAACTTCTGAAATTGCTCTTCCAAAAGCGGATAATAATGTTGTTATTAATAAAAAATAACTATGGTTAAATAAAAGTTTTACAGAACCCCAAAAAGGAATATTTAAGGATCTTATCTGTTCTTTAAATTCAAACCAATTTTTAGAAAATATCTCATGAGATAATGAAGCAATTATTGGAAAAATTATTATAGTTTGAGCAATAATCATCGCAGAAGGTGTGTATAGAAGTTGTAAAATACCTAAGGGTCCACCTGATGCAAAAGTAAAATAAACAATTAAACCAACTACAACTGGAGGAATTCCCATCAATGAGTTTAAAATTATTAAAATAATTTTTTTGAAATAAAAATTATAAATTGCAAAATAATAACCTACTATGAATCCTAATAATGATGCAATAATTAGGGCAGTAAAACTTACAAATAATGATAAAAGTATAATGTCCCATAGTTCATTATCTAAAGTAATAATTAATAGTATGGAATTTGTGAAAATTTCTAATATGTTCATTTATATTATTAGTTTAATTACAACATATGGCAAAAAAAGAGAAATATTTAGTCTCACCTGATATTAATAATAAGTCCTTAGTTACAAAACTAAATGGTTTTGATGAGAAAGGGAATAAAATAATTTCTAAAGTTATTAATGAAAAAGCTCTTACAATTTTTCTTAATAATCAAGAGATAGTAACGCTAATGTCTATTAGTGATCACCCAAAATATCTTGCAGTTGGGTATTTATTGAATCAAAATATGCTTAAGAAAAATGATATAATTACAAAAGTTGAAATTGATAAAGATTTAGGTGTGGTTGTTGTACGAACAAAACGTAAAACAAATTATGAAAACAAATTAAGAAAGAAAATAACAACTAGTGGTTGTGCAATAGGTACGGTATTTGGCGATATCTATGCTGAAATAAAAAAATCAAAATTAAAATCCAAAAAGAAAATTAAACATAAATGGATTTATGAAATTTCAAAAAAAATTACATTAACACCGAGCTTATATTTAGAAACAGGAGCAATACATGGTTGTGCCATTATTCATAACAATATACCATTGATTTATATGGAAGACGTTGGGAGACATAATGCTGTTGATAAAATTGCTGGTTTTATGTTTTTAAAAAAAATTAGCTCTTCAAATAAAATTTTTTACACCACAGGAAGACTTACTAGTGAAATGGTTATTAAAACTATAAAAATGGGTATTCCAATATTGATTTCTAGATCAGGTTTCACAGCATGGGGTGTAGAGCTGGCAAGAGACTCAAATTTAACACTTATTGGACGAGCAAAAGGAAAAAAATATTTAGCACTTTCTGGAGAACATAGAATTGAACATAAATAAGAAAAAAATTTTGTTTGCCATACTTGCTGGAGGTCAGTCAAAAAGATTTGGAGGTGGATTAAAAGCTTTTGCTAAAATAAATGGAATTACAATCTTAGACAAAATAATAAACAAGCTTAAAAAATATAATAATGAAATAATAATAAATGCTAATGACTTAAAAAGTTTTGAGAAAATTGATTACCCAATAATTAAAGATAGATTCAAAGGTTTTGTAGGACCTTTAGCAGGTATTCACACATCTATGTTCTGGACTAAAGAAAATTACACAAACAAGGAATGGGTTTTTACTGTTCCAAGTGATACCCCATTTTTACCCGATAATCTTTTAGATAAGTTTTTAGAGGCGTATGATGAAAAAATAAAAATATTGATTGCAAGATCAAATAGCAGACATCATCCTGTAATAGCAATGTGGCATATATCGTTAATAACTAGTTTAGAAAATGAGTTAAAATTAAAAAATAGTAAAATTATGTTTTGGGTTAAAAAACACAAATATAAATTTGTTGAATTCGACAAAAGCCAGGAAAAGAATTTTTTCAATATTAATACTCAAGAAGAATGGAATACTGCAAAAAATATCTAACTTTAATATAAATATGTAAAAAATATTTTTTTTGTATAAAGAATATTCTAAATGGTAAGCTCAATATATAAAATATTCCCAGGAATTATCGTATGTTTTGTAATTGCTTATTCAGGCATATACCTAAGTGATTTTATCGGAAAAGAAATTTTAAGTTTAAAAAAAAGTCCAATATCACCAATAATGCTATCAATAATATTTGGTCTTTTGATAGGAAATATATTTCATATTAATAATTTTTTATTAGAAGGAATTAAGTTTTCTTTAAAATTTATTCTAAAATTAGGAATAATATGTCTTGGTATTAGACTAGGACTTTTAGATATTTTTAAAGTTGGAATAGTTGGAATACCTCTAATTGTTGCTTGTATTATTATATCAATCTTGGTTGTAAATTATTTATGCAAGTTATTAAATGTTTCTTCAAAAATGGGATCATTAATTGCAGTTGGAACAAGTATTTGTGGAGCATCTGCAATTGTAGCAACTAGTCCTGCAATTAATGCTGATAAAGAGGAAGTTGCTTATGCCATAGCAAATATTACAATATTTGGAATAATTGCAATGTTCCTCTATCCATTTATGGCATATTATCTTTTCAGTGGAGATGAATTAGCATCAGGATTATTTCTTGGAACTTCAATACATGAAACAGCTCAAGTTGCCGGTGCTGGATTGATATATGCAGAACAATTCAATTCACCAAAAACTATGGATATAGCAACGATTACAAAATTAGTAAGAAATGTCAGTATGATAATCGTCATTCCTACAATAAGCTATATCTATCTAAGAAATAATATTGGTGAAAACAATAGCAAACCATCATTAATATCTATGTTTCCAATTTTCATAATTGGTTTTATTCTTATGGGTCTTATAAGATCAATTGGAGATTATGGAATTCAAAATAGTAATTTAGCTTTTGAAATATTAACTAATAATAACTGGCAATTAATCATCTATATTATTAAAACTATCGCTGAATATTCTTTAGCATTAGCAATGGCAGCTGTTGGTATAAGTACAAATTTAGTTTCTTTAAAAAGCTTAGGCATAAGACCATTTTATGTTGGTTTTTCTGCAGCTTGTTGTGTTGGAATTGTTAGCTATATCGGAATCATAGTACTAAATAATTTTATATAATTTTCCAAAATAAATATAATTTGTACTTATTAAGTAATAATTATATAAAATTTATAAAAAAACATGTCAATTTACCTTCCAATAGCTGAAATGAACGTCAATATTTTTCTCATTATCTTTATTGGTATGAGTATAGGAATACTTTCAGGAATTTTTGGTGTTGGTGGTGGATTTTTAATGACACCACTATTAATTTTTTTAGGCATACCTCCGGTTGTAGCTGTTGGTTCTGAAGCTCCGCACGTTTTAGCAACTTCAGTTTCAGGTTTTATTGCTCACTGGAGAAAAAGAAATGTTGATATAAAGATGGGTATATTCCTTTTAATAGGAGGTTTAATTGGTTCCATAGTTGGTGTAAATATTTTCAGTTATCTAAAAAACTTTGGACAAATAGATTTAGTTATTCAGTTATTATTTCTTTTCTTTTTAGGTTTTATTGGTTTTAGTATGGCTTTTGAAAGCGCAAGAACAACAATTAAACAGTATAGAGCAAGAAACACTAAAAGAACAAAACTGCATCAACATTCTTGGTTTCACGGACTTCCATTCAAAGTTCGCTTTCATAGATCAAAACTTTATATAAGTGCGATACCACCTGTACTGATAGGGTTCGCAGTTGGAGTAATGTCCGCAATGATGGGAGTTGGAGGAGGATTTATAATGATACCTGCAATGGTATACATACTTGGAATGCCAACAAGTATAGTAGTTGGGACATCTTTATTTCAAATCATTTTTGTTACCGCAAATGCAACATTCTTTCAATCCTACATAAATTATAATGTAGATATTGTGCTGTCTGCACTAATGATATTTGGAGGAGTAATTGGTGCACAAATTGGAGTAATTTTTGGGTCTAAATTAAAAGCAGAATATTTAAGAGGTATTTTGGCTATATTAGTATTGGGCGTCTGTGGTAAAATTTTTACAGATCTAGTTTTAAGGCCAAATGATTTATTTTCATTGGTAATGATATGATTTCAATATTTAACTTTTCAATTAATTTATTGATCGTAGTTTGTCTCTTCATATATTTTATTTTTACAACTATTGATTTTTATCTAAAGAATATTGAATATTTTTTAATTCTAATAATTGTTATAAATTCATTTAACAAAATATATATTTGGTCAAATTTCAGAGTATTTATTAAAAAAGATCTTAATAAAATATTTACAGACATATTATTTAATGTTTCATTTGCAAAACTAAGTATTATTATTTTATCCACTGTAATACCAATTTATATGCTTATGCAAAAAGATATATTAGTGGTTGATATATTGATTGAGAAAGCGTCTTTTTTATTAGTATCAATTTTTGCATTAATTGGATTTTATTTAGAATTTTATATTTTAGAAGTGACAAAAATAGATGATTAAAAATTTATATATAAAGTTTGCTTTTAGTCTAACAATTTTATTGACTATAATTTTTTTTTATAACTTTCTTTATGCTGAAGAAATTTACTTTGACTTATCTGAGGATAGTATTGAATTAAAAACAGATTTTAATGGAAAAGAAATTATTATTTTTGGATTACTTAAAAATGATCATGAGACACTTTTGACAATAAAAGGTCCACCGTCAAAAATGAGAATACAAAAAAAAGAGAGGTATTTTGGAATATGGATAAATAATCAATACGTTACCTATAGTAACATCCCATCTTTATTCTTTTTATCCTCATCTAAAGAAATTAACGAAATCTTGCCTGAATCGATATTAATTAATGAGGATCTAAGTTTTGAAAAAATTTTAAATAATAAAACTTTTAATCAAAATTTTATTTTCAAAAATGACCAAAAAAATTGGAATGAAAATTTTGTTAGAATAAAAAAAGAACAATTATTTTATAAAAGTTTTGAAATGAAAAAGGTCAAAGATAAATTATTTCAAACTAGCGTTTTTTTTCCAACAAATACAATACCAGGGATTTATAATGTTGATATTTACTATATAAGAAATAATACAATTATGAGTACTGATCAAAAAAATATAGTTATAAAAAAAACTGGTATAGGAAGTCAAATATTTGACTTTGCTAATGAAAATGCAGCTACATACGGAGTTTTTGTAATTATCTTTTCAATAGTTTTAGGTTTTATTGCTGCTGCTTTATTTAGGAGGAGTAAATGAGTGATGATAGATATATTCTAGTTGTTGCAGATAATTCAGAAGAAATGAATACAGCTCTTGAATATGCTTGCGCAAGATCAAAAAAAACGGGAAGAAAAATTATAATTGCAACATTCATAGAGCCTTTGGATGTACTAACAACCAAGGGTGTTACAGACATTATGAAAGAGGAAGCTAGAGAAGAAGCAGAAACAATTCTTAAAAAAGCTGCCTCATTTGTTCAAGAAAGAACAGGCGACTATCCTGCTCTCTCTTTAAGAGAGGGGGATACTATATCTGAATTAAAACAATTATTAGATGAGGAAAAAAATATTAATGTTCTTGTTTTAGCTGCCAATACTGATCCAAATAGTAAAAACCCTGGTCCAATAATAACTTCTCTGGTGAGTAATGAAATAACAAACCTAAGAATACCAATAATGATTGTGCCTGGAAATTTATCATTCGAACATATTGCACAAATAACTTAAAAAATGTCAAAAGAGATAGCTAAAATATTAGTAGATATAAAGTCTATTAATTTTTCATTTGATAAATATTTTACTCTTACATCAGGCTTGGCTAGTCCTGTCTATGTGGATTGTAGAAAAATTATTTCTTTTACAAAAGAAAGAAATTTTATAATTGATAAAGCCATTGATTATTTAACTAAAAATAATATTGACACAGAAATTATTGCTGGTGGGGAGACCGCTGGAATTCCCTATGCTGCTTTTATTTCTCAAAAATTAGATAAACAAATGATTTACATTAGAAAAAAAACAAAAGGTTTTGGAAAAAACAAACAAATTGAAGGTGAATTTGAAAATAATCAAAAAGCTCTTTTAGTTGAAGATCTAGCTACTGATGGAGGTAGTAAAATACTTTTTATTAAAGCAATGCGTGAAGCTGGATTAAAAGTTAAAGATATATTTGTAATATTTTATTATGATATTTTTAATTTTAAAGAATCAGAATTATTTAAATTAAATATTAATATTCACTCACTGTGTACTTGGAAAGATATAATAAATTATATTGAAAGTGAAAAAATATATTCTGAAGATAAGGTTTCAAACTTAAAAGAATTTTTAGAAGATCCAGAAAAATGGAGAAGCAAGTATGCGTGAAATAGTTGTTGTCAGTGGAGGTTTTGATCCAATTCACAGCGGTCATATAAAATTAATTAAAGAAGCTGCTAAACATGGTGAAGTTGTAGTTTTGCTAAATTCTGATTTATGGCTTCAAAAAAAGAAGGGTAAGGAATTTCTTCCTTTTATTGAAAGAACTATAATTATGAATGAGTTAAAAAATGTTATTGATGTTATAGAATTTGATGACGGAGATAAGACGTGCATCGATGGTCTTAAAAAAGTAAAAAATAAATATCCAAAATCAATTATTAAGTTTGCAAATGGAGGTGATAGAAATAATAGTACAACACCAGAATCAATATTCTGTGAAAAAAATAATATACAGTTACTTTGGGGTATAGGTGGTGACAATAAATCAAATTCTAGTTCATGGATTTTACAAAAATGGAAAGAAAATAATTAAGGATATAATTTTCTTTTAATCCAACCATCGTTTTCCATACGGAATTCAAGTCTGTCATGCAATCTGAATGGCATATCTTGCCAAAATTCAATTAATACAGGCGCTACTAAGTAACCGTTCCAATGTGAAGGTCTTGGTACATCATTATCTGAAAATTTTTTTTCAAACTCTTCTACTCTTTTAGTTAATGTTGATCTGTCATCTAGTTCTTCTGACTGTAATGAAGCCCAAGCTCCTATTCTACTCCCTAGTGGCCTTGAATTATAATATTCATCAGCTTCAGCATTTGAAATTTGTGAAACATTACCTTCTATTCTTATTTGTCTTTGAAGTGTTTTCCAATGAAAATTTAAAGCAACACTATCGTTGTTTTTAATTGCTCTACCTTTTTTACTTTTTGAATTTGTATAAAAAACAAACCCTTTGTCATCATATGATTTAAGTAAAACAATTCGTGAGCTGGGTCTGCTATCAGAAGATATAGTAGCAAGGTTCATAGCATTTGGATCATTGATTTCACTTTTCTTTGCCTCTTCAAACCATTCTTGAAAAAGTTCAATTGGTTTTTTATCAGAATTTATTAATTTTTGATTTGATTGCATATTATAGATATGAATATTATTTTATAAGTATATATATCTATATTTATAAAAAAACACTGATTTACAATATGTTGATGCAAAATAAAAAGGGTCTGATTATGGGTGTGGCAAATGACAGATCTATCGCCTGGGGCATTGCGAAAAAATTAGCAGAACAGGGAGCAGAAATTGCGCTTACTTATCAAGGAGAAGCTCTTAAGAAAAGAGTTCAGCCACTTGCAGAAGAAATAGGTTCTAACAATATTATTCCTTGTGATGTTTCAGACTCACAAAGTATGAATAATGTTTTTGAAACACTTAAAAATAAATGGGGTGAATTAGATTTTCTTGTTCATGGAGTTGGTTTTTCCAACAAAGATGAATTAAGAGGCAAATATTACAATACATCTTCTGATAATTTTAAACAAACTATGCATATATCATGTTATTCTTTTACAGAGGCTTGTAGACTAGCAGAACCTTTAATGAATAATGGTGGATCAATTTTAACTTTAACATATTATGGATCAGAACAAGTTATGCCTCATTATAATGTTATGGGAGTTGCAAAAGCAGCTTTAGAGGCTAGTGTTAGATATTTAGCAGTTGATTTGGGAGAAAAAAATATAAGAGTTAATGCCATTAGTGCTGGTCCAATTAAAACTTTGGCAGCATCAGGAATAGGTGATTTTAGATTTATTCTAAAATGGAACGAGCTTAATGCTCCACTTAAAAGAAATGTGAACCAACAAGATGTTGGAAATTCTGCTTTATATCTCTTAAGTGATCTTGGGAGTGCCGTTACTGGTGAGATACAACATGTTGATTGTGGCTATCATACTGTAGGAATGGTTGCGGTTGATGAGAGTGAAAGTGTATCAGAATTATTAAGTGAATTTACAAATTCTAAAAAATGACTTCTAATTCAATAGGAAAAATCTTTAATTTTACTACATGGGGAGAAAGCCATGGCAAAGCAATAGGTTGTGTTGTCGATGGAGTTCCATCAAACATAAATTTAACTGAAAAAGATATTCAACCCTATTTAGATAAAAGAAAACCTGGTCAGTCGAAGTTTACAACTCAAAGAAAAGAAGAAGATAAAGTTGAAATACTATCTGGAACTTTTGAAGGAAAAACAACAGGTCATCCTATTTCTCTAATAATTTACAATCAAGATCAGAGATCAAAAGATTATGGTGATATAAAAAGTAAATTTAGACCAGGTCATGCAGATTACACATATTGGAAAAAATATGGCATAAGAGATTATAGAGGTGGTGGTAGATCTAGTGCTAGAGAAACTGCAATGAGAGTAGCAGCAGGTGCAATAGCAAGAAAGATCATAAAAAATAAAATTAAAAATCAAGTTGTAATAACAGGTGCATTAATTCAAATAGGTAATCATAAAATTAATTATGATAATTGGAATAATAATTTTATTCCAAAGAATAATTTTTGGAGTCCTGATAAAGATATTATTAAAATATGGGAAAACGAAATACAAACTGCAAGAAAATCTGGTTCCTCTTTAGGTGCCATAATTGAAATTAGAGTAAAAGGTTTACCCGCTGGATTAGGAGAACCTATTTATGAAAAAATAGACTCTGATATTGCTAAGGCATTGATGTCTATTAATGCTGTTAAGGGAGTAGAAATGGGAAATGGATTTAGCAGTATTTATGAAACTGGAATTTCTAATGTTGATGAAATGAGAGTAAAAAATAAAAAACCTTTATTTCTTTCAAATAATAATGGTGGAATTCTTGGGGGTATTACAACGGGCCAAGAATTAATTACTAGATTTGTAGTAAAGCCGACAAGCTCAATATTATCACCAAAAAAAACAATTAATACAAAATTAAAAGAAACAACAATATCTACTAAAGGTCGTCATGATCCATGTGTTGGTATAAGAGCTGTTCCTGTTGGTGAAGCCATGGTTGCCACAACTATAGCTGATCATTGTTTAAGATTTCTTTAAAATACTATAAATCAAAAATTCTTTATTTCCTTTTGGTCCAGTTATTGGACTTTCGACTAAACCTACAACTTCAGCCTTAATTATTTTTTTAAACCAATTCGATATATCATTACATACTTGTTCATGAATCAATGGATCTTTCACAATACCTTTTTTCAAATTTATTTTATTAGTTTCAAATTGTGGCTTAATTAGTGAAATAATCTCAGCTTTACTTGATAAAAGCTTCAAGCTAGGTTCTATAACCTTTGTTAGACTAATAAAACTAACATCACAGACTACCAAATTAATTTTTTCATGAATTATTGAGTTATCTAAATATTTAGCGTTAAAATTTTCTATACTAATAATTTTTTTTTCTTTTTTTAATTTTTCATGAAGTTGATTTGTGCCAACATCAATAGAATATATTTTTTTAGCGTTTTTTTTTAAAAGAACTTCTGTGAATCCACCAGTTGATGAACCAATATCTAGACAAATTTTATTTTCTATATCAATCTTAAAATGATCAATCGCTTTCAGTATTTTAAATGCACCTCTTGATACCCATGGAGGATGAAGTTGTTTAATTTTTATTTTTGAGTTTTCATTAAAACTGTTACCACTTTTGGTAGTAATTTTATCGTTTACATAAACTTGGCCGGCCATAATCATAGATTGGGCTTTTGATTTAGTATCAGCTAAGTTTCTATCCATTAAAAGCTGATCAAGTCTTATTTTTAGATTTTTACTCAAATTTGAAAATTACTTAAAATCTTCTTTTGTGACTTTATTGTTTTCTTGCTTAATTTTTTTAATTTGGCTTTCAATACTTTTTAATTTTTCCTCACATGCTTTTTTTAAATTCATTCCTTCTTCGTAAAGTTTTACAGATTCTTCTAAATCAACTTCACCATTTTCTAATTTCTCTACAATAGACTCAAGTTTTTTTAAATTATTTTCAAAATTATTATGTTTATTCATTAGATGTGTCTATTTTTGTAATATTTGATGTTTCTATATCATATATTAAAGCATAAACTTTATCATTACTTTTTATTGTAAACAAAATCCTATTATTATCAATCATATCTATATCTGTAATTTTATGCCCTTTTTCTAAATTTAAATTATAATCAATTAAATTTGTTTCTAAATTACTTTGTTTTTTTGTTGTTTTTATATACAAACCATAAACAAGAGCTAAAAAACAAATAACAATTAATATACCTAAAAATATTACAATAAATTTAAGAATTTTTTGAGACATGAACAAATTCTATAATCTTAAATTAACTATAAATAAACAATTAAGTTCACAAAGATTAGATAAAGTGCTCGTTTCAAAATTGGAAGGATATTCAAGAACACAAATAAAAACTTTAATATTAAATGGCAATGTAAGTCTTGATGAAATGGAAATAAAAAATCCATCTTACATAACTAAAGAAAATGAGAATTACTTTATAAATATTATCTTGAAACAAGAAACAAAACATTCAGCTGAAAATATAGATTTAAACATTATTTTTGAAGATGAAGATTTAATTGTTATAAATAAACCTCCAAATTTAGTAATGCACCCAGCTCCTGGAAATGAAAGCGGCACTCTTGTGAATGCTCTTATGCATTACACTAATAATCAACTAAGTGATTTAGATCATAATGCTAGACCAGGAATAGTCCATCGTTTAGATAAGGATACAAGTGGCATTCTTGTTGTTGCAAAAAATAATAATGTTCATATTAATTTAGCAAAACAATTCAAAGAACATACGATATCTCGTAGATATAAAGCAATAGTTTGGGGAACTCCTGATAATCAATCAATTGAAGGGTACATAGAGAGAAATAGAAAAAATAGAAAAAAAATGAGTTTAAATAATAAGGGTTTTGGAAAATATTCTAAAACCGATATTAAATTAGAAAAAACTTTTGGTATTGCTAGTTTAGTTGACTGCCATTTACATACTGGAAGAACGCATCAAATTAGACTTCATTTAACTTCTAAAAATTCTCCTATAATTGGTGATAAGATTTATGGAAAAAGTAAAATTAATCAATTTGGAAAAGATAAAAATACATTTAATAAATTCATGATTTTAAAAAATTTTGAAAGACAAGCATTGCATGCTTATCATCTTGGTTTTGATCATCCTACATCAAAAAAAAGGATGGATTTTGATATTGAAATTCCTGAAGATTTTATGAATTTAATTGAATTATTGCTTAAATATTAAATTATATTTTATTTGTGTTATAGGAACATTATGAATTTACCAGTACTATCAAGTGAAGGAAATTTGGCAGTATACTTGCAGGAAATTAAAAAATTTCCGATGCTCACTGCTGAAGAGGAGTACATGTTAGCTAAACGTTATAAGGAACATGGAGATTCAGATGCTGCTCATAAACTAGTTACAAGTCACCTTCGATTAGTTGCCAAAATAGCAATGGGGTATAGAGGATATGGCTTACCTGTTACTGACTTAATTTCAGAGGGTAATGTTGGAATCATGCAAGCAGTTAAAAGATTTGATCCAGAGAAAGGTTTTAGATTAGCAACATATGCAATGTGGTGGATAAGAGCTCAAATACAAGAATATGTTTTACATAGTTGGTCTTTAGTAAAAATTGGAACTACCGCAGCTCAGAAAAAACTTTTTTTTAATTTACGTAAAATTAAAAATCAACTTACCTCAATTGATTCAGGTAATTTATCACCAGAAAATATTAGAGAGATTGC
Source organism: uncultured Alphaproteobacteria bacterium (assembly GCA_902604905.1). Taxonomy (GTDB): domain Bacteria; phylum Pseudomonadota; class Alphaproteobacteria; order HIMB59; genus CACPNW01. The sequence goes on from CACLAN010000003.1 coordinate 60,663, forward strand.
AACTAGACTAGATGTAAAAGAAGGTGAAGTAACCGATATGGAAAATAGACTTTTTACATCAGATCAATCTTTGAATGTTAAACTTGGTGAAGAACATGATACTGAATGGCAGGATTTAATAGAAGATAAACAAGAAACTCAGGACAGAATAATTGAAAATAAAGATGAGCTTGATTATCGAAGAAGTTTATTTTCAAAAGCTTTTGAAGTTTTGAACGAAAGAGAAAAAGAAATTATTAAACTTCGAAAACTAAGTGAAAATCCGTTAAAGTTAGAAGATTTGAGTAAAAAATATAAAATAAGCAGAGAAAGAGTAAGGCAAATTGAAGAAAAAGCATTAGAAAAACTTCAAAAAGAAATTTCAAATATTAGATAAAGTTCCGTTTATATCAATTGTCTCCTTCCTGTCTGGCCCTGTTGAAACAATTGAAATGTTAGTTTCCATAAGATGTTCGAGTATTTTAATATATTTTTTAGCATTTTCAGGAAGATCATCAAATTTGTTAATCCCTGCTGTTGATTTTTCCCAGCCAGCAACTTTTTTATAAACAGGTTTTATTTTATCAAATAAAAATTCTTCACTAGGTAAATAATCGTAGTGTTTGTTATCAATTAAGTATCCAGTACATACATTAATTTCTTTTAATTCATCTAAGACGTCGAGTTTAGTAAGTACAATGTCTGTAATACCATTAAGTTTAATTGATTGTTTCAAAAGTACACTATCAAACCAACCACACCTTCTTTTTCTTTTAGTAACTGTCCCAAATTCTTGACCTTTTTCACCAAGATGTTCTCCAATGTCGTCCATTAACTCTGTTGGAAATGGTCCTGATCCAACTCTAGTAGTATACGCCTTTGTGATTCCTAAAATTTTGTGGTTTTTTCTATAACTAAAACCTGTGCCAGAGAATATCTGACCTGATATTGTATTTGATGATGTAACATAAGGATATGTACCAAAATCAATGTCTAACATTGAACCTTGCGCCCCTTCAAAAACAATGTTTTTATTTTTTTGACCAAATTCATTTATTATTTTCCATAATGGAACACTAAAAGAGTTAAGATAATTAGACATGGATAAAAGTTCTTCATAATAATTATGTGTAATTTTATGAATATGTTTGTAAATTTTATCTTTATGAAATTCATAAAGATTATCAATTTTTTGTTTTAAAAATATTGGATCTTTTAAATCACAAATTCTTATTGCTCTTCTACCTACTTTATCCTCATATGCTGGACCAATGCCTTTCTTAGTTGTTCCTAGTTCTTTTTTTCCTCTAGTGGTTTCATTTATTTCATCAAGAAGTTTATGAATAGGTAAGATTAAACAAATATTATCAGCAATATATAAATTGTCTTCGTTTACTTCTATTCCTTGTTCTTTAAGATTATTAATTTCATTAATTAGTGCCCACGGATCTAAAACAACGCCATTACCAATGGCACATTTTTTATTATTAATTATTCCTGATGGTAATAGATTAAGTTTATAAACATTATTATCTACTTTAATTGTATGACCTGCATTATTTCCACCTTGGTATCTGACTATTAAGTCAGCTTTAGAAGAAATCCAATCAACAATTTTACCTTTTCCTTCATCCCCCCACTGAGTTCCAACTATTGTATAAAACATTAGATCTGCTTAACTATCTTATTCATCAAATAATACTTGATTCCAAATTTTTTTGCCTCTTTTTTTATATCACTATTATCTTCAAAAGTTTTAAATAAACTATAACCTTTATTTATTAATTTTTGTTTAATTTTATCACTTGTATTGAATGCAATTAAAATTTTTTTATTTTGATTAATCAACGATGAAGATCTTAAAATTGTATCCATGTAACACGTATATCCAATTGCAGTCTCAGAATTAGAGCCATATTTTAAGTTATATCGACCTCCTCCAGCAATTTCACCCCTTACATCTTTAGCAAAAAATGTAAATTTTATACCCTTGTAGTAATTTTTGTTTTTTTGTAGGTCAAAAAAATCGATATTTAAAGAATCATTCTTTGAAGTTTTAATTAGATTAGATATTTTTATTAGTCTTTTTACTTCATTGTTATAGCCTATTATTTTATTTAACTTTGAAATATATTTTTTTTTATTTTGAATTGATCCAGAACATAAATGTAACGTTTTAAATGAATTATATAATTCATTTTTTTTTAATAATTTTAAACAATTTTTAATATCTTTAAGCTTAATAAATTTTTTTAATTGATTTTTTAAATCTTTATCAATTATTTTTTTTAACAAACTATCAAGAAAAAATGGGGCTGTAATTTCAATAACAATATTTTTAACTCCAATTTTTTTTAATGTTTCGTAAGCAAGATTAATAATTTCTACATCCGCCTTATAGCTTTCAGATCCAATAATCTCAGCACCAACTTGCTGAAATTGCCTTTCAGGTCTTAAAATTGTTCCCACTTTACTAACAACTTCACCATAGTAACATAATTTGAGAGGTCGTATTTTATTAGCTAATCTAGATGAAGCAATTCTAATTATTTGTGGAGTTATATCGTTTCGAATACTTAATTGATCTTTTTTTTTGTTAGTTTTTAAACTTAAAGTATTATTGTCTAAATTTTTGCTAAACTCAATTAGTGGAGTCTTAATTAGGGTAAAACCATTATCTCTAAAATAATTTATTATGCTATTTTTATATTTATGCTCAATAGATGCATCAAAATTGAGACTATCTTTAAAACCTACAGGTACTAAAAATTTATTAACCAAGATAAGGCCTTACTAATTCTTTTATTTCTAGAGACTTCTTTTTAACCTCAACAACATCTTGCCCTTCAACTAGTATTCTTACTAATGGTTCAGTTCCTGATAACCTAACAAGTGATCTTATTTTTTTATTATTATACAATTTATCATTTTTTAACTTACCAAGTATTTTTAAAAGTTTGGTATTCTTTGTTTTATAACTTAAGTTAATTTTTTCTTGAGCAAAATCATTGTACAAATCAAAAAGTTTACTTGCCTTATTTTTATTTGATATCAAAACTTCAGTAATTTTTAGAGCTGCTAAAATTCCGTCACCAGTATTAGAATATTCTGATAAAATTATATGTCCTGATTGTTCACCACCTATTATAGATTTGGATTTTTTCATTTGATTTATAACGTTTATATCTCCAACAGTTGTACGTTTAATCTTTAATTTTAATTTATTTGTGAGATAATTTTCTAATCCCATGTTAGACATGACAGTTATAACAACATCATGTTGATTAGGTTTTTTCAAAGGTTTTACATAACTTTTACATAACAATCCTATAATTTTATCACCATCAACCTCTTTTCCATCTTCATCTACAACTATTAACCTATCTCCATCACCATCAAATGCAAATCCAATATCAGCCTTTTCTTTTATGACATTTTGTGAAAGTGATTTAACATCAACTGCACCACAATTTTTATTAATGTTTAATCCATCTGGATTATTATTTATGGCGATAATTTTATGACCTAACTCCCAGAATATATTTGGAGCTATACTATATGTTGCCCCATTCGCACAATCTAAAACAATTTTTAATTTTCTCTTAGAGAATGTTTTTTTCAAAGTGCTTTTTAAAAATTCTGAGTATCTTCCTGAGGCATCCTCCAGTCTTCTTGCATTTCCAGAAATGAATGTGTTGTTTGAAACTCTAGAATATTTTTTGTTATCTAATACTATTTTTTCAACCTTTTGTTCTATCAATGAACTTAACTTTGTTCCAGTGCTATCAAAAAATTTAAGTCCATTATATTCATAAGTATTATGAGAAGCTGTAATCATTACACCAATATCTGCTCTCAAAGTTTTAATCATTAATGGTACAGCTGGTGTTGGAAGAGGACCAACTAAAATCACATCCATGCCCATAGAAATAAATCCGGCTGTAACAAGTGGTTCATATAAATAACCAGATAATCTAGTGTCTTTGCAGATCACAACCCTACTATTTTTAGAATTTTTATTTTTTAGAAGGAATGCAACTGTTTTTGAAATTTTTAAACAAGTTTCAGCAGAAAGAGGTTCCTTATTAACTAAGCACCGTATACCATCGGTGCCAAATATTTTAGACATTTGTGTCTTTTATTCAAAAAAATAAATAAAGTGAAGTAATTAAATTAGTTTGCCGGCGCCGTAGCAGATCCGCCTGTTTTCGGAACAGATGTGGCAGGTTTATTTGGTGTCTTTACATCGTTATCAAAATCGTCACGATTTGGCTTTATACCTTTGATTAAATCTTTAATTTCATCACCAGATAATGTTTCATACTCTAAAAGCCCCTTGGCTACTATATGCAGCTCTTCGATATTATCTTGTAGAATTTTTCTACAATTATTTTCAGCCTCTTCTGCAAGAGATCTAACCTCTTCATCAATTAATTTTGCTGTAGAGTCAGATAAATTTTTGGATTGTGCAACAGAATGCCCAAGAAAAACCTCTTCGCTATCACTGTTATATCTCAGACGGCCTAATTTTTCACTCATACCCCATTCAGTAATCATTTTTTTTGATAGATTTGTGACCATTTGTATATCGCTTGCTGCACCATTTGTAATCTTGTCTTTACCGAAGATCATTTCTTCTGCGATTCTTCCTCCAGTAGCTATTAATAAATGTGCTTTCATTTGGTCTTTTCTCATAGATAACTGATCTTTTTCAGGAAGTCTCATAACCATACCTAAGGCTCTACCTCTCGGTATTATAGTTGCTTTATGTATTGGATCAGAAGCTGGCGAGTGAAGAGTTGCTACTGCATGACCAGCTTCATGGTAAGCTGTAAGTTTCTTTTCATCTTCTGACATGACCATAGATCTTTTTTCAGCACCCATCATGACTTTATCTTTAGCACTTTCAAAATCCTCAAGTGTAACCATTCTTTTATTTTTTCTAGCTGCTAATAATGCTGCTTCATTTACTAAATTAGCTAAATCAGCTCCAGAAAAACCTGGTGTTCCCCTTGCAATAATTTTTGACTCAAATTTTGGTGAAACTTTAATTTTTTTGATATGAACTTTAAGTATTTTGTCTCTTCCCATAACATCGGGATTATTAACTGTTATTTGGCGGTCAAATCTTCCCGGTCTAAGCAGGGCTGGATCAAGAACATCGGGTCTATTCGTTGCAGCAATAATAATAACACCTGCATTTGCTTCAAACCCATCCATTTCCACAAGAAGTTGATTAAGAGTTTGTTCTCTTTCGTCATTCCCACCACCAAGACCAGCGCCACGATGCCTTCCAACAGCGTCAATTTCATCAATAAAAACTATGCACGGTGCATTTTTTTTACCTTGTTCAAACATATCTCTAACTCTACTAGCTCCGACACCTACGAACATTTCAACAAAATCTGATCCTGAAATAGAAAAGAAAGGAACATTTGCTTCTCCCGCAATTGCTCTTGCAAGTAATGTTTTTCCAGTACCTGGGGGACCTACTAGAAGAGCACCTCTTGGAATTTTACCGCCTAATCTAGAAAACTTTGAAGGATCTTTTAAAAATTCAACAACCTCTTCTAATTCTTGTTTAGCTTCATCAATACCTGCCACGTCGTCAAATGTAACTTTGCCTACAGCCTCGTTTAATAATTTGGCTTTAGATTTACCAAAACCCATTGCTTTACCACCACCGCCTTGCATCTGACGCATAAAGAAGATCCAAACTCCAATAAGTAGAAGCATTGGAAACCAGGACAGTAAAACACTTAGAAGTGGATGCATTGATCTTTCAGAGGGTTCAGCAGTAATTTTCACACCACTTTCGTTTAATTTATCTACCAAATTAGGGTAGTTAGGGACATAAGTGCTAAATGATCGACCGTCATTTAGAAATCCTGTAACGTTGCTTCCATTAATGTTAACTTCAGAAACGTTTCCACTTTCAGTTGCTGCGATGAAGTCAGAAAATGATATTTTAGAAGTATTTCTATTATTAGAAGTTCCTTGGAAGAGATTGAAAAGCACTATTAAGAGCAATCCGATTATAATCCATAATACAACGTTTTTACTGATGTTTTTCATGTTATTATTACATAGGAATTTATTATAGAAACGCAATAGTTTTATAGAAAATTAAACAGATTTTCTTGAAAATGTAAGTAAATCATCATTTTTTTTAACAATCATACCTTTAATATCAAAAATATTAAAATTTAATTTCTTCATTTCACTGATTAAGATTCTAGTTTTTTTTGATCGGGGAGCGTTAGATTCATAAAATAAAAATTGATATATTCTTCGTATAATATTTTCTGAAGTAATTTCATTTAAATTTTTTATATTATCAAATCCGACAACAATTTTTTTACTGTCAACAAGAACGATATTTATAAGAAGTATCTCAAGTATCATTTGAATGAAATATGGTGAGTAAAAGAGTATATTCTCAAAATCTTTATTTATTTCTTTAATTGTTTTTTGGTCAGATTTATTAATAAATTTTCTTATTGTAGGACGAGTATAATTTAAATTAAAATTTGATGGATCATTAATACATTCTATTTTATTTTTCTTATTGTAGTCTAATAATTTTTCTTTAGAAAAATTTAACAGTGGTCTAATTATAAAAACTTTGTTGTAAATTGACAGTTCAGACATTGATTTTAGACCATAAAAGTCACTGCCAGCTATCCTTCTATTTAAAAAGGTTTCTAAGTTATCATTTTTATGATGAGCAACAAATAGATGCAAAATATTATTTTGAATACAAAATTTTGTAAGTAAATTATAACGATTATTTCTAGCTTCATTCATATTTTTTTTAATTACATTATCTTTATCTACAGTTAGAATTTGCGAGTTAATTTTGTTTTGATTCAAGTAAGCAGAAATATATTTTGCTTCTTCTGTAGAATTTTTTCTAATACGATGATCTACGATCAAAGCAATTAAATTCCCTTTTTTGTAATTAATAAAAGCTTTTACAAGGAATAATAATGACATACTATCTGGACCACCAGAAACTGCCACAGCAACAGAAGGTTTTTTTTCAAAAGTATATTTTTTTTCTATATTTTTAATGAATTCTTTATTTGTAAGTTTCATTCATTATTTTCTAAACAATTATACTCTACAATTTGTTTTTTGGTTTGAGGAATTATTTTATTTTTTGGAAAATCAATTATTAATTTTTCCATAGTTTTACATGCCTCAATAGTTTTTTCAACTTGATATAAAGACTGGGAAAGTTTAAAAAGCATTTCTGCAGCTTTAATACTATCTGGGAATTTTTGGAAACCTTCTGCGAATATAAGTGCAGCTTCTCTATAATTTTTTTCCAAAATATATAATTCACCAAGCCAATAATGTGCCGAACCTGATAGTTGATTATCAGGATTATCTAAAATAAACTGTTCAAATAAAGTTTTGGCATCCTGCCATTTTTTATCTCTAATATTATCAAACGCTACTTGGAATTGATCTTCAGGTGATAATACCTCCTCTTTTTCATTTAAATTTACTCCCTGATCGTTAGATACAACTTCTTCACTTGTATCATTTGTATTTTTTGAAATGTTTAATGTTCCAAGTGTATTTTCAGTTTCAGTATCACTTAAAGTATTGTTTTTTACCTCAGAACTATCTTGTGAAACTTCATCAGTATTGACTTCAAAATTATTTAATGGAACAGATTGTAAATTATTAATAACTAATTCTAAGTTTTCTAACTTATTAAAAATATCGTCTAGTTGAAAATACAATTCTTCTAAATTAGAAGTTAAATTTTTTATATCGTTTTCAATATCATATATTCGCAAATCTATAGCAGAAAGATTTTTTACAAAATCATTATTTGTTTCAATTGATTGATTTGATGAATTTGAAAATACTTCTTTAGAAAGATCAGAGACTTCTCGTTGTAATCTTTCTAATTGCTGTGTAATTGTAAGTTCACTTTCATTAGAATAAATATAACTTGAAAAAAAAAGAATTAAAAAGATGAGTATGTATTTAAACATGAAAAGATTTTAATTTCTAATTGAGATAAAAATGTGGCGCTATATTTTTATAGCGCCTAAGTATTAAGGAATAATAATTAATTAACTATTGTTACTGAACGTCTATTCTGAGCCCACGCTCCATCATTAGATCCCACAACAGCTGGTCTTTCTTTACCGTAACTAATAGTTGAAACTCTATCAGGATTTATTCCTAATCCAATAAGATAATTTTTAACAGCTTGAGCTCTTTTTTCTCCAAGAGCTAAGTTGTACTCTCTAGTTCCTCTTTCGTCACAGTGTCCTTCAATTGTAACAGAAACATCACTATTTTGCTTAAGCCATGCAACTTGATCTTGAAGTAACTCTAATGCGTCAGAGTCTAAATCTGAACTGTCGTATCCAAAAAATACTCTGTCACCGACATTAACAATTAAATCTTCTTGTGATCCAGAAATTATTCCAGTTCCTGCAGTTTCAGTAATGGTTCCTTCTGAAGAAACATCACTTTCAGAACTACTTGATCCTGAGCCAGAGGAGTCAGCTGAGTCTTTTGGTTTAGTTGCACAAGCTGCAACAAATAATACTAAAAATGTAGAGATTAAAAACTTGTAAAACATAAATAAGTGCTCCCTTAATACTTTGAGTAGATATACTAAATTATATTAAGTTTCTTAACATTTTTTTTAAAATTTCGTATATTTTTTTGTATTATATCGAATTAATGCATTAGTGGGGACCATGCTGGATCAGATCCACCTAAAGGGGTTATTACTTTTCGTTCATTAAAACCAGTTAAATCTATAGAATAAAGACTAGATTCTCCACCTGATCCATCTTCAGCTGTTCTTTCTTCCTTAAAGTACATTAAAAATCTACCATTTGGAGCCCATGTTGGACCTTCAACATGGAATGATTTTGCAATCATTCTCTCATTTGAACCATCAATCTCCATAACACCAATATAAAATTGTCCTCCCTCTTGTTTGGTGAACGCAATCATATCACCTCTTGGTGACCAAACCGGAGTATAGTAACTTCCTGCTTCTCTACTAATTCTTTTTATATTTTTTCCATTATTATCACTCACATACAAATGTCTTCGTCCACTTCTATCTGAATTAAAAACTATTTGTTTTCCATCGGGTGAAAAACTTGCAGAAACATCTATAGAAGAATTATTAGTCACTCTTTTTGAAATTCTAGTTTTTAGATCAAGAATATAAATTTCGGAATTACCAATTTCTGGATCCGTATAAGACATTACGATTTGATTACCATCAGGTGAAAAACGTGGGGCAAATGTCATTCCAGGAAACTCACCTACTATTTCTTGCTTACCAGTTTCTATATCAAATATGTAAACTCTAGGATTGTTTCTATTTACATAAGACATGTATGTTATTTTTTGTGAATTAGGAGAGAACCTTGGAGTTAATACAAGGTATGATCCATCTGTTAAAAAACGATGATTTGATTGATCTTGATCCATGATTGCTAACCTTTTTTGTTTATTTTCTTTTGGACCAGTCTCAGCAACGTAAACTATTCTTGTATCAAAGTAACCACCTTCGCCAGTTATATTTTTAAAAATGGAATCTGAAATAATATGAGCAACTCTTCTCCAATTTTTTTCATTTGTCTCATATTTTTTTCCTACAATTTGCTTTTGTTGAAAGACATCAAACAATCTAAATTCTACAGATATTTTGCCATTGCTTGTTGAGATTTTTCCAGAAACTAAATGTTGAGCCTTTATTAATTTCCAATCTTCAAATCTTGGCTTGTTTACCAATGATTCATTATCTTGAATAAATGATCTTTGATCAATGGGTAAAAAAAGACCAGATCTTTCTAAGTTATCAGAAATCACAGTTGAAATATTCTTACCTACTTTAATTAATTGTGAATTTTTTGAATATAACTCTGTGATAGCAATTGGAGTTGGTTTCACACTCCCTTGTGTTAGAGTCACTTCTAATGAATAGACTTTAAAACTATAAAATAAAAAAAGGGTTATTAAAAAAGCTTTTTTCATCAATATCCCTTCATAATACTATAATCAAAAGTAATTGTAAGATTTTTCCAAAGATTATATTTATCTTTTGGAAGTTTTAACGGTGTACATTCAGGGTTTAAAAGAGTTCTCATAGCGCTATCTGTGATTGGTCCATAAAATGGATTAGTTTTAGCTATATTTGTGTCAACAATGCGGATACTATTTGGTGAAACCTTCATATTTTGTAATACTTTTGCTGAAATTGTTACTTTATCTCCTCTTTCTATAACTGCACCTGCAGGAGCATTCCAACAAGAAGATAGTTGCTGCCTTAACAAATCTATTTCAGATATTGATAACATAATACTGTCATCAGTATCATCTGTACTTTTATTATCAACCTCTTCAACCTCTTCTTTAACCTCATTTTGAACCATATTTGTTTTTTCATTTCTTAAATCTTTAAGCATTGATGCTATGCTAAAATCTTTTTCTGGTTTTGGCTTAGGTTTAGATATGGTCCTTTCATTTTCCAACTTTGGTTTATCCTTTATGTTTGTTTCAACATACAAATCTGATTTAACATTTTCATTATTTATAATTTTTGGCTTTGGCTTGAGTTTTGGTTTAATAATATCAGTCTTAATTGTTTCTACTTTTCTCTTTATCTCTAAAGTTTCCTTTTCTTTGATAACTACTTTTTTTGTTTCCTTAACTTCTAAATTTGAAATTTGTTTTATTTCCAAAACTGGTTGATTTGGATTAGTTTTTTCTTCAATTTCAGTTTTATTTATTTCAACTTTTTTTTTTACTTCTAATTGATCTGATGAATTGAATTTTTTTTTCTTAGTAATTGTTTCCTTATTTTTATTTTCTGGTTTTTCAGTATCAGATTTTTTCAAATTTGTATTTTCATCAACATTAAGTATTTCAATAGGTATTACATTTGGAACATATATTTCTTTTGGAGAAAAAAAATTTGGTAAGCCCACCATAAATAAAAGGATAATTAAATGTATTAGTGTTGAAAAAATAACTCCGCATGTTTTAGGATTTAAGTTTTCAAAAAAATTTACTATTTTTAAACTATTATAGCTTATACGATCCATCTATTGCTCAAGATTTTGAGTAATTAATGCAACTTTAATATATCCTGCTGAATTGATTATTGACATAATTTCCATAATTCTCCCATAAGCTACTACTCTATCACCTCTTATGTAGATCCTTGCTTCAATATTTTGTTCAGTAATAGCGTTTAGTCGAGGAATCAAATTTTCTACTTCAACCTTTGATTCTCCAATGTAGACTTCTCCGTCTAACTTAACAGTTATCTCAATTGGATCTTTAATATCAGTTAATGCAGTAGCTTTAACCTTTGGTAAATCAACTTTTATTCCGACAGTTAGAAGAGGTGCGGTGACCATAAAAACAATTAATAAAACAAGCATAACATCTACAAAAGGCGTAACGTTAATTTCACTCATTTGAGTGTACCTTTGCTTTTTACGTTTGTTTAAATTATTTGAAGTAATCAATTTATTTTTTCTCTAATTGCCTAAAAAAAATTGTTGAGAATTCATCCATGAATGTTTCCAAGGATATAAAGTATTTAGACAAATCGTTTGAAATTTTATTATACGCAACTACAGCAGGTATAGCTACAAAAAGACCTAATGCTGTTGCAAATAGCGCCTCTGCAATTCCTGGGGCAACTACTGCTAAATTAGTATTTTGTGCAATTGCTATAGATTTAAAACTATTCATTATGCCCCAAACTGTTCCAAATAATCCTATAAAAGGTGCAGTTGATCCAGCAGTTGCAAGGAAGGTTAAATTTCTCTCAACATTTTCACTTTCCTTATTAAAAACAACTGTCATTGATCTCATCATTCTATCCTTTAAAGAATTTATATCTGACGCATCACTTTCAAATTGAGTTTTACTTTTTTTCCATTCTAAAATTGCGGCACAAAATAATTTTGATTTTGGATCTGTCTGATTAAAATTTAAAGTTTCATATAAATCTTCGAATGAATTTCCTGACCAAAAAATATCTTCAAATTCTTTTTCAAGTTTTTTTAATTGTCTCATTCTTAAAATTTTTGAAATTATTACATTCCAAGAATAAAGAGAGGCCAGGATTAAAATTATAATTACAGATTTAACTACAAGGTCAGCTTGCATAAATAAAGCAAGCATTGAAAAGTCTGGAGCTTCTGTCGATAGATTTGTACTATTTATATCTGCCATAATAATTATTTTTTAATTTTTTCAAGATCACTACTATGAACCATAACCCAAAACCCAGGTCTATTTTTTTCACATAATGCTATTACTGGTGTCTTACCCTCCTCTTTTGCAAGCTTTGCAGTATCATCCCATAAACTAATTGCTGTATGCTTTGCTCTTAATTTACATTCAATAAATAAATCTTCATGAATTACATCAGCTCTTGTTACTTTACCATTACCTCCGCTCAAAGGTGTCCTTTTACCATTGAAATAATTTGCAACATCTCTTTCTCTTTTTTTCCAGGCTTTATCAGGCATCTATATTCCTTTCATTAGGCTGTTAGTGAAGATAAAACATAATCATCAACTTCAAAATTTGATGATACAACTTGAACGTCGTCATTGTCTTCTAAAACTTCAAGTAATTTAAATAGTTTGTCTGCTGTATCTTTTCCAATATTTATATTGTTTTTACTTTTCCAAATTAAATTTGCAGAGTTAGTCTGACCATACTGTTTAATTAATTTGTCATTAAGTTCATGCAAATCGTTTTGATCACAGTATATTGAATATTCTGTGTCATTAATTTCATAATCTTCACTATTATTTTCAATAAGAAATTCTAGAAGTTGATCTTCTTTTACTAAACTTTTATTAAGAGTAATATTCCCAAATCTATCAAAACCAAAACTTACACTTCCCGTTTCACCTAAATTACCGCCATGTTTACTAAAAGAGGATCTAATCTCAGCAGCTGTTCTATTTTTATTATTTGTAAGTGCCTCAACTATTATTGCAATACCTTCAGGACCATACCCCTCATATCTTACTTCTTCATAATTATTATCAGGATCATTCCCTTGACCTTTTTTAATTGCTCTCTCAATATTATCTTTAGGCATATTTAGCGACTTGGCTGAAGCAATTGCAGATCTTAATCTAATATTACTTTCAATATCTTCACCACCTACTTTGACTGCAACAGATATTTCTCTTCCAAGTCTTGAAAATACCTTTGCTCTTTTTTTATCTTGAGCACCTTTTCGATGCATAATATTTTTAAACTTGGAGTGTCCTGCCATTTCGAGTAGATTTATAAATATTTTATCCGATGTTAGTAAAGATATAAAATATTAGATAAATGTGTCTAATATATGTAAATTATGTCTCTTGAATTGGGGTGATATTTTTGGCTAAACCATTATTAATATCGATTTCTATTAAAGCTCCACATATAGTTATATTTTCAATAGCAGGTGTAAATCTACCTTCAGCCCTATATCCCTTAACAAATCCATGGATTGGATTATTTATATCGAAACCAATTATTGAATTGTAATCACCTGACATTCCAACATCTGTTTGATAAGCTGTACCTTTGGGTAAAATAACACTGTCTGCTGTTGGCACATGAGTATGTGTACCTAAAACTGCCGTAACTTGTCCATCAACATAAAATCCAAATGCCTTTTTTTCAGAAGTTGCTTCACCATGCATGTCAATAATTATTGCATCACATGTACTACCTAATTTCTCTTTTTGAAGAAATTCAATTATACTTTTAAATGGATCATCTAATGATAAATTCATAAATAATCTTAGCATTACTTGTACTACGATAATTTTTTTTCCATTTAAAAGTTCAAACTTATAATATCCTTTTCCAGGAACACCGTCAGGGTAATTCAAAGCTCTGATTATTTTTGGATTTTCTTCAATATAAGAAAGCATATCTCTTTGATCCCATGCATGATTCCCAAGTGTAAGTAGATCTAATCCGCTGGAAAATAATTCTTCTGCATCCTTTTTTGAAAGTCCATAACCAGAAGTAGCATTTTCACCATTAGCAATAATCATGTCTGTATTGTATTTAGATTTGAGTGTTGGTATAATTTCTTTAATTTTTTTTCGTGACGCCTTACCGACAATATCTCCTATAAAAAGAATTTTCATTGAAAACTGTATAAATTTTTTTCAGTAATAACATAATCCACTTTAAAATCAAATTTGTCCATGGGTATGTAATCTAACTTTTGTTCTTCATATGCATAGGCTACAGATATGAAGCTATGATTAATTTTATTTAAATAAGCAAAAGTCCTATCATAATAACCTCCACCATAACCTAATCTATTTCCCTTATTATCAAAAGCTAAACAAGGTACAAAAATTAATTCAGGATCTAAAATTTTATTTTTATTTTGAGGTTCTGATATATTCATATGTCCTTTTACAAAATTCTCTTCACTTTTAAATTGCTTAAAGATTAAATGACTATTCTTTTTTTCAATTACAGGAAGACATAAAATTTTATTTTTAACAAAGATAAGATTGTTAAGCTCTCTTGTACTTATCTCAGAATTTATAGAAATAAAACTAGAAACTATATTAATTTCTTGAAATTTAATTTTTTCAAAAAGTTTATTAAACAAAGATAAAGCAAAATGAGATGGGTTGTTATTAAAAATCTTATCTCTTATAATTTTTTGTTTTTTTCTGATAATTGATTTTTCATCTTTAATATTATTCATAATAAGAATTCTTAATTATTTCAATTAAACCTTCTATTTTATTATTTATTTCATCAAATACTTGATTTAATTTCAAATTTTCATCTTCTAAAATTTTTTTTTCATTTTGTAGTTTTAGTATTTTGTCTTTAAGTTCTAAATTGTTCTTTAGATATTCTTCATTCTTGGCATCATTTACTTCTGAAATTCTTTCTATATTTAGTTTTTCTGAAAGCTCTGCTTGAAGCTCAATAGAGAGAAGTGACAACAATATAGTATCACTTATTTTTCCATTAGAATATTTTGGATTTTGTAATTTATTATCAATTTTTTCATTAATTAAATTTATTGAATCTATTATTTTTTTTTCATCTTTTTTTTCATATTCAAATGATATTTCTCTGTTTAAAATTTTTGTCTTATAAAAAGGCATAGTTATTTCTTAATTAGAAGTTCCAATTCATCAATATACTCAGACATTTGTTTTCGTAAATTTTTAATTTCATTTTCAAGATTTTTAATTTTTTCTTTCTTAGAAATATGATGATCCCTAAAATCTTCTAAAGCTGATCTTAGATTATTTAAGTTTTTGCTTAGAACTGTAATTTTTTTTTGTATTTCCATTATAATTTTATAGTTTGTAATTTTATAATTGTCACTGTAATGAACTCATATTAAATAATTTTATATCAACCATAAAGGTAAGTATTTGAATAATTTAAATAATATCAACAATCTCAGACAATTATCAAATTGTATTAGATTTTTATCAATGGATGCAGTGGAAAAAGCAAAATCTGGTCATCCTGGTATGCCTATGGGTATGGCAGATATCGCAACAGTTCTTTATAAAAATCATTTAAAGTTTGATCCGAATGATCCTGAGTGGATTGATAGAGATAGATTAATTATTTCAAATGGACATGGCTCAATGCTATTATACTCTTGTTTGTATCTTACAGGATATAAAGACATTGATATAAATCAAATTAAAAATTTCAGACAATTACATAATAAAACTGCAGGTCACCCAGAATACGGAAGTGCAGAAGGGATAGAAACAACTACTGGGCCTTTATCTCAAGGATTAGCAAATGCAGTTGGAATGGCGCTAGCTGAAAAAAAATTATCAAATAATTATGGAAAAGAAGTTTTCGATCATTACACTTATGTTTTTGCTGGAGATGGATGCTTAATGGAAGGCTTAAGTCATGAAGCGTGTAGTCTCGCAGGACATTTGAAATTAAATAAGCTTATTATGTTTTTCGATAATAACTCTATTTCCATAGATGGATCAACAGATCTTTCAGTTTCAGACAATGTAAAAAAAAGATTTGAAGCTTATAATTGGAATATAATTGAAATAGATGGTCATAAATATGAGGAAATTGATCAAGCTATAATTCAAGCAAAAACAAGTGATGCTCCAACAATTATATCTTGTAAAACTAAAATTGGTTTCGGCTCTCCAAACAAAGAGGGTTCAGCTTCATCACATGGTTCACCTCTCGGTGAAGATGAAATTAGTTTAACAAGAAAAAAATTAGAATGGAATTATTCACAGTTTGAAATTCCAAATGATTTATTACATGAATGGAGAAGTTTTTATAAAAAAAATGATGAATCAAAAAATTCATGGTTATCAAAAAATAAAGAATTAATTGAAAGTAAAATTTTTAAAGATAGTTATCATCAAAAAATTGATTCACAACTACCAAAAAAACTAAGTGAATTAAAATCTGAACATTTTAATAATAAAACAATTTGTGCATCAAGAAAATCGAGTGAGCTAACGTTAAATTTAATCTCAAACTATCAAAAAAATCTTATTGGTGGATCTGCTGATCTTACTGGATCAAATAACACTAAAGCAAAAGATATGAATGTAATTACATCTGATAATTTTAATGGAAATTATATTCATTACGGCATCAGAGAACATGGAATGGCTGGAATAATGAATGGCATTGCTTTGCATAAAGGTTTAATTCCATACGGAGGAACGTTTTTGGTATTCACCGATTATTGTAGACCTTCAATTAGGTTATCAGCTATTATGAATATACAAGTTATTTATATAATGACGCATGACTCAATAGGATTAGGAGAAGATGGGCCAACCCATCAACCAGTTGAACATCTTGCATCTTTAAGAGCTATACCAAATTTAACGGTCATTAGGCCTTGTGATATTATTGAAACTATAGAAGCATGGGAATGTGCTATAAACAATAATGGACCAACAATCTTAGTTTTAACAAGACAAAATCTACCAATGTTACAAAAAGATAATCGAAAAGAAAATCTAGTAAATAAAGGTGCTTATAAAATAAGAGATTTTATAGAATATGATGCAACAATTTTATCTTCTGGTTCTGAAGTTGAGATTGCTTGCTCTGCATCAAATAAACTTTTTGAAAACAATAATTTAAAGATAAGAGTTGTAAGCATGTCTTCATTTGAATTGTTTGAGAAAAATGATGATGGTTATAAAAATGAAATTTTAGGAAATAAACCTATTTTTGCTATTGAGGCTGGAGTAATAAATGGTTGGGAAAAATATATTAAAAATGAAAATTTTGTTGGTATGTCAACTTTTGGTGAAAGTGGTCCATACAAAGATTTATATAAGCACTTTAAGATAACAGATGATCATTTAATTGAAAAAATAATTAAAACTTTATAAAAAGGAAAAATATGAAAGTTGCAATAAATGGATTTGGAAGAATTGGAAAACTTGTTTTTAGAGCTTTATTAGAAAAAAATCCTAAAGATATTAATATTGTAGCTATTAATGAACTAGGAAGTGTTGAGAGCAGTGCTCACTTACTTAAATATGACAGTGTACACGGTATTCTTAAAGATGAGATTAGTTATATCAAAAATGGATTAAAAATTGGTAAACATAAAATTAATTTTTATTCCGAAAGAGATCCAAATAACCTTCCTTGGAAATCACTCAAGGTTGATGTTGTTCTTGAATGCAGTGGTGTTTTTACTTCAAAAGAAAAGGCGATTTCTCATTTAAATGCAGGTGCAAAAAAAGTTATCATTTCAGCTCCAGCTTCAAATGTAGATGCTACAATTGTTCAAGGTGTAAATAACGATACCATTAAAAAAAATCATAACTTAATTTCAAACGGATCTTGCACTACTAACTGTCTTGCTCCTTTAGCTATGGTTCTTGATGAGAAATTAGGAATTGAAAGTGGTTTCATGACAACAATTCATAGTTACACGGGTGATCAAAGAACTGTAGATCAAACCCATTCTGACTTTAGAAGAGCAAGGGCTGCGGCTGAGTCAATGATACCGACTTCTACAGGAGCTGCAAAGGCTTTGAGTCTAGTGTTACCAAAATTAAAAGGTAAACTAGATGGAACAGCTATTCGAGTACCTACTCCTAATGTCTCACTTATAGATCTTACATTTGTAAGTAAGAAAAAAACTAACCCAAAAAAAATTAATTCTATAGTTCTCCAAGCTTCAAAAACTAAAAAATTAAATGGAATTCTAACAACTAACTCATTGCCTCTAGTTTCAATCGATTTTAATCAT
Organism: uncultured Alphaproteobacteria bacterium; assembly: GCA_902604905.1. Taxonomy (GTDB): domain Bacteria; phylum Pseudomonadota; class Alphaproteobacteria; order HIMB59; genus CACPNW01. The sequence goes on from CACLAN010000003.1 coordinate 78,934, forward strand.
AATTCAAGCAGTTCTGTATTTGATATGAGTCAAACACAAGTTGTCAAAGATAAATTCTGCAGAGTTTTATCTTGGTATGATAATGAATGGGGATTTTCAAATAGAATGATAGACACTATGGTTGATCTTAAAAAATTTATTTAGTGCCTAAAAAAATTTGTTTTGCAGTATCAACACTAACACAAATTGAAAGTTTAATAGAATTTCGAAAATCAAAGTTCAAAACTTCGATTATATTTATAAAATATTTTTTAATTAAAGGTTTTGGGATAGAGTGGCTTAGAACGTTAATAAATCATATTAAAAATAAATATAAGTCACACAATATTAAGTTTTTTGTCGACTCAGGCTATGATCAAGGTCTTAGTATATTATTAACTCACGAAAATATTGATTATTTAAAATTAAAAAATAATAAAATCATCTTAAATAAAATTAATCAAATTGCTAAAAAAAATAAAGTTTTATTAAATCCAACTTTTGATGTAGTAGATCTTACAAAAATTAAAAATATACAAAAAAAATTAAAGATAAAATTATGAAAATAGATGGAAATGAAATTAAAGTTGGAAATATTTTAGAGATTAATAACAAACTTTGGAAAGTTCTGAAAACCCAACATACTCAACCAGGAAAGGGTGGCGCCTACTTACAGGCTGAACTTAAAGAAATAAGAGAAGGTACAAAAATGAATAGTAGGTTTAGATCATCAGAAACAGTAGAAAGGGCTATTCTTGATGAAAAAGAATTTCAATATCTTTATGATGATAATAATAATTTTATATTTATGGATAAACAAACCTATGAACAAATAGAACTTGGGTCAGACATATTAACTGAAGATCAATCAAAATTTTTAGTTGAGAATAGTGATGTTATTATTAATTTCTATAATGAAAAACCAGTTGGAATTGACTTACCTGATACTGTAGAATTAACTGTCATAGAAACTGAAGGTGTTGTAAAAGGTCAGACAGCTGCTTCATCATATAAACCAGCTACTTTAGAAAAAAATATTAAAACATCTGTACCTCAATTTATTGCAGTTAATGATAAAATAGTAATAAGTACAATTGACGGTAGTTATATTGAAAAATCAAAAAATTAATGCAGCCTGCTGTAATTAATATTTTTGAAAAAGCAGTTAAAAAAGCTGGTAAAATTTTATTAAGAGATTTTGGAGAATTAGAAAATTTACAAATACAATCTAAATCAGTTGGAGATTTTGTAACAAATGCAGATATTAAAGTAGAAAAAAAACTTTTAGAAACTCTAAAATATTATTATCCAGATTATACTTACATAACAGAAGAAAGTGGCAAAATAAAAGGTGATGAAAACACAATTATTATTGATCCAATTGATGGAACATCAAACTTTATTCATGGAATACCTCATGTTGGAATAATCGTTGCAAAAATGTCAAACAATGAAATCACAGATGGTGTGATTTATAATCCAATTTTAAACGAATTTTTTTGGAGTTCGAAGGGTAAAGGTTCGTGGTGTAATAATAGTAGACTTCGAGTGTCAAACAGGCAAATTTTTTCAGATTGTTTGATAGGTACAGGTCTTCCATTTGGAGAAAGAATTTATAAAAACTATTTAAGTGAGGTTGATGAAATCCTAAAATCATCTGCAGGAATAAGAAGACTAGGTTCTGCAGGCCTTGATCTGGCTTATGTTGCCTCTGGTAAATTAGATGGTTTTTGGGAAAAAGATCTAAATTTATGGGATGTTTCAACGGGCATTCTTTTAGTTAAAGAAGCTGGAGGAAAAATTTCTAAAATAGATGGAAATGCATGGGAGATAAATTCTCGTGATTTAGTTGCTTCAAATAATAAAATTCATAATGAATTAGTTAAAAAACTTACTTTACTTTGAAATCTATATAAATATAAGAAAGGCATGAAAAAAGATATACATCCTAAATATCATGAAATAAACGTTGTTATGACTGATGGATCTACTTTTAAAACTAGATCTACTTGGGGTAAAGAAGGTGATACTCTTAAATTAGAAATTGATTCTAAATCTCACCCTGCATGGACCGGTGGTAAAGCTGGTCTTAATGAATCTGAAGGACAAGTAGCTAGATTCCAAAAAAGATTTAAAGGTCTAAAAATTAATAAATAATTATTTAAAAAACTTTTCAGCATTAAGTTTTAAGTCTTTCTTCTTTTTTATCTCATCTTGAACTCTTAGTATTTCAGTTTGAAGTTCAGAAATATAGTTTTGTAAATCCTCAACGCTGAAATCATCCAAATTTAATATTTTAACCGTCTTTTGTTTTTCATCAACTTCAAAAAAATCTGTCATAGTCATATTTTGTTATATATTATTTTTTGATTATATTATATGAGCCAGTTATGAAATATCCTTTAATGCCAAAAGCAACAGCGATATGGTTAGTAGAAAATACAGCTTTAACGTTTGATCAGATAGCTGAATTCTGTGGATTACATGAATTAGAGGTTCAAGGAATTGCTGATGGAGAAGTTGCTGTCGGTATGAGAGGTTACGATCCAATTGATAATAATCAATTAACAAAAGAAGAAATTGAAAGATGTGAAAAAGATAATGCAGCTCGTTTGAGTCTTATTAAGTCTGATGTAATTGAAGATTTACCACCAAGAAAAAAAGATTCTAAATATACCCCTCTTTCTTTAAGACAAGAAAAGCCATATGCTATTTTGTGGCTTATAAAAAGATATCCGACTGAATTAAGTAGTTCTCAAATTGCAAAACTTACCGGCTCAACAAAAAATACAGTAGAGGCTATAAGAAATGGTACATACAGAGAAGCAGTTCTTGAGACAAAGAGTCCAATGGATGTTGGTTTATGTACTTATAAGGATCTCGAAAGAACTTTAAATAGAACTAGAACAAAAAAAGTAGATCAAGAAAATTAATTATTTTTTATAACGTAATTTAGATAATAGAACATCAAGATCATCCAAAATAATACCATTGAAATAATAAAAATCTGAAAGTTATTTATTTTTATAACTCCGATAGGCTCACCAAGATAATAGGTTAAAGGTCCTAAAACTCCACTTAAAATAATTCCTAAAATTTTATAACTTTTAAAAAAAGTAAGAATTTCATCAAAAAGAGTGCTAAAACTAAACCATAAAACAATCATCCATAATGGCAGAGTGCCAAGTTTAGCAATAGTTTCAAAATCGTAAATTTGGAAATAAACTAATAAAGTATCAAAAAAATATCCTGGAACTGAAATCAAAAGTGAAATCTTAATAAATTTTTGTTTATTATTATTAAAATAAAAATAAGTTAGTAAGAAAATAATTCCAACCCAGATGCCCAACATAGGATTAGAAAATTTTGTTTCACCAAATACGCAGGCTAACCAAGTTAGTTGATAGCCAGTCAAGACTAAAAATACTTTTAGTTTTTGCATTTCTATTTTTGAATTAAGAAATGAGAAACATCGGTTGAACTATTTGCAAAACCTGTTTCACAATAAGATAGATAAAATTCCCACATTCTTTTAAATTTAATATCAAAACCAAACTGAGATAAATCATTCCAAGATTTTTGAAATTGTTTATTCCACATTTTAAGTGTTTTTGCATAAGAACCGCCGAAACTTAGATTTTCAATACATTTTAATCCAACGTGTTTTGCCGAATATTCAAATTGTTTTTTAGTTGGAAGCATTCCACCTGGAAAAATATATTGTTGAATAAAATCTGGTCTGTTTTGATAATCTTTAGCCTTTTTTTCATCAATCGTTATGACTTGTAGTGCAGCCATACCACCATC
>CACLAN010000004.1 GCA_902604905.1 uncultured Alphaproteobacteria bacterium
CATTTAATTTATTTTTATTTTTATAAATAACTAATCTTCTTTTGATTATTTTATTAAATTTTTTTAAATATCCATTATGTGATCCTTCAAATATTTCTTCATGGTCGTTAACCTCCTTTCTAAAAGCTACTGATTGGGGAAATTTAATATGAGGGTTGTCTTCCTTTATTTCACTAATATTAGTATTTTGTAAAATAATAGTAGAATGAGCTGCGCTGTACCTCAAATATTCAGGATTTTTACCAAAACTTTCTGAGGCACCACAATTTGTAAGTATTTTCTCTCCAAAACCACTTAATTCAAATGATAAAGTTCCAGCACTTAAGTTAGAGCTAATCATATCCGAATTAGGTTGTACAACATCAAAAAATATTTTTTTATTTTTATCTGAGTAAAATGCAATTCCATTATTAATATTTGAAAATTCTCTTTTTTTTAAATAAATCTCTTTGTTTAATGATTTATAGATATTAATTGTATAAATATTATTAGTACCATTAAATAAAGCTAACGAACCATCTACATGGAAATATTCATTTAATATAGATGACATTTTAAGAATTACTTCATCAAAAATATTTGATTTCTTTGATTTAAAAAAAAGTAAAATATTTTTAATTTCACTAAGATTATTTATAAATTTAGAATGCTCTAAGAAATTATAACTTTTATGCATACCAATTTTATCAATCTGGTTATCAACAATAAATTTAATATAATCAATTTCTGTTTCATTAATTTTTTTTAAGATTGAGCAGGATAACAAGTATGCTATTAAATCAAATGAAGTAAATTCAGATATTCTTTTTGAGTTGAAATCAAATAAAATTCTTTGAATATGAAAATATATTATAAAATCTAGTTTTTTCTTGTCATTTTCTTTTGAAGCAGAATTTATGTATTCATAGTTATACAAAAGATTTATCAATCTTTTTGATGATAAATCCTCTATCCAAGGAAAGCCTAACTTATTTTTGTTTAATTTGTGCCACCCAAAGATAGCTTGCTTAGACAAATTTATACCTATTTTCCCACCAAGTTTATTTGAGAAATTTAAAAAATCAAAACTATGAATATTTTTGTTTTTGTATGTATAAAAATTTTTTTTAAAAATGAATGATTTTATTTTATAGTGATTTGTAAAATCTATTTTTCTAAAATTTAAATCTAAATAAGATAAGTTTTTCTTTTTATAAAACTTAGAAGTAATAAATATAAATAATATTTTCTTTATGATTAAAATCATTTTATTTTTTTTAAAATAGCTGCAAAGTATCCATCAATATTATAGTCAAAAATTGTATTAGGAATAGTAATCATAAAATTATTTTTCATTAATTTTGAGTAATTACCTTTATTTCCTTTAAGTTTGAAATTTGAAAGCAGAAAATTATTATTAAGTTTAAGAAACCTTTCAATCTGATTAATGGTTTCAATCTTTAAAAAAGAGCAAGTCATATAAATTATAAATCCATTTGTATTTAATAAAAATGATGCTTTTTTTAACATATTTTCTTGTAAAGAAAGTAGTTTGTCAAAATTTGGACCTTTTTTTTTAAAAAATATTTCAGGATTTCTCCTTATCGTTCCGACAGCTGAACAAGGAGCATCAATTATAATTACGTCATACTTTCTTTTATTACCAAATTGAATAAAATCTTCATTTAGAATTTGGGCATTTAATTTGAGTCGCTTTAAATTTGTTTTAAGAGTTTGAATTCTATTCTTGTTCTTATCGTTCAAGATAACATTTAATTTTTTTGACAAAATTTGAAAAGATTTTCCACCAGGTGCAGCACAGGCATCAAGAAGTACTTTATTTTTTTTTATTTCTTTAAAACTGTATAATGGAAGAAAGGAGCTAAAATCTTGTACCCACCAATCGCCTTTAATAAAAGAAATTCTATTCTGAAAATTTTTTTCATCCAATAAAAAACCAGATATCAATGATGTTTTAACTAATTTAGCATCAAATTTTTTCAATCTTTCTTCATCTTTAAAAACAATGTGAATATTTGGTTCCTTATGAAAATTTTCTAAGAATTGTTTCTTCTCATGATCAGACAAAAAGCTAGTTTCTTTTTGAAACCATAAAGGTAAATCACTAAAATTAATTTTGATTTGTTTCAAATCATTTTTATTTTTGGCTATTTTTTTTAATACTGCATTTATAATTCCAGGATATAGCTTTAGTTTTTTTGCTATTTCAACTGAACAATTTATGACAGCGTACTCCTTAAAATTTAAAAAAACAATTTGGGTTATGGCACTGATTAATAGGATCTTCTCATGATCTCTTAATTTTTTTTTTATAAATTTGTCTATTATCTTTAAAGAATGTAAATGTAACCTCATTGAATTTAGGGTTACATTATTTAAAAAACCTATATCTTCTTTTCTTTGTTTATTAATTTGTTTTTTAATTAAAGAACTATTTAGTGTTTTATTAAATTTATAAATTGAAAATAATATATTATGAATTTCAAATCTTATTTTTACACCTTTTATCATTACTAAAAATTTATATTTATTTAAAATAATTATATAATAAATAATAAAAATAAAATATATTGAGATATGCGAGGAAATCTTGAGACAATCGTTGGAGCAATGTTTGCTGGTAAAACAAGTGAACTACTTAAGAGAATTCTATGGGCAAAACATCAAAATAAAAAAATTATAGTAATTAAACCAAGTATTGATAACAGATACTCTAATGAAAAAATTATCACTCATAATGATTTGAGTCATGAGTGTTACGCAATGAATGATTGGACAACAACATTAAAAAAATTTATTTTTGAAAAAAGCGAAGTTGATATGGTTTTCTTAGATGAAATTCAGTTTATGGATACAAAAGATACATTAAACAATGTAGAAATAATATTGAATAAAGGTATAGATGTTGTTTGTGCAGGTCTTGATCAAGACTCAAGAGGGAAGCCTTGGGAAACATCTTCGATGTTATTAGGATTGTCAGATAAAATAGTAAAGATTTATGGTTTTTGCAATGTATGTGGTTTGGAGGCAACCAAAACTTTTAGAAAAACATCGGGTGGTGAAAGAACGCAAGTTGGAGCAGCAAATATTTATGAGCCTAGATGTTTAAAGCACTGGGAGCCTCGATAAATTCTAGTTATTTTTTCTGTTTTCAATCAAATCATTCACAACTGATGGATCTGCCAGTGTTGAAGTGTCTCCTAAGTTATCAAAATCATTGGAAGCGATTTTTCTTAGAATTCTTCTCATAATTTTGCCTGACCTAGTTTTCGGCAAACCAGCAGTGATGTGTATAAAATCAGGTGTTGCAATTGGACCAATTTTTTTTCTAATAGTTTCTTTTAAATCTAATACCAAATCTTCTGAAGATATTATACCCGCTTTTAAAGAAACATAACAATATAAACCATTACCTTTAACATCATGAGGGTAACCCACTACCGCTGCCTCAGACACATCTTTATGAGAAACAAAAGCACTTTCTATTTCTGCTGTACCCAGATTATGACCAGAAACAATAATTACATCGTCGACTCTACCTGTAATCCAATAATAACCATCTTCATCTCTTTTACATCCATCACCAGTAAAATATTTTCCATCAAATTGTGAAAAATATGTATTAATGAATCTTTTATGATCACCATAAACAGTCCGCATCTGACCGGGCCATGATCTTTTCATACATAACATTCCTTCACATTCCCCTTCTAGTTCTTTACCATTTTTATCTACAATACATGGTTCAATACCAAAGAATGGTTTTGAAGCTGAACCAGGTTTTAATTTTATGGCACCAGTCTGAGGAGATATCAATATCCCACCAGTTTCAGTTTGCCACCAAGTATCAACAATTGGACAATTTGAATTACCTGGAACTTCAAAGTACCATTTCCATGCTTCTGGATTTATAGGTTCACCAACAGTTCCTAAAAGTTTTAATGATGATCTACTAGTTTTAGTTACGTAATTATCACCCTCTCTCATTAAAGCTCTAATTGCAGTTGGGGCAGTATAAAAAATATTTACTTTATGTTTATCTACTATTTGCCAAAATCTTGAGAAGTCAGGATAGTTTGGAACTCCTTCAAACATTAAAGTTGTAGCTCCATTAGAAAGAGGTCCATAAATAATGTAACTATGACCAGTTATCCATCCTATGTCCGCAGTACACCAATATATATCGCCATCATTGTAGTTAAAAATATATTCATGAGTCATAGAAGCATAAACTATGTAACCGCCTGATGTATGCATTACCCCTTTCGGCTTACCCGTTGATCCTGATGTATATAAAATGAATAATGGATCTTCAGCATTTAAAATTTCCGGTTCACAAAAATCATTAACTTCTTTAAGAATATCATCATAGAATAAATCTCTATCTTTTTTTAATTTTATTTCTTTATTTGTTCTTTTAACAATTAAACACTTCTTAACATCGGGACATGTTTCTAATGCTTTATCTGTTGTTAATTTTAAAGGAATAGTTTTACCACCCCTTACTCCTTCATCAGCGGTTACAACATACTCTGATTGACAATCTTTAATTCTACCAGCAATAGACTCTGCGGAGAAACCTCCAAATATAATTGAATGCACAGCTCCAATTCTTGCACAAGCTAACATTATATATGCTAACTCAGGTATCATTGTTAAATATATGGTTACTCTATCACCTTTTTTTACACCAATTTTTTTAAGTACATTAGCTGCTCTTGATACATTTAATAATAGCTCTTTATAAGTTATTTTTTTTGTCTCATTTGGGTCATCACCCTCCCAAATTATTGCGATTCTATCAGGATTACTTTTAGCATGTCTATCTATACAATTATAAGATACATTTAGATTACCATCTTCAAACCATTTAATGCTTACATCATCTTTAGAATATTTTACATTTTTGATTTTTGTAAACTTATTAATCCAAACCACCCTTTGCGCCTGCTCAGCCCAAAATTCATCATTATTTTGGAGAGAATGATCATACATTGAAGAATATTTCTCTTCATCAACCTTTGCATATTCTAGCCATTCTTTTTTAATTTCCATATTAAGAGACTAATTCTAAATTATTTAAATATCAACAAGTAATTATTTTTTTAAGCTAATTCGACATTTTAATTATTATATCCCATTCAGTTTTTTTTAAAGGCATTACTGAAAGTCTGCTTTGTTTAACAAGAGCTATATCTTTCAACTTATTATTTTCTTTTATTTGATCAAGAGAGACTGGGTTTTTTAATTTTCTTATTGCTTTAACATCAACGACAACAAAACGGTCTGTTTTATCAGTAGGATCTGGATAATATTCTTTTACAACCTTAACAATACCAACAATACTTCTTTCTGTTACTGAGTGATAAAAAAAACATAAGTCATTTTTTTTCATTTCTTTTAAATTGTTTCTAGCTTGATAATTTCGGACCCCATCCCACATCGATGCACCTTCTTTAACTTGATTATTCCAAGACCATGCATCAGGTTCAGATTTCAACAACCAATATTTCATTTTAGTATTTTTAGTTCAAATTTTTTATAATAATTTTATAATACACTTCTTATACCTAATCTAGGCATAGGTTTAAAAAATAAATCATTTCTGTCTTTTTTATAAAATTTTATACATGCCCATGCAATCATAGCAGCATTATCTCCCATCATTTCTTTTATAGGATAGTAAACTTCAACATTTTTGTCGACAAAAAAATTTTCTATTTTACTTCGAATGTATTTGTTATTTGAGACTCCTCCTACTACGGAAATTGATCTTATATTTTTATTTTCAGAACTTAATCTTTTTATACCTCTTTCTAACTTTTCAATAAGAATTTCAGTAATATTTTTTTGAAATGATGCTGATAAATCTTCTACGAATTTTTTATCAATTTTATTTTTTTTTGTTAAAAGATTTATATTTGTTTTAATACCAGAAAATGAAAAATTAAAGTTTTTTTCTTTAACTAATGGTTTTGGTAAAACAAATTTATCCTCATTCCCCTTAAGCGCTTGTTGTTCAATTTCACTACCACCAGGATATGATAGACCGATTAATTTTGCAGTTTTGTCAAAAGCTTCTCCTATTGCATCATCAACACTTTGTCCCAATAGTTCTATTTCATTCTCACTTTTCATGAGATAAACCTGAGTATGCCCCCCGGTTAAAAGCAAGATAAGATTTGGAAATTTAATATTATTATTAAAACTTGTAGACAATATGTGTCCTTCAAGATGATTAGTTGGAATGAATGGTTTGTTAAAAGAAATTGCTAAAGATTTGGAAAAAGTTGAACCAACCAATAAACTACCTATAAGTCCAGGTCCACAAGTAGCAGTGAAAACATCTATTTCCTTTGGTTCTATTTTTTTATTATTAAATAAATCATTTGTCATACTTTGTATTTTTTCCAAATGTGATCTTGAGGCTAACTCTGGAACAACCCCACCATGTATTTTATGAATTTCCTGAGAAAAAGTAATATGTTTTACAATAGAGCTGTTTTCCATTAGACATACCGATGTTTCGTCGCACGAAGTTTCTGCAGCAAATACAAGCATATTTTTTTGGTATAGTATTTTACTCTGTTAAACAACAAACTAATAATGTTAAAAAAAGAGGATGAAAAAGATTTTTGACAGTTTTTATATTTTTTCTAAATTTTCATTAAGCTTTATTCTTTTATTATGTGTTTTTTTCTTAATTTATCTTCTCTATACGAATTATCAAAACGAAGATAAGGTATCCAAACTTCAGATTGAATTAGAAAATGAACTTAGGGACAATATAAATGAAAATTCTGAATTGATAAAAAATATATCTAAACAAATATTTGAAACAAAAACAGCTTTAACAAACATAGAAAAACTTATTAAAGAAAATTCTAATAAAGAACCAAAAGTTGATTTGACGAGAATCAATGAAAGTATAGAATTGTTAAATAAGAATTTTAATTCTCTAAGTTATGAGATTTCTTCCATAAAAAATAAAAATATTGAAGATCAGCCTAATAACAACCCTGAACTAGTGAATCAATCTATCAAAGAAGTAGTTGAGCTAATAAAAATCAAATACGAAAACAACATAGATTTTGATAGAGAGCTCAAATATCTTGAAACAATTTTAGAAAATAACAAAAATCCTATTTTGGAAAAATTATCAATTCTAAAAAGAAATAAATACAAAGGTCATTTATTTCTAGAAGATCAATTTAATAATGAAGCTAATTTATATTTAAAGAATATTGTGAATGAAAATAATAGTTTATTTAACAAAATCCTTTTACCTTACATAAACCTTTCTCCATCTTCTGAAAATATTATTTCTGATGAAAAAATTTTAATATTAGAGGAGACTAAATTTTTTATTAAAAATAGAAATATAACAAAAGCTTATGACAGTATAAGTAAGATAGAAAATTATAAAGTTTTTTTTAAAGTATCTTTAAATGAAATGAATAATTATAATAATTTTATAACAGAAATATCAAAATTAAATAATGTATAGATTTTCAATTTTTATATTGCAGTTTTTACTATTAATCATAGCGCTCACTTTTATTTTTACTAATCCATTTATTGTATCCTTAGATATAGGAAATTTAAAATATTCTTTTTCTTCAAATTTATTTGCCGTTGTTTTTTTATCTTTTGTTTTTCTATTATATTTGCTGCTTTATTTATTTTTCCGATCAAGACTTTTACTCGGTAAATATTTCTTAAAAAATAAATATAATAAAATTGAAAAAGGTTACTTACATTTTGTTGATGCAATGATTGCTGTAGCGAATAAAGACAATAAATCTGCAATAAAATCTCATAAAAAAATGATTTCTTATTTAAAAGATAACCCATCTTTATCTCTTTTATTAAAATCTGAAGTATTAAAGATAGAGAAAAAATTTCCAGAACTTAACAATGTCTATGAAGATATGATTAAATCAAAAAAGACAGAAACACTAGGTTATAGGGGTTTAATGGAACAAAATTTAAAAAATCATGATTATCACCATGCTTTTTTATATGGAGAAAAATTATTCTCTTTAAATCCTAATATAGAAAAGCTTTATGAAACATTAATATTTATTGCTGCCAAAACAAAGAATTGGAATCAACTAATTTTATTAACTGATAAAGCCTTCTCAAATAAAATTATAAATAAAAATGATCTAAGTGAAAATAAATCAATTGGATATTACGAGATAGCAAAAATTAAATCTGAAAGTGAAATAAAGGATGCTTTAAAAAATATTCTTAAAGCAATTGAATTAAAGAAAGGCTTTGCCCCATATATAAAATTACATTTAGAGATTCTTGCAAATTTAAATGATAAAAGAAATTTAAGTAAACAAATTAAGAAGTATTGGAACTTAAATCAAAGTTCTCTACTGAGATCTATTATAACAAAAATATTAATTCAGAATAATTTAAGTGAAACAAAATTTATAAATGATTTAGTTAAAAATAATTTAAATTCAGAGGAGTCTAAAAAACTTTTAGTGTATTTTGCTATAAAAAATCTAAACTGGGATTTGGCTAGGGAAAATATTTCAGGTATGATCGGAGCTAATCCATCAAAAGAAATTTGTTACTTTATGTCAGACATAGAACTTGGAGAAAATAATGATAAACAGAAAAGTGATTCATGGATTATGAGAGCTGAAAATGCAAATATGGAAGATACATGGATTTGTAGAATTACCAATCAAACCCAAGATGAGTGGAGTAGTTTATCTAATTCTGGAAATTATAATTCGCTTGTTTGGGCATCACATAAAATGTTAAGAAATAACAATTATTAATATGAAACTACATTTCTTCATAGGGTATGATTCTAAAGAAGATATTGCATATAGAGTATGTAAACACTCACTTTTAAAGCGATCTAGCATTAAAGTAAACGTTATGTCTTTAAAGCTTGAGGAGCTTATAGCTAAAAAATTATATACTAGAAATGTTGACCCACTAGCTTCTACAGAATTTACTTATTCCAGATTTTTAGTTCCTAAACTTATGAATTATGAAGGGTGGGCAGTTTTTTGTGATTGTGATTTTATTTTTTTAGGAGATGTTGCAAATTTGTTAAACAATCTTGATGAAACTAAAGCTGCTTATTGTGTTCAACATGATTATACCCCAAAAGAAAAACATAAGATGGATGGACAAAAACAAACAATCTATCCAAGAAAAAATTGGTCTAGTTTTATCCTATACAATTGTTCTCATCCAAGCACAAAGAATCTTACAGTTGAGAAAGTAAATAATGAAACTGGTGCATATCTTCATCAATTCAAATGGTGTCAAGATAATGAAATTGGCTTACTAGATGAAAGATGGAACTGGTTGGAAGGTTGGACCTCAGGTCATAATAATAAAAAGCCTTATGCAGTTCATTATACACGAGGTGGACCCTGGTTTTCTGAATGGCAAGATGTTGAATTTGCAAAAGAATGGATATTGGAAAGAGATGAATATCTTTCTAATAAATTCAACTCAAATACCTAAAATATTTTTTAAAAATTTAGAATCATTTAAAAATTTTTTTTTGTCAATCAGTCTAACTGAAGGATACCATGGAGTATTATCTGTTTTTTGATTCCAGTAATGAAAAACAGCAAAATTTTCTGGCTTAATCAAAATTGTTTTCACACCCAGCGCTCCTGCAAGATGTGCAGTACTGTTACTAACAGAAATAAAAACATCAAGTGACTTTAATAATGAAGCAATACCTTCAAAATCATTTATCAAATCCAAACCATCTATATTAAGTAGTTTATTTTTAGTTGTATTATTGAAACTATTTATTTCATCTCCAACATCACCATATTGTAAATTAAAGATATCACAATTAGTAAGACTAAACATTTTATTAAGATCTTTAAGGTTTAGAGATTTATCTTTGGCAAATTTATCACTAAAACTTTTCCATGATAATCCAATCTTGTATTTTTTTTTATAAATCGACAATTTTCTACTCATTTCCTCTAATTTTTTTTCGTCTAATTTTAAAAAAGAATTATTTTTAAAATCTTTTATATTCTTACGGTAATATCTTCCTAGGCTTCCGGCATAAATTATATAGTCAATTTTTTTAAACTCTTCATCATAATTTGTAATAGTTCCAAGGCTAACAAATTTTGTCCTATATTTTGGGAATGATCTTTTGTAGAAATTTAATAAACGAGGATCACACTCTATAATTATATTATCAAAATCACTTAATACATCTTCATACATAGAACTATAAAGTATTTCATCCCCAACTCCCTGTTCACGTACAATTAGAAATTTACCTTTTTGATTATTAAGACTACGTGATCTGTATAATTTTTTGTTTAATTTTTTTATGAAATTATTTTTCTCTTTAAAATCCTCTATATCCAATCTCCCATCATAGTAGTTCCAACCATTTTCAAAATCATGATCTTTAAGATATATAAATGCAATTGTTTTTTGAATATCACCATCACTTTTTTTCATTTTTAAAGCTTTAAAACTATTTTCCATAGCTTTTTCATGATTATTCAAATCAAAATATATTTTAGCTAAATTGTTATAGATATACGCATTATTTGGATTTACCGAAAGAGCTTGTTTGTAGTAATCAATAGCTTTACCGTAAGATGAATTCTCTCTATAAAAACCTGCAATATTATTCAACAAATAAAAAGATGACCCGTCAATCCTTAGTGCTTTTAGATAGTATTCTTGAGCTTTTAGTTTATCGTTTTTTTCATTATGTGTCCTTGCTAAAGAGTTTAATGCTGAGAGATTTTTTGAATCTATTTGTAGAATTTTTTCAAATATTTTAATAGCTTCATCATATTTTCTTTCATGAAATAAACACTGACCTATTACAGTAAGAAAACCTAAATCTTTATTATTTTTATTTAGGTAAGATATGCAAATTTTTTTTGCTTCTTCAATTCTATTTAATTTATAAAGAACAAAAGCTTTGTCTTTAACTACGTTTATAATTGTCTTTATTTTTAAAATACTTTCTATTGTGTTAAAAGCTTCATAATAATTTGCTTCTGTAATATCCATATTATAAAGATTAATCATTGCTTTCAGATTTTTTTCATTTTTTATTAAATAATTATAATTTATTCTAGCCTCTTTATTCATGTTTAGGCTTTGTTGAATAACTGCTAGGTTATATCGTAATAAATTATTATCTTTATTTTTTATAAAAATTTTTTGAAGTTCTTTATAACTTTTTAATTTATCACCAGTTTCAAATTTTTTAAGAATATCATTAATTTGAGAAATTAAATTCATTATTCTTTTCTACAATGTTGTTAATTTGCTCTATAGTTTTATTTATTGAACCTTCTACTCTTAAAACTTTTAGATTTTTATACCATATTGATGATCCACTATTTGTATTCCAATAGAAATACGTAGACGATTTTTTAGGACATATTAATATTGTGGGTATACCTAGAGCTCCAGCAAAATGAGCTGTCGAGTTACTAACTGTTATAAATAAATCTAAGTTTTTTAGTAAGCCCATACAAGCTTCAATATCATTGAATAAGTCTAATTCATTAAAAATTTTTAAATTCTTGTTCTGACTTGATAAATATTCTTTGTCTTTTTCAACATTTCCATATTGTAAGTTTATGATAAGCCTGTCATTTGTAAATAATGGTTCAAAATCTTTGATAGATAACGATTTTAAACTTCCATAAATATTTATTACACTTTTCCATGAAATACCCACTTTGAGTTTTTCTTTGTAATTAGATAATTTTTCTTTGTATTTATTAACAATATCATTTCTAGCTATTAAATAATTACTTTTAGTAAAATCACTTTTGCTTTTTCTAAAAAATTTGATTATGCTTCCGGCGTATACCACATTATCAAATTCAGATATCTTCGAATTTTTTGAATAATATCCATCTTCAACAAATATATCATTTTGAAATGATCGATTAAATACCGATACCAGCCTTTTATCAGCTTCAATTTTAATATCTTTAAATTTATCAATGATCTCTTGATACACAGAGCTAAATAAAATCTCTTCACCAATTCCTTGCTCTCTCAAAATTAGTATTTTATTTTCTGGATTAACTTTTAAATTCTCAAATAGGTTATTTTTAACTAATTCAAAATTATTTAAATTAACTTTATTTTTTTCAATCAATAATCTTGAGTCAAACAAGTCCCATGAATTGGTAAAATTATTCAATTTCAACTGTAAAGTACAATAGGCATATATTAATTTATAATCATATGGATTAATTTTTATTGCTTTATCATAGTAAATTTTAGCTTCTTTTTCTTTATTTTCTCTGCAATAACATATTGCTATATTAGATAGAATTTCTTGATTATTAGGAGACAAATTTAAAGCTTTACTGTAAATTTTTATAGCTTCTAAAATATTATCTTGAAGACTTAAAACATTACCCAAATTTATGAGAGTTTTAAAATTATCAGAGTCTATTTTATAAGCGTCTTTAAATATTTTGTGTGCTTCATTCAATTTTTCTAATTCGAGCAAACAAACACCTAGATTATTGTAACTATCAACATGTTTATTATTTATTTTAATTGCTTGTTTAAAATAATCCTCTGCTTCATACAAAATATTATTTTTTAAATATATTAAACCCTTGATATTATATGCAAAAAAATCACTCTCTTTTAATTGTGAAATTTTATCTATGTATTTTTTTGCATTACTAAAATCATTTTTCAAAAAAAAAATATAAGCTTTATCGCGCAATGATTCATAATGTCCCTTATCTATTTTTAAAATTGTATCAATATATTTTAAAGCTTCATCCAATGAAGATTTGATTAAAAATAATTTATAAATTTTAGAAAGAAGAGCGACATTATTATTTTCGATTAATAAAATTTTTTTTAAAGAATTTAATGCTGTATCAATATCACCCATCTTTTGGGATATCTGTGATAATACATTTAGAACTTTTAGATTCTTCTTATATTTTGCAGATAATTTTTTTATATCTCTATAGCCTTGTTCCTTATTTATATTGTTATAGGTGTTAACTATTTTCTTAAGTTTATTTTCTAAATTAGACATAAAAAAACCCAGTCTTTTATAGACTGGGTATAATAAAAAGATATTTTGGATTTAAAAGAATTATCTTCTTTGACCAAATAATTGCAGTAATAAAATGAATAGATTAATGAAATCTAGGTATAATTTTAAAGCACCCATTAATGCTTTCTTAGAACCTATCTCCTCACTATCACCACTATAATACATATTTTTGATATTTTGAGTATCGTACGCTGTTAAACCCACAAATACTAGAACACCAATAACTGAGATTGCAAATTGTAAGGCTGTTGATCCAACGAAAATATTTACTACACTTGCAATAATTATACCAATTAGACCCATGAACAAAAAACCACCAAGTTTTGTTAGATCTCTTTTTGTAGTGTAGCCGTATAAGCTCATTGCCCCAAAAGTACTTGCCGTAATGAAAAATACTCTTGCTATAGAAGTTTGGGTAAATTCTATAAATACTGATGCAAGTGATAAACCCATGATACTTGCAAAAAGCCAAAAAGTAATTTGTGCGGCTGAAACTGACATTCTATTAATTCTCGCACTTAAATAAAAAACAAATCCTAAAGGTGCTAGCATAACCACCCATTTTAGAGGAGACCCAAAAAGTAATGCCCCTACCTGAGTTACTCCAATAATTTGCCCTATCTCATTAGTAACTATTGATGCTTTTCCAAAAAAATAAGCAATAAAACCAGTAAGCAATAGGCCAATTGCCATATAATTGTAGACTTTAAGCATGTACGCCCTCAAGCCTTCATCAATTGCTGCCTGATCTACTGATTTAGTATAAGATCGTTGATTAAAGTCTAAAGCCATAATTTCTCCTTTTAATTATTACTAATATCGCTATAAATCCGACAATTTCAAGGCATTTTATAAAAATAGTATGAAATATAGAAAACTAGGGAATACAGATATTGATATAAGCGTAATTTGTTTGGGCACCATGACATTTGGTGAACAAAATAGCCAACAAGATGGTTTTGATCAAATGAATTATGCTGTCGAAAGAGGAGTAAATTTTTTTGACACCGCTGAATTGTATGCTGTAATGCCTCGCAAAGAAACTTATGGAAAAACTGAAGAAATAGTTGGCAACTGGTTTCATGAAAAAAAAAATAGAGATAAAATAATTTTAGCATCAAAAATAGCATCAAAATCAGACGGTCTAGAGTGGATTAGAGAAGGATCTAAAAGTCTTGGTTTTGATAAAAAGAATATGAATGCTGCAATAGATGAAAGTCTTAAAAGATTAAAAACTGATTATATTGATTTATACCAACTTCATTGGCCTGAAAGAAAAGTACCTAAGTTTGGAGTTTTAGACTTTGAGTATGATGCAAGTGATAATGATTGGACTACAGTAGAAGAGGTTCTATATAATTTAGATCAGCTTGTTCAGTCAGGTAAGATTAGATATGTAGGTTTATCAAATGAAACACCCTGGGGCGTTATGAAATATCTCCAAATTTCTAAGGAAAAAAATCTTCCTCGTATGATGTCAATACAGAATGTTTACAGTCTAGTTAACCGTGTATTTGATATTCATAATTCTGAAGTTTCTATCAGAGAAAGCTGTGGTTTACTTGCTTACTCGCCTTTAGCAGGTGGTAGATTAAGCGGTAAATATATTGGTGGAAAAAATCCTCAAAAAGCCAGATATACCCTTTGGCCACGAAGATTTTCTAGACATCATACTGAAAGAGGAGAAAGAGCAATTGAAAAATATTTTAAACTTGCTCAAAAACACAATATCGCTCCTTCCACTTTCGCAAATTCTTTTGTGAATGATCGTCCATTTGTTACGAGTAATATAATTGGAGCTACAACAATGGATCAACTTAAAGAGAATATAGATAGCATCGATATATCACTTTCAAAAGAACTATTAAAAGAAATAGAAGACATACACTTATCTGATCCCAACCCATGTGTTTAATCTTTTATATTTTAATTTTATCTAACAATCCTCGAACATTTTCAATATAGCTTCTATCCCATAAATAGACGTTTAATAATGAATAATACAATTGATAAATTGGTTCATAATTTACGTAATACTTATCAATACTAATATGATCATTATATTTATCTAAAAAATTCTTATCAATAAATTTAGGGTTAAACCATCTTAAATAGGATACTTCTAATTCATTATGACCATAAAAAGATCCTGGATCAATAAAACCTGAAAACCTTTTATTTTTAAAAAGTATATTTCCTTCCCATAAATCACCATGTAGCAGTGATGGTTTTGGGTTATTGGGAATGAAATTATTTATTTTTTTTAATAATAGTTCAATTTTATTATTTATACCTTTATCCATTGGTTGATTTTTATTAATTAAATTAAATATGTATTGTAATCTTTTGTCTCTGTAGAATTCTACCCAATTTTTTGTGTTTGAGTTTGACTGCTTTAATCCACCAATTTGAGTGTCAAAATTAAATCCATAATTTTTACTCCTTTTAGAATGAAGTGAAATTATGGCACCTAATAAATCATCATTAGTCTTAATTGGTAAATTATTATTGTTATCTATGAATGAAATTATAAGAAATTTATTATTATTATTAATGATTTTTGGAAAAAAATTGAACTTATGACTATTTAAAAAAAGAATATTATCAGCTTCAGATCTTATTGCATTGAACTTACCCTCTTTTTTGTAATAATATTTTACAATATATTGTTCTTTATCTTCTATCTCAATTTTCAAACAATTTATTCCAAAAGAGTCAGATAAAATGTTGTAATCTAAAATTTTTTTATTATCTAAAAGTTTTTCTATTTCTAAAATGATATTATTTTTAATCATAATAAATGTTCAAAAAAATTAACATACAATTCTTAATTTCATATTTTGGGTTAATACCATACGCTATAGTATTTTTAGATAAATATTATTTTTTGAAAATTAAAGAAGAGATTTTATTCAATTTTATTACTTATTACAGTTTAATAATTATTGTTTTTATTGGATCAATTAACTGGAATTTAAAAAATAATCCACCTATACATATTGTAGTTTATGGTTTTCTCCCAAGCCTATTCTCTGTTATTATTATAATATTAAATCTTTATAATATTAATATTTTTATAATATTTATTTTAATAATTCTGCTTTTGTTAACACAATTATTTTTTGACTACATTATTATATTTTCTAACGAATTAAATAAAAACGCTTTTTATTTTTTAAGATTGCCACTAACATTATTAATTGCTTTATCTTTGTTACTTATATTATCTTACAGTTAATATGCCCAATTTTCTTTTCTGCATGATTCTTAAGATAAAATTCTTCTTTTCTTTGTAGGTTTCTTAATTCACTTTTATTCATTATTTTTAATTTTTTAAAAATATTTATAATAGTGATTGGTATTGCTCTTTCATTACCATCTGTTACTTTAACCACTCCACTTATACCTTTATTCAAATGAGCAAACAAAAAAACACCTTCCGCACCATGTTTACAAAATATTTTATTTTGTGAAGAATCAATTACTTTTGTATCAAAGCTTTTTGTTCCTCCAATATAATTTGGATATTTTAAAGTTGAATCAATCAGTATTCTTGCTGCTATTGAATATTCAAAATTACTATTATAACATTTAATTAAATTATTTAAGGCTTTAGATATTGATTTTATTTGGAATGAATATTGTGGAGCACTACAGCCATCTAAAGAGAAATTTTTTTTTGATAATTTTTTCTCTGTGAACTTATTGAAAACTGTTCTAATATTTTTTTGATGTGGATGATTGAAATCTAAATAATTTGTAATGCTATGATTATTAAATAAACAGCTTGTTAACATAGCTAAGTGTTTGCCAGCACAATTGTTATGTAATTCGTTAAACTTCTTTCTAGAATATATTATCTTTTCTGAAGCTGTTTTGTCTAATGGTCCATGAATACCACATTGTAAATTTTTTGTTTTTAATTTTATTTTTGAAATCCATTTTTTTAGTTCACTTATATGAAATCTCTCTCCTTTGTGTGAAGCACAAGCTAAAGCTATTTGTTTACCGTTTAATTTATATTTTTTTGCTGCACCTGACATTGTTAAAGGAATAGCTTGAAATATTTTAATTGAAGATCGAGGAAAAAAAAAATCATTATCATTATTTGTAGATAACAAAATTTTACCATCAATATTTGTTACTAATGCTTTAACTTGATGAGAGCTTTCAATTTTATTACCTCTAGTAAAGTCAACGTGAATTTTGGTCACGTTTAGAATTATATATTAATGAATTTATTTTGACTTAAAAAAAGATTTAATAAATGTAAATAAATTTAAGAAAGATCCATACTTACCAAAGAAAATAACATCTTTTTCAGTAATACTTAAGCATACACAGCCAGTATCTCTTGACGCAATTGGGGTATGTTTTATTTTTTGGTCATTTATCTGAATGTCACCTTTAGAGTATTCACCATATTCATCGCAGAAGCTTCCCTCCAAGACTAAGATGAACTCTTTTCCACCATGGGAGTGCAGTGGTACAGAAACTCCAGGGTCCATTTTTATTAATTTTAGCTCATCTTTATCGTCGATAGATGCTGTATACTCTTTGAAACCTTTATATACTTGTTTCCAATTTAAATTGTTAAGGTTTCCAAAGTATCTGGTTACTGGATCTTCTGTATTTAGCGCAGATTTACTATTTTCACCTTTAATGCAATCTGTATATTTTAGGTTTTTAGGATGAATGTTTTCATTATCCATTAGGTTTTCACCCAACAAATTTTCAAATGTACTGCTAATTCTAGAGGCATTTGAATTTAATTGTAAATATGTCGAAGCAAATAGCGATTTTGCTGGACCTAATAGCCCTGATGCAAAGTCAAATACAAGCTGGTTTTTTACTACTGTTCCGTTCATCTTAAAAATTTCTGCATTCTTGTTAATATAAGCCTTATTTTTGATTTAACTGTCCCTAAAGGAATTTCAAGCTCATCTGCAATTTTTTTATGACTTTTATTCTCAAAAAAGTTCATTTTTATCATTATTTTTTGCTGTTCATCCAGTTCATCATTTATTCTCTCTATCTGTTTTTTTGCTTCATTTTCTTTAATGAGGTCAACTTCTCTATCTTGGTATAAAAACTCTCTTATATCTTCTTCTTTAAAATCTATCTTTGAATTTTTCCTGAAAAAGTCTATTTTTTTGTTTCTTGCTATAGTAAAAATCCATGTCGAGAGAGCTGATTTTTCTGAGTTATATAGATCTGATTTTGCCCAAACTGTGCTCAAAACTTCCTGAGTTAACTCTTCGGAGCTCTCAAATTTTATACTATTTTGGATAAAATAGGCGTTAACTTTTGGGGCAAAATAATCAAAAATTTCCGAGAAAGCCATTTCGTCGCGGTGTTTTTGAATTTTGCTCATCAAGTTGTTTGAATGTGATTTTTCCATATTTTATAAATTATCAAACATAGTCTAAACTTTCTTAACTATTTGCATAAGATATACTAAAAGAACCTATTGATGAAAATTTTTATTAAGTTTCTTATAGTACTATATGTAGCAGTGCCTTCAACCTTAATGGGTTTAGAGAATGGCAAATGGTCTTTTGAGAAAGCTGATGAGTATTGCTACGTAGGTAGTTTAGCAACTGAAACAGATTTACCCAGTGATAAGAAAAGAGGAAATTTCTATGTTCTTGTTTATAAAAATATTGGTAACCCTGATACTGTAGTTCAAATAGAAGCAGGTTATAGCTACAAAGTCCCATCTGATATTATCGTAAACATAGATAAAGGAGAATACAAATTTTATACAACAGAAGACTTGCCAACTGCTGCTTGGACAGAAGAAGATGCAAAAGTAATTTTTGCTATGAAAAAAGGATTAGAGCTTAAGGTTACAGGTGAGTCTTCAAGAGGCACTATTACAAATGACACCTATACACTTAATGGATTCACTGCTGCGTATAATCAGTTAATTAACGATTGTTAAATGCCTAAGAAAATTGTTTTAGCTTATTCAGGTGGATTAGACACAAGTGTTATTCTCAAGTGGCTCCAAAATAAATATGAATGTCCTGTAGTTACTTTCACAGCAGATATTGGTCAAGGAGAAGAACTTTCACCAATTGAAACAAAAGCAAAAAATTTAGGTGTAAAAGAAATATTTATTGAAAATTTACAAGAAGAATTCGTTAGAGATTATGTTTTTCCAATGTTTAGAGCAAATACACTTTACGAAGGAACCTATTTGTTAGGTACAGCAATAGCAAGACCCTTGATAGCGAAAAGACAAATTGAAATTGCGAAATTAGTTGGTGCTGATGCTGTTGCACATGGAGCTACTGGCAAAGGTAATGATCAAGTTAGATTTGAATTAGGTTATTATGCAAACAATCCAGAAATCGAAGTTATATCACCATGGCGAGATTGGGATTTTGAAAGTAGAAATGATTTGATCGAATATGCTGAAAAAAATCAGATAACGGTCCCTAAAGACAAAATGGGAGAACCTCCTTTTAGCACTGATTCAAATCTTTTACATTCTTCCTCAGAAGGTAAACTTCTTGAGGATCCTTGGATTGAACCACCTGAGTACGTTTTTTCAAGAACTAGCAGTATCGAAGATTCTCCAAATAAGGCAGAAGAATTAATAGTTGAATTTAAAAACGGTGATCCTGTTTCAATTAATAAAGATAATTTAAAACCACATGACCTTTTAGCAAAATTAAATTCTATAGCAGGTAAACATGGTGTTGGAAGAGTGGATCTTGTTGAAAATAGATTCGTAGGAATGAAATCAAGAGGAGTTTATGAAACTCCCGGAGGAACAATACTTATTAATGCAAGAAAAGCGATAGAGAGCATAACATTAGACAAAGGTGAAGCACATCTTAAAGATGAGATAATGCCTAAATATGCTGAAACAATCTATAATGGCTTTTGGTTTTCCTCAGAAAGAATAGCAATGCAAAGCTTGATTGACTCTACTCAAAAAAAGGTAAATGGGGAAGTCAAACTTAAAGTTTTTAAAGGTAATGTAATTATTTCTGGAAGAAAATCAGATGACAGTCTATATGATACCTCCCTTGTTTCATTTGATGAAGTCGGAGATTATAATCAGAAAGATGCCGAAGGATTTATAAAAATAAATTCAGTTAGACTCAAAAAAAATAATCTTTAGTAAATGGGTTACGGGGATGACTTACTAGTAACAAAGTTAGCTTCAAAAATCAAAAAACAATTTCCACATAGACAAATTGTAATTGGAAAATCAAAAAACCAAATGGCCTATCATTCACCCATTTATGATAATAACCCAAATATATCTGATTGCAGAAATCTTGAGAAAAACAAACCTATACATATTATTGATTATCATGAAAATAATAGACCTTATATTGATTATGAAAAAACTACCAATACAAATTATGTTTGGAGAAAATTTAAACCCAATCCTGGAGAAATTTATTTTACAAAAAAAGAAAAAGCTGAAGCAAAAAAAATAATATCTGATGCAATTGAATTTTGGAATAGCAAAAATAACAAAAATTATAAAAAAATTATTTTTATAGAAACTACATCTACAAAAATTCATGATCGGCAGTTTAGTATTAAGCATCAAAATAAAGATTGGGGTTCAGAAAATTGGCAAAGATTAATAAATGTGCTTATAAAAGATTTTTTGGTAATCCAATCAGTTCATAAAGAAAGTAAAAAAAATTTATCAGTCTTTTCCACTGAGAATATGGATTTTCGTCTAGCATGCGCAGTTTTAAATGAAGCAGATTTATATGTTGGTCCCGAAGGAGGCTTTGGACATGTTGCTGCAGCTTTAAATAAAAAAGCAGTTTTATATTTTGGAGGGTGGATAACTCCTGATGCGATTGGTTACGATTTTCATGAAAATATATTTTATGAACATAAATCATCCCCATGTGGAGAATATAAAAAACTGTGTAGTCATTGTGAGGAAGCTAGAAAAGCAATCTCAACAGATATTTTTTTAAAATGTATTAATAAAGTTATTTAATTAATTAATTAATCTATTTCTGCATGAAATAGTTGTATTTCTTAAAAGACATGCAATTGTCATTGGTCCTACGCCTCCAGGTACTGGAGATATTGCACTTACCTTATTTTCTACATCTTTAAATAAAACATCCCCTACTAGTTTTGATTTTTCTTCATTTATTTTGACTCTATTTATACCAACATCAATAATAATTGCCCCTTCCTTTACCCAATCTTTATTTACGAATTCAGGTTTTCCAATTGCAGCAATTAGAATATCAGCTCTTTTGCAAATACTTTCAATATCTAAAGTTTTAGAATGCACTGTTGTTACAGTACAAGACTCTTTTAGTAATAATTGAGCCATTGGTTTTCCAACTATATTAGACCTTCCAATTACAACAGCATTTTTACCAGCTAACTCTATACCAAGTTCTTTTAGAAGTAGTAAACAACCATATGGTGTACAAGGTATCATTAAATTTTCATCATTCGTGTTACTTATTGAAAGTTTACCAACATTTAAAGGATGAAAACCATCAGCATCTTTTTCTGGTATTATACAATTTAATACAGCTTCATCATTTATTGTTTTGGGCAAAGGTAGTTGAACAAGAATGCCATCAACTTCTTCATTACTATTTAATTGATTAATTAAATTTATTAAATCATTTTGATTAGTTGTGTCTTCTAGATGATGATCAAAAACATTAATTCCCACTTCTTTTGCAGCTTTTGTTTTAGCTTTAACATAGACACTGCTCGCAGCAACATTTCCTAGTTGAACTACAGCCAATCCAGGAACACGATTAAATTTTGATTTAATATTTTCAATTTCAATTTTAAGCCCATCTTTCAGTTTTTGTGCAACTTTTTTTCCATCTAAAATTTGAGACATAACTATCTAGGCCAATACTCAATTAATAAACTTTTTATAAACCACAAGCCTAGATAAACAACTATCGGAGATAAATCTATTGCACCAAAAGTAGGTATGTATCTTCTTACAAAATTTAAACTTGGTTCACATAATCGGTATAAAGCATCAAGAATACTATAAACTAATCGATTACTGGTATTAATTATATTAAAGTTTACTAGCCATGTTAGAATTATGTAAACTATAAGAATAAATTGAAATAAGTTTATAACTTGAATGATTAAATACAAAAGTGAGTTCATTATAAAATTTTTATTTAATATTCATTATGCATTATGGCTTTAATTTAATCAAAAAAAAAGCGGTCTCTAGGACCGCTTTTTATTAAAATAAAATTAGCTTTACATCGAGATATCTCTGCCAAACCATTCTTTAGTTATTTCAGCAGTAGTTCCATCTTTAGACATTTCTGCAATAGCAGCATTCCACATCTCTAAGATATCTGTATCTTCTTTTCTAACTGCTCCGCCAACACCATCACCGAAGACTCCGCCAGAAAATGTTGGACCTGTAAATGCAACATCAACACCGCCATCAGATTCCATAAAATCAATAATTGATCCTACATCAGCTAAAACCGCATCACATCTTCCAGCAGCTAAATCTAAATTATGATCATCAACCGCTTGATACAGCTTTACATCTACTGCACCAGACATATGTTTTTCTAAAAAATTTTGATGAATTGTAGAAGATTGAACACATACAGTTTTACCGTTCATTGCAGCAATTAACTGACCTACTGCAGCTTGTTCTTTTCCGCCTGCATTATTAAGATTAACTTTAGCCATACCAGCAATATTTAAATTTGCTAAACCACTATTTTTTAAAACAGCAAATCTTGCTCCATCAGTCATATACCCAGTTGTAAAATTAACCTTTTCTTTTCTTTCTTCAGTTATAGACATTCCGGCAATAATAATATCATACTTACCTTGAAGAAGGGCAGGTATTATACCATCCCAATCTTGAGTTACCCACTCACAAGTAACACCCATTCTTTTGCAGGCTTCGTTACCAAAGTCTATCTCCGCACCTTCTAGTTCACCAGCCGAGTTTAGATTATTCCATGGTGGATAAGCACCTTCTGTACCAATTCTTATTGTTTGTGAATTTGCAATTGAAGCAACTCCAAAAAAACCAATTGATAATAAATATATTAAAATTTTTTTCACATTTCCTCCTTGAAGAAGTATTTATAAATTATATGGGAACCATATAAGCTAAATAAAAAAAAACAAAATAAATTGTTTCAGACCTTGTTTCCTTTGCTCTTAATTAATACAAAAAATAAGCCAATTATTAGTAATATAAAAGGAAAACTCCAAAGAAAGATATTATTATAATTCATTAATGGTCTAAAAAGTATGTATTCACCATATCTTTCAACTAAAAATTTTTTGATATTTCTCTCACTTTCACCTTCTTGTAATTTTTGTTTAACTATTTTTTTGATATCATTTGAGAATTCAGCATCCGAGTCATAAATACTTTGGTTTTGACAAGTCATACATCGTAACTCTAAAGTTAAGTTTTTTACTCTTTCATCGATATTTTCATTAGCAAATATTGTGAAGGCAAAAAATATAAAACTCAAAATTCCTATATTTAAAATTTTAAAGAAGTGGTTCGATTTCATTTTTTAAAATATCCTTCGTTATTGGACCCATAAATTTAAAGATAATCTTACCATCTTCATTAATTAAATATGTTTCTGGTAGTCCAAAAACACCAAACTCTAAGGCAATTAATCCATCAGAGTCCACACCAACAAAATGATATGGATTTCCATCGTTTTCCAAATACTTTTTGGCGTCTGCAGTTGGATCTTTATGATTAAATCCCAACAAATATAGCTCAGGATGTTTTTTACGTATTTCAAAAAAAAGTGGATGCTCTATTTTACAAGGACTACACCAAGAAGCAAAAAAATTAATTAAGGTCTTCTTATTTTTTATATCTTTTGTTTTGATTACATCCTTTAAATTGTATAGAGAACTACTTTCAAAAATTGGCACATCTTTGTTTAAAAGCGCACTTGGTGGTTTATTCGGATCTTTACCACTTAATAAATAAGTTAGTGAAAAAATACAAATTATTAAAAGTACTATTAATGGTGTTAAAATAAATATTCTACTCATCTTCTTGAAACTGCAATTAAACCTGAATACATCATTATTATTACTCCAAGCCATATAAAGCTAACAAATGGATTAATTAAAACTTTTACAAACCACTCATTATCTTTTTGATCACCAAGGATAAAATATATATCCTTATTCCACTGATGTAAAATACCAGCTTCAGACGTAATCATCTTAGAAACAGGATAATAATTTTTTCCAGCCTCTATTTGCTTTGATTGATTTTTTTCAATATTGAACAAAAATTTTCCCCTTAAAGCTTGAAAATTAATTTGATTAGTTGTTTCAATTTCTTCAAACAAAACTGTTTTTCCATTTACAATAAACTTATCTCCTTCACTAAGATTAAAATCTAGCTCATTTTGAAAAACACTAGAACAAGTGATACCAATTATAGCAATACCAACTCCAATATGAGCTATATGAGGATTAATTATTTTGACAAATTTAATAGTAAATTTAACTTTGTATGAAGAAAAGATTGCAATAATTGATGCTAATATTATCCAAAAACCAAGAAGTAGTCCAACAAAGCCCCATGTATTAAAATCTAAAAAATATGATTGAATTAAAACTAAAATACTTAAGATAATAAAACCTAGTACATATTTTTTTGAATTTTGGATTTTATTTGTTTGCCAGGATAAAATTGGTGCAATACTCATTAATAAAAAACCAGGGATCATTATTGGAATTACTGTTGCGTTAAAATAAGGGCCTCCAACTGATATTCTCTTATTATACAAAACTTCAATTATAATTGGGTATATAGTTCCTAAAAGAATAGTTAAGGTTGCTATAATCATTAAAATATTATTTATTACAAGTGCTGAAACTTTGTTGATAAATAACAAGTTTAAAGCATTTGATTTTTTTGGTTCTTTTAACAAGAAAACTAAAAAACCAAATCCAGTTACAATAAAAAAAATTAGTAGTATAAATATGCCTCTAGATGCATCTGCTGCAAATGAATGTACACTTGTTAAGATTCCAGATCTTACCAAAAATGTTCCAAAAACACTTAATGAAAAGCATAGAATTGATAAAAAAACTATCCACTTTTTAATAGCTTGCTCACCTCTTACCATCATGAGAGAATGAACTAATGCAAGTCCAGCAATCCAAGGCATCAGTGAAATATTTTCCACTGGATCCCAAAACCACCACCCACCCCATCCTAATTCATAATATGCCCAATATGAACCTAGAGCTATTCCACCAGTTAAAAAAGTCCAACTAATCAATGACCATTTCTTTGCAACATAAAGCCATTCATCATCTGTATTTTGAAATAAACCTGCAATGGCAATACTGAAAACTATGGAATAACCAACGTAGCCTCCATATAAAATTGGAGGGTGAACAGCTAAACCTGGATCTTGTAAAATTGGATTTAAACCTAAACCTTCATTAATTAAAATTGAATTAACCAGAAATGGATTAGATGTAAAAACGATAAAGAGACCAAATAAAATATGAAGTAAAGATTGGATAATTAATGTCAATCTTTGAAAGCTCTCGTCTATATTTTTTGTAAAAGAGAAAAAAAAACTAAAAATAGATAATATACTTAGCCACAATAGCATCGAACCTTCATGATTTCCCCAAGTACCTGAAATTTTATATATTAATGGTTTATTTGAGTGAGAGTTTTGAAAGACATTATAATTTGAGAAATCAGATACCACATAGGCATACATTAATGAAAAGAAAGATAACAAAGTCAATAATGACGAAAAACGGATGAATAAATTAAATTTCTGTTTTTGAAATTTAAATATGTATCTAGATAAAAATAAGTAAAAATTAATACCTATAGCAAAAACTAAGCTTAAAAAACCAACTAATGAACTCATTTATATTTTTTATTCCAATAACCTGTATCTTTCAGATCTTCTTTTATTGATGCTGGCATATAATTTTCATCATGTTTTGCAAAAACATTAGTTGCATTAAAAATATCATTATCAACAAAAGCACCCTCTATCACTGCGCCTTGCCCTTCTCTAAATAAATCAGGAAGAATTCCATTAAAAATAACAAGTATAGATGCTTTTTCATCAGTAATTTTGAATTTAAATGAACTTGAAGAAATTTTATTAAAACTATTATTTTCTACAAAACCACCTATCCTTATCGTCTCATTTTTTACGATATCTGGCTTATTAATCTCAGATGGCGTGTAAAAATACGATACATTTTCTCTTGTATTATAAAGGATAAGTAAGACTGCACTTAGTATAATTACCAAAGTAAGTAGTATAAGCAGCAATCTTTGAAATCGTAAACTCATTTACTTTTTTATTCTTCTAAATTTTAAATAACTAAAAAATAATAACAAAATAATTAAAAGAAAGGCTACAAAGTAAGACCCAAAAATATACCAGAAATACATAATCTCTATTAGCAAAAATATTTAAGAAAGATACTTAATCAAAAGGACTAAAAGTCACAAATTAATTTAGATTAGATTTTCTTGAAATTATCTCTGATTTAATTCTTAAAATAGCTATTGCTAACCCAACCATAATAAATGCAAAAGTCATAACAATTAAAGGAATCATCATCGAAGGATCAATGCTGGGTTTTGATAATTTACTTATTGTTGCTGGTTGATGTAAGGTATTCCACCAATCTACAGAAAATTTAACTATGGGGAGGTTTATCGATCCAACAAGAACAAATATTGCTACAACTTTTTCTCTTACAATCCTGTTTTCAAAAGATAAATTCATAAAAATAATAACAAGATAAATAATAAAAAGTATTGCCACTGAGGTTAAACGTGCATCCCATACCCACCAAGTACCCCACATTGGTTTACCCCACAAAGATCCACTTACAATACATATTAGAGTAAAGACTGCTCCAATGGGAGCTACTGCCGTATTGATTATAAATCCAAACGGTATTCTAAAGGCTAATCCAACAATACTATATACTGTCATAATAGCATAGGTAAGTAATGCTAACCAAGCACTAGGAACATGAACATACATTATACGTACAGTTGATCCTTGTTGATAGTCATCAGGAGATAAATAAAATGAAAATATTAATCCTATAGAAAATAATATAATTGATAAAATCAAAACTGGTAGAAATACATTATCTGCAAACTTATTAAATTTACTAGGATTAACTAAAAACTTCATATCAATTATTTTCTAATGCAAGTTTAAGACACAAACCACTTGCCCAAGGATTTATAGCAAAAACTATTAATAGTATTCCAAATAATATACTTATGAGAGAATTAAAGTTTTCTTCAAGATTTACAACGCCAACAGAAAAAATAATTATTGGAACACTAAATATCATAACTATAACACTTCCTAGTAGAAAGTTTCGTTGGTTCATTAGGTTCATTGAAGATGAAATAGAGCCTAAGCATGATAGAATGAATGATCCTATCACAAAACTGGAAAACAGATAGATAAGTTTATCATTTGCAATATTTAACAAGATACATGCAATTGGTATAGACAACAAAAAAGGTATCTGAACAAAGATAAAATGTGAAAAAGTTTTTAAAATAGCAATAAAACCAAAACTAAGTCCATTTAAATGCATAATCAATAAATTACCATTTTCAAAATCATCTTGATAAAATTTTCTTAAAGATAGTGTTGAGCTTAACAATAATAATGTCCATACAATGCCAATTCCTATACTAGAGATTGTTTCCTTGTCCGGTCCAATAGAGAAAATAAATATAAAAATCGAAACAAAGAAAAAAATAATATTTGTCAAAATATCTTGAAAGCCACTTAGATTTAATTTGTACTCTCTATAATAAAAAGAAATTATTTTATTTAAAATTATCATTTTATTTATAGTATAACTTCCTCTGACACATTGATTTCTGATTCTTGATGCGAGCTAAATATTATTGAGCCTCCCTTTAAGCGATGATCTTCAAAAGTCTGTGCTATTACATCAATTGACTCATCATCTAAATTGGAAAGTGGTTCGTCTAGAATCCAAATTTTTTTATTTTCTAGAATTAATCGTAATAACTCTAATTTTTTTGTTTCTCCAAATGATAATGAATTTACTTTTTGATTTAAATAAATATCTAATTTTAATGTTTTTAAAATATTCTCAACTTGAGAATTACTAATATTTGATAAAAAGATTTTTTTCCAAATTTTAATATTTGTTTGAACTGATAATTTACTTAAACTTGATGTTCTGTCAGCAATATATGTAACATGATTAAAAAAATTATATAAATTTTTTTTTAATAATTTTCCTTTCCAATATATCGTACCAGATGAGGGCTCTATTAGGTTAAGTAATGCTTTTAATAATGTAGTTTTCCCAGAACCATTCTTTCCTTTTAATAATACTATTTTTCCAGATCCAAGAGATAGGTTAACATCCTTAAATATTTTTTTATTTGATCTTTCAATGGATAAATCTTTTACGAGTATCATTATTTAGATCTAATTACTTTTTAATTTAAAACAATAAAAAAACGGGGCAGAACCCCGTTTTATCTTTTTGAAAAAGATAAGAAAAAGAAAACTTTAAATTAAAGTTTTCTTGAGAAATCGAAGTAATATTATCTTCTCTTCTTCTTCTTTTTAGCAGCTTTTTTCTTTTTCTTTTTAGGAGCTGCTTTTTTCTTTTTCTTAGGAGCAGCTTTTTTCTTTTTCTTTTTAGGAGCTGCTTTTTTCTTTTTCTTAGGAGCTGCTTTTTTCTTTTTCTTTGGAGCAGCTTTCTTTTTCTTCTTAGCCATAAAATACTCCTTGTATTTTGTTACCCCGGAGGAACCTCCCTCCATTATCAACATAATGATAATTATAAAAGGCTAAGCATTTATTCCCAAAACTTACGATTAAAGTCAACAATATACCAATATTTTAAAATTAATCTTGTTATTGATTTAAATTAATATTTTTAGAAAACTTAATATAAAAATAACTAACTGACCTTTTTATTTTTTCGCAGAAAACTTATAATAAATTAACATTTTGCTATACAAAAATTTATCTTCATACTATTTAATTAATATAATTATTTATCAACTTTACCATGAAAAATACAAATTCTTTCAATTCAGAAGATACAATTGAAATAAATGATCAAAAGTTCAAATATTTTAATTTAAATAAAGCAGCTAAATATTTTGATACTGATCTAAGTAAAACCCCAATATCTATTAAAATAATAATTGAAAATCTACTTAGAAACGAGGATGGCGAAAATATTAATAAAGATATGATCTCCAAAGTTTTCAATTCTTTAAAACAAATTAATAAAAAAGGTGAAAAAATTGAAATAGCCTTTTTCCCAACGAGGGTACTAATGCAGGATTTTACTGGAGTACCTGCTGTTGCTGACCTTGCTGCAATGCGAAATGCATTAAAATCGAGAGGAATTGAACCAAAAAAAATAAACCCATTGTCTAGAGTTGATCTGGTTATTGATCACTCTGTTATGGTGGATAACTATAAAGACAATAATGCCTTAAAAGAAAATGTTAGAAAAGAATTTGATAGAAATAAAGAAAGATATGAATTTCTTAAATGGGGACAAAGCTCATTTGATAATTTTTATCTTGTACCGCCAGGGGCAGGAATTTGTCATCAAGTTAATTTAGAAAATATAGCAAAGACTATATGGCTTAAAGAAATTAATAATCAAAACTATTTATTCCCAGATTCAGTTGTAGGAACAGACAGCCATACAACAATGGTAAACTCGCTTTCTGTCTTAGGATGGGGGGTTGGAGGAATAGAAGCTGAGGCAGCGATGTTAGGCCAAGCAATTTCCATGAATATTCCAGAGGTCATTGGTTTTGAACTTAAAGGATCCTTGAAGGAAGGCATAACAGCTACTGACTTAGTTTTATCTATTACAAAAATACTTAGAGACAAAGGTGTAGTTGGAAAGTTTGTGGAATTTTATGGAAAAGGCTTAAATAATTTATCATTAGCTGACAGAGCAACAATTTCTAATATGGCTCCAGAGTACGGTGCAACTTGTGGATTTTTCCCAACAGATGAAGAAACAATTAATTATCTTAAATTAACAGGCAAACAAAGTGAGCACCTAAATATTGTTGAAGAATATTCAAAAAAACAAACTCTTTGGGCAGATGATAAATATTCACCAGATTTCTCTGAAAAAATATTATTAGATTTAGATACAGTTGAGCCTACTCTCGCAGGCCCAAAAAGACCTCAAGATAAAATTCTTTTAAAACAAGTTCCAAATGAATTTAGTAAGATGGACGACAAAAAAATTAAAAGTAAAAACAAATTAAATACAGGCGATGTTGTAATAGCAGCTATTACTAGTTGTACAAATACATCCAATCCTAATGTTATGATCGCAGCAGGGCTACTTGCTAAAAAAGCAATTGATTTAGGTTTAGAAGTAAAGCCCTGGGTTAAAACAAGTTTAGCACCAGGTAGTAAAGTTGTTAGTGACTATCTTGATAAAGCTGGATTAACAGAATATCTTGATATTTTAGGTTTCAATACTGTTGGCTATGGATGTACTACTTGTATTGGTAATTCTGGCCCTTTAGATGATTGGGTGTCTAATGAAATCAAAAAAAATAATTTAACTGTTTGTTCAGTTTTATCTGGAAATCGAAACTTTGAGGGCAGAGTTCATCAAGAAGTGAAAGCGAATTTTCTTGCATCACCTCCTCTTGTTGTCGCTTATGCAATTGCAGGAAATATTAATGTAAACCTTACAACTGACTTTATAGGTAGATCTAAATTTGGAAAAAAAATATTTTTAAAAGACTTGTGGCCATCGAATAGAGAAATTAACCAAACACTAAGATTGTGTTTGACACCAGAGATGTTTAAAGAAAGATATAAAGAAATTTACAAAGGAGATGCTAACTGGAAGAAAATTAAGAATTCTAAAAACACAACGTATGATTGGAACGATACTAGTACTTACATAAAGCACCCACCTTTTTTTGATACAAAAAATAAATTTGAGCTTAAAGATATTAAAAATGCAAGAATATTAGCATTACTTGGTGATAGTGTTACGACTGATCATATTTCACCTGCAGGAAATATTAAAGAAAATAGTCCAGCAGGCCTCTATTTAACGGACAGACAAATTAATTTTAGAAACTTCAATTCTTACGGATCGAGAAGAGGTAATCATGAAATTATGATGAGGGGCACCTTTGCAAATATAAGGATCAAGAACCAGATTTTAGATAATGTAGAAGGAGGTTACACAAAATCTTTTCTTTCTAATAAACAGATGTCAATTTATGATGCTGCTCAAGAATATATAAAAAATAATATTGATACTGTTATAATTGCCGGTAAAGAATATGGCACAGGGTCATCAAGAGACTGGGCCGCCAAAGGAACAAGACTTTTAGGAGTGAAAGCAGTTATTGCTGAAAGTTTTGAGAGAATTCATAGATCTAATTTAATTGGAATGGGTGTTTTGCCCCTTGAATTTATAAATAATGAAAACAAGATAAACCTGAATATTAAAGGTGAAGAATTTATATCCATATCTGGTTTGTCAGATTTAAAACCAGGTATTGTACTTAATTGCATAATTAATTCTAAAGAAATTACAAATATAAAATTAAAGTGTAGAATAGACACAAATAAAGAACTTGAATATTACAAAGCAGGAGGAATTTTAAACTACGTTTTAAATGAAATAATATCAGAAGCTGCATAGATTAATGACTAATTCTGATGAAAACCTATTAGCCATACTTGGGCCTACCAATACAGGTAAAACTTATGAAGCATTTGAAAAATTACTCTCTTATTCCTCAGGAATATTTGGTTTTCCGTTAAGGTTACTTGCTAGAGAAAACTATGATAAGGCTGTAAAAAGAGTAGGACTAAGTAAAGTAGCATTAGTTACTGGAGAGGAAAAAATATTTCCCAAAGAAGCTAAATATTTTTTCTGCACTGTTGAGTCAATGCCAAATAATATTCCAGTAGATTGTATTATTATTGATGAAATTCAATTAGCTGCTGATTACGAACGCGGACATATTTTTACAGACAGAATTCTTAATTTAAAAGGTAATTTTGTAACTATTTTTTTAGGATCGCTGAATGTTGAAAATATATTAAAAAAAATTTATCCAGACATTATTATTCAAAAAAAAAATCGATTCTCTCAACTTACTTTTTTAAGAAAACAAAATTTTTCAAAACTTGAACCCAGATCTGCAATCATAGCCTTCAATATCAATAAAGTTTATGAAATCGCTGAAAATATTAGAACCTACAAGGGTGGGACTGCGGTTGTATTAGGATCACTTAGTCCAAGAACTAGAAATGCGCAAGTTGAGGTATATGAAAACAAAAATGTGGATTATCTTGTAGCCACCGATGCTATTGGCATGGGTTTAAATCTAAATATTAATCATGTAAGTTTTTCTTCATTAGAGAAATTTGATGGTAGATATAATCGAAATCTTGCTCCGAATGAATTAGGTCAAATTGCTGGAAGAGCTGGTAGATACAAACAGGATGGCACATTTAGTCATACAAAAGAAGCTGGTAATTTAGATCCGTTAATTATTCAACAAATAGAAAACCATAACTTTGATAAAATTCAAAAATTTTATTGGAGAAATAGTGATTTAGATTTCAATTCTATAGAAACATTATTATCCTCATTAAAAAAATATCCTATTAATAATTATTTCATTCATAAAAAAAATGCTTTGGATGAGTTGAATTTTCGTAATTTAATAAATGATAATGATATACAAAAATATCTTAAATCAAAAAAAAATTTAAAGTTATTATGGGATATTTGTCAGATTCCAGATTTTGAAAAGTTGTTTAATGATAATTACTTATTACTTTTAAAAGATATATATTTAGTCTTAATCGAAAATAATTATTATATACCCGAAGAATGGATCAATACTAAGATAAGTAAGCTTAGTAACTTTGGTGGAGGCATACCTGAACTTTCAATCAAAATCTCCCAAATTAGAACTTGGACATATATTTCAAATAATCACAACTGGCTTAAAGATACATACTATTGGCAAGAAAAAACTCAAAAAATAGAAAATGAATTATCTGATCTACTACATAATAATCTTACAAATAAATTTATAGATTATTCTTCAAAATTTTTTATCAGAGAAAAAGAATTTCTAAATATTGAAGATATTCTTATAAAAAATAACAACGAAATATTTCTAGACAAGAATAAATATGGAATTATTAAAGGTTTTGATCTAATTGAAGATAAAAATATATATTCACAATCTTTTTTTTCGATTAGTAATATAAAAAAATCGGCAAGAAATATGATTAATGAAAAAGTAGAAAATTTTTTAAACTCACCATTTGACTCTATAAATTTTGGTGACATTGGGAATTCCAAAATAAAAGATGAAACCTTTATTTATTGGGGTGATGAATCAGTGGGAAAATTAAGAAAAGGTAATTCAATATATAAGCCAATTGCTGATGCTTTAAATTCTGAATATTTATCATCAGAAAACAAATTATTAGTTTCTGCAAAACTTCAAAAATGGCTAGATAAAGAAATATATGACACGCTTCATCCTCTTAATAAAAAATTAGATGAAAATATAAATGCAGAAATAAGAGCAATTGTCTTTAATTGTTTTGAAAATTTTGGAAATTATCCAGTCGAAAAATTTAAAGATACTCTTAAGATAATTTCTCAAGAAAGTAAAACACAACTATCGAAACTAGGAATTAGAATTGGTGCAAAGTATTTTTTTATACCAAATTTATTAAAGAAAAAACCTTTAGAGTTTAGTGCGATTTTATGGAAAACATTTAATCAAAACAGTAATGATAATTTTTTGCCTCTACCATCCAACGGTAGAGTATCTTTCACATCTGATGTTAAAATGCCTGATAATTATTGGCAATCTATTGGTTACGTAAATATAAATAATTTTATATTTAGAATAGATGTTTTTGAAAAAGTTTTTTTTATTGCAAGACAAAAAATAAAGAAAGGTCCATTTTTAGAGTCATCCGATCTTATGAATCCAATAGGTTGTAATAGCAATCAATTAAAGGATATAATGAGCTTTTGTGGTTATGATTATGTAATTATTTCTGATGAAAAGAAACTTTTCTTTTTTTCCAATAAAAAAAATGAGATAAAAAAAGTAGTAAAAAATAAATCAAATAAAAAAACAAATAAGACAAATAAAAAAGATAAAATTAAGAGGGATCCTAATTCTCCTTTTGCAGTTTTAGAAAAACTTCTTTAAATGTATATTGTAGGTATAAATTGATAAACTTATTAAAAAATATTTTAAATAGTCAAAATTCCAAAGAGGATAATAATAATAATAATAAAGATTTAGAATTACTTTGTGGATTGATGATAGAGGCTGCATATACAGATGGTAACATAGATTTGAGTGAATTAAATAAAATCAAGCTAAGTTTAGTTAATATTTTTTCTGAGGATCCAAAAGAAGTTAATTTAGCTCTTGAAAAAGCAGAGCAAAATAAAAATAATTCTAAATCTCTTCATCATTACACTTCCTTCATAAATAAAAATTTTGATGATAAAAAGAAAATTCTTCTTATTGAAGCTTTATGGGAAATTGTATTATCTGATGGAAAGGTTCATGATTATGAGTCAAATCTTATAAGAAGACTAGCTGGATTACTTTATGTTTCTGATGTAGACTCTGGAAATGCAAAGAAAAGAGCTCTAGATAAAAGTTAAAAGTAATATGACATATGTTGTTGATGAAAAATGTATAAAATGTAAACACATGGATTGTGTAGAAGTGTGTCCTGTTGATTGTTTTTATGAAGGAGAAAATATGCTCGTCATACATCCAGATGAATGTATAGATTGTGGTGTTTGTGAGCCGGAATGTCCTGTTGAGGCAATTTTTTCAGATACCGAAGATGGTATGGAAAAGTGGGCAGAAATTAATAGGAAATACTCTGAAATTTGGCCTAATATTAGTGAAAAAAAGGAACCACCCGCTGATGCAGAAGAATGGAAAAATATTAAGGATAAGTTTAATAATCACTTTAGTGAAAAACCAGGAAAATAAATGAAAACAAAAAAAAACTCTAAATTTAAAATTGGTGAGACGGTAGTTTACCCCAAACACGGAGTAGGCGAGGTAATAAAAATTGAAAATATGGAAGTAGCCAATATTAAAACAAGTTTTTATGTCGTTAAAATGGAGCAGTCTAAACTTATAATAAGGGTACCACTTGATAAAAAAGACGAGGTTGGTCTTAGAAAAATTTCTTCAAAAAAAATTATAGACGGAGTTTATTCTACTTTAAAACTTAAACCCAAAATTAGAAGAATTATGTGGAGTAGAAGAGCGCAAGAATATGAAACAAAGATTTTTTCCGGCGATCCTATTAAAATTTCAGAAGTAGTTAGAGATCTATTCAGAAAAAGTAGTCAAGCTGAACAATCCTATAGTGAAAGGCAAATGTTTCAAGTTGCAATTGAGCGTTTAGCAAGAGAAGTTGCGGCTGTTGAAAAAACTGATTATTTTCAATCGACTGAAAAAATAGAACAAATTTTAAGTAGTAAATAATATCTTGGATAAAATAAGTAACTTTGTAGAATTAAAAAAATCTAATAAAATATGGGCTATAGGCTCTATTCATTCAAATTTAAAATCTTTTACTTCTATAAAACAATTTCTTTTAGATAATTTTGAAGAAAACGACAAATTAGTATTTCTTGGCAATATTATCGGACTCGGTAATAATTCGAAAGAAACTTTAAGTAGCGTTATAGATCTAAGGTTTAATTTGATGTCAAGATTTAAATTAAAAGCTAGTTCGATAGTATTTTTAAGAGGAGCACAAGAAGAAATGTTTAGTAAATTACTACAGCTTCAACTAGCCCCAAACCCAAATGAAATTATTGAATGGATGTTTGATCACGGTGTAAATGAGACTATTAAATCTTATGGTTTTTCTGAGAATGAAGTCAAAAACATCGCTTCTTCTGGAACTATTACTATATCAAAATGGACAAGAACTTTAAATAAAGAAATACACAACAATCCTGGACATACACAATATTTTTTGAATCTGAAACATGCTGCATATTCACACACAAAAAAAATATTATTTGTTAATAGGGGTGTGGATATAACTAGACCTCTCTCTGCACAAAATGATTGTTTTTGGTGGGGTTTTCAAAACTTTTCTTCAATAGCTAAGCCGTACAAAACATTTTCAAGAATTGTAAGAGGTTATGAATCTGAGCACTTAAACCAAGAGGAAATTTCAAAAAACAATATTGTTTGTACTTTGTTCAAGCAACCTTTGTCCAATAACACAGTATTATGCGGTATATTCTCAGAAAATGGTGAAATTTTAGATTTATTTGAAAATAAATGATCTAATTTAAATATCCTACGTATAATTATGTATGGTTTCTAAAAATTTGTTTTTTTCTAATAATCTTATCGAACTCTCAAAAAAAGCAGCGATTCTCGAAAAAGATGAAGAATTTTATTTAATTAATGACTGGAGAGATAATAAAACTCCAAAATCACTTCAAAAAATTCTTAACTCTTATTTAAGATTAGCTGTTTCATATGCAAGAAAATATTCTAGCTATGGATTACCAATTGATGATTTAATTCACGAGGGTGTTTTAGGAATAATGCATGCTTTAGAGAAATTTGATACCTCTAAAGATTTCAGACTTTCAACTTATGCATCATGGTGGATTAGGGCTTCAATTCAGGATTATATTTTAAAAAACTGGTCTGTGGTAAGAACTGGCTCAACCGCTTCTCAGAAAGCTTTATTTTTTAACCTAAAGAAAATCAAACAACAAATTAATGATGTTTCTAGAGAATTTATGGGTCAAGAAGAGCTTAATAAAGTATCAAATATGCTTAATGTTAAATCAATAGAAGTTCAAAATATGGAATCAAGACTTACTGGAGGTGATTTACATCTTAACCAAAAAGTTGATAATGAGACTGAAAATGATTTAA
Source organism: uncultured Alphaproteobacteria bacterium (assembly GCA_902604905.1). Classification (GTDB taxonomy): domain Bacteria; phylum Pseudomonadota; class Alphaproteobacteria; order HIMB59; genus CACPNW01. Next base: position 37,107 of record CACLAN010000004.1, read on the forward strand.
TGAGCCTTCTAGCAGATGAACGGCAAAATCCTGAAGAAACATACGAGGATTTTAATGATAAAAATATAAAAAAAGATTTTATCAACCAAGCAATTGATACTTTAAATGAAAGAGAGAAAACAATTATTCGTCTTAGAAAATTTCGAGAGAGAAGCGTAACTTTGGATGAGCTTGGACGAAAACTGAAAATAAGCAAAGAAAGAGTGAGGCAAATAGAAACTAAAGCACTTGATAAATTAAAAAAAGCTTTACTAGATATATCTCATCAAAATAAAGAATTTTTTGTTTGATAGCTTAATTAAATAATTATAAGATAATAGTGTGAAGAGCATATTTATCTCGATTTTGATCATTTTTTTTTCAAATTCTTTAGCTAGTAAAGGAACAAATGTATTTGGATTAGGTATTTATGATGTAAAGTTTGATGGCTCTGAAAAAAATCAAGCTACAGATTTTAGATATGAATATAGAAGTGATAAATCATTACTTGATATTGGGCCAGAAGAAGATAATTTTTTTTTCTTGAAACCTTTCTTTGGTGTTGAATATACTAACAACTCTGCTTCTTATTTTTTAACCGGTATCTACATTGAGGATAATCTAGGTGAATTATTTGAGGGAGATAAAAGTAAATTTTTTTTTACACCTAGTTTCGGAGCAGGTATTTATCATGATGGTTCTGGAAAAAAATTAGGAAACGATCTCCAGTTTAGAACTTCATTTGAATTGAGTTATGAATTAAAGAATAAAAATAGAATTGGTATCTCATTTAGTCACATTTCAAACGCAAATTTAGGTGACAAAAATCCGGGAGTTGAAATTCTAAGTCTTTCTTATCATATACCTTACTAATAAATTTAACTTAGATTTCCCTCACTTACAAATTTTATTAATAAATCTTCAATTAAATTAATTTTTTCATCTTTCATATAATCATTGATTTTAGATTTATAAGTTTTGCTATGAGGAACAGAAAAAAAGATACTAAGCAGAGGGCTTAATAATCTAAATATTGATTCAAAGCCCAATTTTGGTTTTATATATTCAAAATAACTATTAATTATTGTTTCATCAATTAATCTATCTTTTTCTCTAAAAATTTTTTTATCAACCTCTTTTAATATAAAAGGATTATTTTTAATTAATCTTCCAACCATTACGCCATCAAATTCCTTTAATAGATTCTCTGCCTTATCAATATTATTTATACCACCATTGAGAATAAATTTTATGTTGGGATATTTATTTTTGATTTTTTTTACAAAATCATAACTAAGGGGAGGTATTGTTCTATTTCCTTGTGGACTAATGCCACTTAGAATTGCATTTCTTGCATGTACATAAATAAACTTAATTCCAGTCTTAGATATTTCATCAATAAATTCTTCAAAAAATTCGTAATTTAATTCTCTGCCTAATCCCAATCTACATTTTAACGTAGCTTCAATCTTATCATTCTGTAAAGCTTCCATACAATTTCTAACAAGAACCTTTTCTCGCATTAGACATGCGCCAAAACTTCCTTTTTGTACTGCTTTACTTGGACAACCAACATTTAAGTTAATTTCATCATAATTGTAATCGATTGCTATTTTTGAAGCTTTCGTTAAATCCTTTACTTCAGAACCACCTACCTGAAGAGCAACAGGATTATTAAAGTCATTATCAATAACATTATCTCTACTCTTTGAATAAATTAGTGATTTTGTTGCTATCATTTCACTAAACAAAAAACTATTATTTGATAAAATTCTATAAAGTTTCCTGGCGTATGGTGTTGTATACCCCATCATAGGAGCTACACAGAATTTTCTACTAATTTCCTTTTTCATTTAATTTTGTTATATAAATAGTTTCAAAAAAAATAATATTATGGAAATACCAAAATTTTTAATTGAAAGATATCAATTCTGGAAAAAGAATACCTTTGAAGATTACAAAGGGATATACCAGCAAGCTTCTAAAACTCCACAAAAACCAATTGCTATGATTATTACTTGTTGTGATTCTAGAATTCTTGAAAATACGATATTCGGTGGAAGTGTTGGAGATTATTTTATACATAGAAATATCGCTAATATAGTACCTTCCAAAAATGATAAGAACCAAAATATACAAACATTATCTGCTATAGAATATGCATTAAAAGTTCTAAAAATTCAAAACTTAATTATTTTGGGACACTCAAATTGTGGTGGTGTTGAATATTCTTACAAAACATTAATGGATAAAAAAAATGTTAATGATTTTGAATACATAAATCAATGGTTAAGTTGTTTACAAAATTCTTACAACAATATCCCTAATGATTTTTCAGAAACTGAAAAAATAACTTATTTTGAGCAGGAAAATATAAAACAATCAATTAAAAATTTACGTGAATATGATTTTATAGATAAATTAATTAATGACAATAAACTGAATGTAATTGGTTTGTGGTATCAAATAAATTCTGGTTTAATCAAGTTTTTAGACAAAAATAATACCTTTACAGATTTAGATTAATTGTATGTAAATTTAGTACTAGGAAATTTTTTAAGTTTAACTTCTCTATTGTACTTTTTAACTACATTACTGACAACTTTATTAAAATTAAAATAATTTTTTACAAATTTTGGTTTTTTATTATTTATACTTAGATTTATTAAATCATCAAACACTAAAACTTGACCATCACAGTATTTTGAAGCACCTATACCTATTGTAGGTATCGAAATATTTTCCGTAATTAATTTAGCTGTATTGGCTGTTACACATTCTAACAAAACAGCTTTAGCTCCAAGTGTTTCAGATTCTTTTGCTAACTTTAATAAATTTTGTTTTTCCTTATGAGTTCTTCCTAAAATTTTAATTTTATTAAAATTCTTATAACTTTGTGGAGTTACTCCTATATGGGAAATGACGTTTATTTTTTTATCTACTAAGTGTTTCAAAACAACTAATTTTTTTTCACTAATTTCTATCTTTAATAAATCAGGTTTACAGTGATTTAAAAGTATTTTAGCATTTCTATATGCATCAATTTTATTATCATATGTCTTATAAGGCATATCTAAAACCTTTAAACTTCTCTTAATTTCTTTATTAACAGCTACTCCATGATGTTTCATCATATCCATAGTAACTCCTTGAGTATTCTTCATCCCATAAAGTGTTGAACCAAGTGAGTCTCCAACTAGTATTAAATCAATGTTTCCATCTAAAATATTTGCAATTGATGGAGAGTATGCAGTTAAACAGCTTATCGGTTTAGAAAAACTTTTGTCTAAAATTTTTATTTTCTTCATTTTTTAATTTAAATTAAATTTTTACAAGAATTAAACTTTAAGTTTAAAATTCTTTATATCAATAATTTTATTTTCATAAAAATTATTAATTTCTCTGATTATTGATTCCGTATCCATTTTAATATCTTGATATTGTTCATCTGGTGTCATATGTTCAACGAAACGATCTGGAAAAATTAAATTTTTTATTAAAACATTATCCTTTTTTGATCTTATATTATGGATATAATGTAAAACATGAGATGAAAATCCACCTATTGAACCTTCTTCTATAGTTAGGATATACTTATGATTATTTAATAAGTTATCTATTAATTGTGTGTCCAATGGTTTCGCAAATCTTGCATCTGCAATAGTAGGATAAATATTATTTTGATTAAGAAAATTACTAGCTTCAATACATTTTTCAAGTCTTGTTCCTAAATTTAAAATTGCAACATCATTGCCTTCAATTAGAATATATCCCTTACCTATATTGATATCTATAGGTTGATTATTAAAAAGTTCATCTGATCCTGTCCCTCTTGGAAATCTAAAAGCAGATGGTGTGTCATTAATCTCACAAGATAACTCTATCATACTAGATAACTCTCTTTGGTTGCTAGGCGCCATAACTATAAAATTTGGTAATGTGGCTAAATAAGTAATATCAAATGAACCAGCATGAGTAGGGCCATCTGATCCTACTAAACCTGCTCTATCAATTGCAAATCTAACAGGTAATTTTTGAATAGCCACGTCATGTACGATTTGATCGTAAGCTCTTTGCAAAAAAGTTGAATAAATTGCAACAAATGGCTTAAAACCCTCTGTAGCCAATCCAGCAGCCATTGTAACAGCATGTTGTTCAGCAATACCAACATCAAAAAATCTTTTTTCAAAATTTTGTTGGAATAATTTTAACCCTGTTCCAGACATCATAGCGGCTGTTATTGCTACAATTTTTTCATCATTTTCGGCAAGTTTTGATAATGTTTCACCAAAAACATTTGAATAGGATTTTAAATTTGTTTTTTTAACTGAGTTCCCAGTGTTAATATCAAACTTTTCAACTCCATGAAATTTATCTTCTGATTTTTCTGCAGGACTATATCCTTTACCTTTTTTGGTTATACAATGAAGAAAAACTGGTTTATCAAATTTGTTATCTCTTATATTTTCTAGAACTGACACCATATCGTCTATATTGTGACCATCTATTGGGCCAAGATAATAAAAACCCAATTCCTCAAATAGAGTTCCACCAGTGATAAGTCCTTTAGAATATTCTTCTGTTCTATAAAGAGTCTTTGATAGATTTGATGGTAACGTTTTAGATATTTTTTTAATAATATTTCTCAAACTTGAGTAAGATTTAGATGATAGTAACCTAGTTAGATAAGTACTCATTGCACCAACTGGTTTGTCTATTGACATTTTGTTATCGTTTAAAATGACAATTAAACCTTTTTTTTGTGCACCTGCATTGTTTAATCCTTCAAAAGCTAAACCTGCACTTAATGCACCATCTCCAACAACACATATAACTTTTGAGTTATCTTTATTTATATCTTTTGCAGCTTTAATTCCCAATCCTGCTGAAACTGCTGTTGAACTATGGGCTGTACCAAATGGATCATATTCACTTTCTGATCTTCTAACAAAACCATACACACCGTCCTTTTTTCTCAGTGTCTCGATATTTTTTTTTCTACCTGTTATAATTTTGTGAGGATAAGCTTGGTGTCCAACGTCCCAAATTAATTTATCATGTGGTGTATTAAATACATAATGAATTGCTACAGTTAACTCAACAACTCCTAACCCAGCACCTAAATGACCACCAGTTTTTGAAACAGTCTCAATTGTTTTAGCTCTTAATTCTTCTGAGATTTGCTTTAGATCTTTTTTTTTAAACTCTCTTAAGTCAGATGGAAAATTAATTTTATCTAAAAGTTCATAATCCATAATTTATTTTACTATTTTTGCCTAGATTTGATATTTTTATATCTAGAAAAAAACAAGAGTTTGTGGAAAGATTTTATAAAAGAATTTGTAATATTTAAGTTCTTTTCGCTAAAATTATTAAAGATAAATTTTAAAGTCAAAATCTCTAGACTTTTTAGAATATAAAAACTAATTATAATATTAATGTTTTACGAAGTAGATTCAAAAAATCTTGATAAACTTGCATATCTATCCATTAAAAGAGGAGTCGCACTTCAAAAAGGTCAAAACCTTTTAATAACAGCACCATTAGAATCTTTACCTTTAGTTAGAAAAATAGCTGAATATGCTTACAAAGAAGGAGCCGGACTTGTGACCCCACTTTTCAATGATTCTGATATTACATTATCTCGATTTAAATATGGAAATGATGAATCTTTCAATGTTGCAGCAAATTGGCTTTATAATGGGATGGGTGAAGCTTTTGATAACAATACAGCTAGAATGGCTATTGCTGGTGATGATCCAATGCTATTATCTGAAATTGATCCTGATAAAGTTTCGCGTGCAAATAAAGCTAATGCTGTTGCATATAAACCAGCTAGAGAAAGAATTACTGAATTTAAAATTAACTGGAATATAATTTCATGGCCAGGAAAAGCATGGGCAAAAAGAGTCTTCCCAGATCTTGATGATAGCGAAGCAATTAAAAAATTAGGAGATGCAATATTTCATGCTTCTAGAGTTAGCAATGATGATCCTGTAGCTGAATGGGACCAACATAATAAAAATTTAAGAGATAAAACAGATTGGCTAAATGCAAAAAATTTTCATTCTTTAAAATACTCTGGTCCTGGAACTTCTTTAACTGTAGGTCTTGCTGACGACCATGAGTGGATGGGAGGCGCGTCAGAAGCTCAAAATGGTATTATTTGTAATCCAAACATCCCATCTGAAGAAGTATTCACTACTCCTCATTCTAGTCGTGTTAGTGGTGAAGTTTGCTCAACCAAACCTCTATCGTATCAAGGAACACTAATTGAAGATATTAATGTTCGCTTTGAAGAAGGTAAAATTGTTGATGCAAAATCTTCTAAAGGACAAGATGTTTTATTAAAAGTTCTCGATTCAGATGAGGGCTCAAGAAGACTTGGTGAAGTAGCCTTAGTTCCAAATAGTTCACCTATCTCGCAATTAGGAATAACTTTCTATAACACTTTATTTGACGAGAATGCTGCTTCTCATATAGCTCTGGGTCAATGTTATTCAAAATGTTTCAAATCAAAAAAAGACTTATCAAAAGATGAAATCACTCAAAGAGGTGGTAATTCAAGTATGATACACATTGATTGGATGATTGGCTCAGGTAAAATTGATGTTGACGGTGTTGATAAGAATGGAGCTGTAACACCAATATTTAAACAAGGAGAATGGTGTAACTAATTCTACTATTCTTTTAAATAAGGTCCAAAGCTAAGATCTAAACCTACACCAACTCTAGCTAATGAATAAATAATAACTAAGAAAAAAATTACTATAATTAAGTTTCGTATAATTTTTTTTTCATCCATAAAATTAAGCTGTTTGTATATTTGTATTAGATAATGGTTTTTCTCTAATTGGTAAATGGATTATTGCAGAAAAGGCACCTACTCCTATACCAACCCACCATACAATATCATAACTTCCATAGATATCATAAAATAGACCACCTAACCAAACACCTACAAAAGATCCTAGCTGATGAGAAAAAAATACAATACCATATAATGTACCCATAAATTTTAATCCATAAATATGGCCTATAATTCCTGAAGTTAAAGGAACTGTTGCTAACCATAAAGCACCCATAACTATTGAAAATATTGCAATAGATGTTGGTGTAATAGGTAGTAAGATAAATAAAATTGCCGCAACAGTCCTTCCGGTATAAATTAAAGATAAAAGATATTTTTTATAATGTCTCTTTCCTAAAGCGCCGGCAATCAAACAACCAATTATATTAAACAAACCTATAAGAGCCATAGATAATGCCCCTAAACCTTCAACAGAACTACAAACCAAACTTATTAAACTTCCTTCTATAATTGGACTACTAGATTCAACAATAAATGCTGGAAAATGTGCAGTAATAAATGCCAACTGAAAACCACAAGAAAAAAAACCAAAAAACAACATTGAATACGTTGGGTCTTTTAATGCGACAAATACAGCGTCAGTAATTTTTTCATTTTCATTATTAATATTTGTATTTGATAATTCTGTTTTTAAAATTGGAACAAGCATCAGTGTTATTAATAATATAATTGAAAAGATTTCAAACACTGAAGACCAAGGTAAAAAAGATAATAGAATAGAAGCAAGTGGTGGACCAATTACTTGACCCGCTGATCCTGCAGCAGTTGTAATACCTAGTGCCAAAGATCTTTTTTCCGAAGATGTGGCTCTTCCAACTACAGCTAAAATTGGACCAAACCCACTACCAGCTATTCCAAAGCCAATTAATAAGTTCAATGTTTGATGTGCTTCTGGAGTTGTTGCAGTACTACTTATGAATATTCCAATTGCATAAAGAATTAAGCCTAGCGCTATTGCTTTTCTGTCACCATATTTTTCAGCAAAAGCACTAAATAGTGGAGTGCCTATACCCCAGGCTAAATTTTGTATAGCAATGGCAAGAGAAAATTCTGAGCGGTTCCATAAAAAATCAGATGCAATAGGTATTTGAAATAGACCAAACGTTGAACGGACTGCAAAACTTATTAAAAGAATTAAACTTCCTCCAATAAGAATAGGAGTAAATACAGAATTAACTCTCTCATCTTTCATATTTTAATAGATAACAGGTAGAATTTTTATTTCTATAATTTTTATTATTATTAAATTGTATTATCTAATTCTGTTTTTTCGTTTTCTTCTTTTTCAGGAACGACATATGCAACAGCACAATGATCTAAACAATAAGGCTTATCTTCAAATCTATCTTTACCACAAAAACGAAAGTCTGCTTCATCAGGATGACCTTCAGGCCATTCACAACCTCTCTTTGGAGCTGTATTGAATAAATTTTTAACCACTGGTTGGAAAATAGTGGCCTCTGTAGAGACAACCTCTGGTTCTTTAGAGCTTTCAAAATTTAATTTTGGCATTACAGGAGATCTAGCTTTCTTTCGATCGGGCTTAACAGCTGTTCTTCTTATGGGAGATGGTCTTCTCTCGAGTCCAATTCTATGTGCTTTTCCAACAACTGCGTTTTTAGTGAAACCTAGTAATTTTCCAATTTGTGCCGTCGGTAGACCTTGGTCCCACAACTCTCTAAGTTTTGATACATTATTATCATCCCAAGGCATTATCAAACTCCATTACTACATTTAGTAGCTTATAAAGGATTTAATATACTAAATATATGTATTAAAAAAGTCAAAACTGCAAATTTTTAAAAAAAATCAATGAATTGCTGCATTTTTTTTATATACATGTGAATAGAAATGAAAGAATTAAGAAATCTAGACTGTAAAAATAAAAAAATAATTGTTCGAGTTGATTTAAACGTACCAGTATTGGAAGGGACAATTACAGATCATTCAAGAATTCATGTTATTTTACCAACACTGGAAAAACTAATTAAAAATAAAAATAAGGTATTCTTAATTGCTCATTTTGGTCGACCTAAAGGTGAAGTTAGTAAAAAATATTCTATTGAGTTTTTATGCTCAGAATTAAAAAAATTTTTAAATCTAAACACTATTCATTTTTTAGCTAAGTGTGAAAAAAAAATCATTGAGACAAAAATTGCTGAAATGAACATGGGGGAAATTTGTCTATTAGAAAATATTCGTTTTAATGCTGAAGAAGAAAAAAATGATCTTAATTTTTCAAAAGTATTAGCTTCTAGTTTTGACATATATATTAATGACGCGTTTTCTGCATCTCATCGCAATCATGCATCTATAGTGAGTATTACTAAATACTTACCTTCATACGCTGGATTAAGTTTCTCAAAAGAAATTGAAAATTTAGATAAATTTTTAGAAAATTCAAATAAACCAAATTTAGCAATTATAGGCGGCTCAAAGGTTTCAACAAAAATAAAAGTTTTAGAAAATATAGTTGAAATTTTTGACTCTTTAGTGATTGGTGGTGCAATGGCTAATACCTTTTTGCTATCAAATAATTATAAAGTTGGTTCTTCTCTGGTAGAAAATGATTTTATAGAACTATCAAAAAAGATACAAAAAAAAGCAGAATCAAAAAATTGCAAAATACTTTTACCAATTGATGGTGTTTGCTCAAAAACAATAAAAGATAGAGTAAATGTTAAGACTTATTCAATTAATAATATTCCAAATGACCAAATGATATTAGATGTTGGTGGGCAAACAACAAAACTAATTTCAGATGAAATATTAAAATCTAAATCAATTTTATGGAATGGGCCTTTAGGCGCATTTGAGTATAGTCCATTTGATAAAAGTACAATTTCAGTTGCAAATATTATACAAAATTATTCAAGTAAATCTCAATTAGATGCTCTAGCAGGAGGAGGAGATACACTTGCAGCAATAAAAAAAGCTAAAGCAAATGACGCATTTAAATATTTATCTACAGCTGGGGGTGCTTTTTTAGAGTGGCTTGAGGGAAATAAATCACCAGGATTTATAGCATTAAGAGAAAACAATTTTTAACTTAATCTTCAATTTGATATTTTTTTATCAGAGGGAATTGTGTCATAGTAAAAATAAACGTAATTGGCAAGATACCAAAAACTTTAAAATTTACCCAAACATCAGTACTTTGTGTTCTCCAAACAATTTCATTTAAAACAGCAAGTGCAACAAAAAAAGCAATCCACCTTTGAGTTAATATTCTCCATCCATCTTCTTCTAGTTTAAGTGCAGCACCTAAAAGATACTTTAAAAGAGGTTTTTTAACAATCACTCCTCCATATAAAATTAATGCGAAGACCATATTTATTATTGTTGGTTTCATTTTAATAAAAATTTCATTGTCAAAATAAATTGTTAGACCTCCAAATATTAATACAATCGCAGCCCCAAGAGTTGGCATAATTGGTATTTTTTTCTCAAGTATATATGAAATGATTACTGAAATTACAGTTGCAATCATAAGAGGAAGTATTGCTTCTTGAAGACCACTTCTTGTATAAAAAATAAAGAATACTGCAAGCGGTCCTATATCAATTAATAATTTATAAACTGACTTCATTTTTGTTCTTCTAGATTTAAAATAGACCTAGCAAAGTTTTGAGAATTAAAGGTTACAAGGTCCTCAATACTTTCTCCAAGACCAACATAACTTATAGGGATTTCAAATTTATTTGCAATTGAAATTAATGCTCCACCTTTTGCTGTTCCATCCAATTTAGTTATTATAAGACTTGATACATTAAGTTCATTTCCAAAGATTTCTACTTGCTTAATCATGTTCGAACCATTCGTTCCATCTAAAACTAACACAGTTTCAATATTAAAAGAGGAATTAACTTTTGAGATAACATTCTTCAATTTAATTAGCTGATTAATGAGGTTAGTATTATTTGATAATCTTCCAGCAGTATCTATAAGTAAAAAATCATAATTTTCTTTTCCAAATTCTTCAGTTGCCTGATACGCTACGCTTGCTGGATCTTGATTACTTTTTCCAGCGATAAAACTATTATTATTTTTTTTCGCCCAATTTTCCAACTGCTCAACAGCTGCTGCCCTAAATGTATCACAAGCCGCAATCAGAATTTTTTTATTTGATAAAATTTTATTTGCAATTTTACCAATAGTGGTTGTCTTTCCACTTCCGTTTACTCCAACAAATATTAATATTTTTTTTTCATCATTTTTTCCATTTATCAGAACATGTTCTCTTGGAAGTAATATACTTTCTATATTTTGAGCTAACATTTCTAATACATTTTTTATTTCATCATCATTTGAAATTTTTATTTTTTTTATAGAATCTATTAGCTGATTTACAACATCCAAACTAATATCAGATGAAATAAGAACATTTTCTAATTCTTCTAAAGTTAAATCGTCTATTTTTTTGTTTTTTAAAATCTCTAAAATATTAAAAGAAAGTATATTTGAAGTTTTACTTAACTTATCTTTAAATATTGAGAACAAACTCATGCTATTCTTGCTAATAACGTATCATTTTCTACGCCTGTGTATATACAGGAAATTATATTCCCCTCTTTAAACTCTTCTTCAAGTTTTACCTTTAAAAAATGCTGATCTTTTCCAAGTGAAAAATTTTCTTTTCTACTTTCAATTAAAATTTGTTCCTTTTTTCCAATATTTTTTTTTAAATGTTGTTTTAATTTTTCCATACCTCTCTCTCTAAGTCTTCTAGCTCTATCTTTGATAATATTTTTTTGAACTTGAGGCATTCTAGATGCAGGAGTGTTTTCTCTTGGTGAATATGGAAAAATATGAAGATGAGTTAAATTACACTCATCAACTAGTTTAATTGAATCTTGAAACATTTTTTCTGTCTCTGTTGGAAAACCGGCAATTATATCAGCACCAAATGTTGCGTCTTTTCTAATGGATAAAACTTTTTTACAAAAACTAATTGCCATTTCCCTTGAATGTCTTCTTTTCATTCTTTTCAAAATTAAATTGTTTCCAGCTTGTAAACTTATATGAAAATGAGGCATCAATCTTTCGTCCTTTAAAACATCCCAAAAATCTTCGTCTATTTCAGCGCAGTCAATTGAGGACAAACGCAGTTGTTTTAATTCAGGTACTAATTTTAGAATTCTTTTAATTAAATTAGAAAAAGTAGGTTTTGCTGGAAGATCTTTTCCATAATCAGTTATATCTACTCCTGTTAAGACTACTTCATTATATCCATTGCTAACAATTTTTTTTATTTTATTTATTATTTCTCCAGCAGGTACACTTCTATTATTGCCCCTGCCAAATGGAATAATACAAAAAGTACAGCGATGGTTACAACCTTGTTGTATTTCAATATAAGCTCTCGATTTTCCATCAAATTTTTCAATTGAATTAGGTACTGTTTTACTTTCTTCTAATATATTTCCTACTTTAAGATTTTTAGACTGATAGATATTTTTCCATGTTAAAGTTTCTAATTTTTCTGTATTTCCAATTACTGAGTCTACTTCTTTTAAATCTTTATATTTTAATGGATTGATTTGAGCCGCACATCCTGTAACTACTATTTTATTATTAGGAAAATTTTTTTTTGCCTTTCTTATTTCATAAGAAACTTTTTTCTCAGCTTCTTCAGTTACTGCACATGAGTTTATGACTGTAATATTATTTAAATTATTTGTTCTAAGATGGTTTTTAATAATTTCACCTTCATAAATATTCAATCTACAACCTAGATTGACTACGTAGTTTTTATTTTTCATAAATTATATTTCTAAACTACCCCGATAACTTATTTCTGCAGGTCCTGTCATAATAGATTCATTATTAATTATATTTATGTGCAGTGAACCTTTTTCAAGTTTCACTTCAGCGTTATTTTCAATCAATCCTTTTTTCCACGCTGCATATACAGCCGCACAGGCACCACTACCACAAGCTAAAGTGATTCCAACTCCTCGTTCCCAAACCCTCATTTCAATTAAATTTGTATTAATAACTTTAACTATTTCAACATTAGTTTTTTTTGGAAAGAGCTCATGATTTTCTATTCTAGGACCTATACTTTCAAGATCTGTATTTTTGATCGATTTCCCAAAAAAAACTACATGTGGATTACCTACATTAACAGCAATTCCATTACTATATCCATCAATCGAAATTGGTATATTCATTGTATCGACTTCTTTACTTAAAGGAATTTTATCCCAAGTATTTTTTATTGAACCCATGTTTACACTTATATTATCATCTATTCTTTTTGATTCTAATATGCCTGCATCAGATTGAATTTTTAAAATTTCTTTATTTAAATCTTCTTCAAATAGTATTTTTGCTACGCAGCGTGTTCCATTACCACAAGCTTCGGCTCTATCACCACCAGGATTAAAAATTTCAATTTCAGCATCAGCACTTTGATTATTTGTATTATTAATTGTGATTAATTGATCACAACCTGCCCCAGTTCTTCTGTCACTGAGTCTTTTAATAATATCTTCAGTAATTGCGATATTGTTAGACCTTTTATCTATGATAACAAAATCATTCCCAAGTCCATGCATCTTTATAAAGTCTACTTTTTGCATATTTGGTTTATAACCTAATTTATCGATAAATCTCAGTAAATATGGGAAATTTAAGAATACTTGACTTTCAATTATTCAGCTAATAGAGGGTCACCAACAAATCCTATATTTGTAAACGAATTGAGCTTGTTACAATTGTGATAGGTACTCTAGCCCACGAGTTTCGTGCCCTGGAGTTAAAAGGCTATTGGAGATTTATGTTTGATACACTGAACACAAAATTTGAAAAAATTGTTCAAAGTATTCGGGGTAAGGCTGTTATATCAGAAACAGATCTTGAAGTTACATTACGTGAAATTAGAATTGCTCTCTTAGAGGCAGATGTTTCATTAGTTGTAGTAAAAGAATTTATAAATTCCATCAAGTCAAACATTTTAGGAAAAGAAATTCTCAAATCTGTTAAGCCAGATCAAATGATCATAAAGCTTGTGCAAGATGAGCTTGTAAAAATTCTTGGATCAGAAAATAAATCTCTTAATTTATCTTCTTCTCAATTAACTAAAATATTGTTTTGTGGATTACAGGGATCTGGGAAAACAACTTCAATTGCCAAACTTTCCTATTTGTTAAATAAGTCTTCAAAGAAAAAAATTTTACTAGCATCGGCAGACATTTATCGACCAGCAGCACAAGAACAATTAAAAGTATTAGCTGAAGAAACTGGCTCAGATTTCTTTAATCACAATCTATCATCAGCCATTAAGATTGTTGATGATTCCATAGACTATGCTCAAAAAAATTTATTTGATATTCTTATTTTAGATACTGCTGGACGACAAGTTATAGATAAAAAGTTAATGAGTGAATTAATAGAAATTGAAAATAAGTTTAAACCTGACGAAACATTATTAGTAGCAGATGCTCTTACAGGGCAAGATGCTGCAAATGTAGCTAAAAGTTTTAGTGATGCAATAAATATTACTGGATCAATTTTAACTCGAATAGATGGAGATAGCAGAGGCGGTGCAGCACTATCAATTAAATCGATAACAAACTCTCCTATAAAATTTATAGGACTAGGTGAAAAAGTAGAAAATTTTGAACCTTTTCATCCTGAAAGAATTGCACAAAGAATTTTAGGTATGGGAGATATTGTATCTCTTGTCGAAAAAGCTGCTGAAAATATTGATAAAGAAGAGATGGAAGATATGGCAAAAAAGATCGCTAAAGGAAAATTTGATCTTGAAGATTTTGCCAATCAATTAAAGCAAATGGGTAAAATGGGTGGGGTCTCCGGTTTACTTTCTATGATGCCAGGTGTTTCAAAGGCACAGAAGTTAATGGCAGAAAATAAAATTTCTAATTCAATGATTGATAAACAAATAGCTATAATCAGTTCAATGACAAAAAAAGAAAGGGCTGATCCAGATATTATAAAGGCTTCACGTAAAATTAGAATTTCAAAAGGATCTGGAACAAAAGTTCAAGACGTTAACAGGTTATTAAAACAGTTTCTCCAATCACAAAAAATGATGAAGAGAATGAAATCAATGGGCAAAGGAGGAATTCCCAGTGATTTAATGCAAAAATTACAAGGAAATCTTCCTCCAAACATAAATTAGAAAGGAAATAAAATGCCAGTAAGAATAAGATTATCAAGAGGTGGTGCAAAGAAAAGACCATTTTATAGAATAGTAGTTGCTGATTCTAGAAGAGCTAGAGATGGAAAATTTATAGATCAAATTGGAACTTATAACCCAATGCTTCCAAAAGATAGCGCTGATAGAGTTAAATTGGATTTAGACAAAGCTAAGGAATGGATTGCAAAAGGAGCAAAACCATCAGATAGAATTTCTATTTTTCTTAGCAATCTTGGTGTGATGGAAAAACCAGTTATTACTGAAAAAACAAAAAAACATCTACCTAAGAAAAAAGCACAGGAACGTTTAGCTGCTGCTAAAGAAAAAGAAGAAGCTGCGAAAGCTGCAGCAGAAGAACCAAAAGCAGAAGAAGCAGAAGCTAAGCCAGCTGAAGATGCGCAACCTGCTGAAGAACCAAAAGCTAAAAAAGAATAAAATTAATTTTTGCTTTGAGTAATAAAGATATTATTCTTGTTGGTCAGTTTGGATCTCCTTTAGGATTAAAAGGTGAAATAAAAGTTAATATGATGACTACCTCTTTTGAAGTTTTTAAAAATCTAAAAACCTACTATAACTTTGATGGTTCAGTTGCTTGGAATTTTAAAAATATTTTATTTAAAAATAATAAGTGTGTTGTTCAAGTTGAAAAATACTTTTCTAGAGAAGATGTTTTAGAGCTTAAAGGACAAAAAATTTTTTCAAATAAGAAATTCTTTCCAAAAACAAAAGATAATGAGTTTTATATAAACGACCTTATAGAATGCATGATTGTCTTGAAAGACAATACTATTATTGGAAAAGTTTTAAGTGTTCAAAATTTCGGGGCAGGTGATTTATTAGAAGTTAAATATAATACCAAACTTACTCTCATACCTTTTGATAAAACAAATATTTTATCAGTTAATATCAATAAAAAAGAAATTATAGCTGATCCAATACCTGGTATTCTTGATTAAAATGAGAGTAGTAATTTTAACCTGTTATCCTGAGATGTTTCCTGGCTCACTAGGATATTCTGTAATTGGAAATGCATTAAACAATAAAAAATTTTCTCTCGAGATAGTCAATCTACATAATTTTGGAATTGATAAAAGGGGAAGTGTTGATGATGAACCTTTTGGTGGAGGCCCTGGAATGGTTATTCGTCCAGATGTGATAGAAAAAGCATTAAATTCAATCACGTTCAAAACTGATAATTATTGCAAAATTTTTCTAACACCATCAGGTCAGAAATTATCTCAAGCCAAACTTAATAATTTATCAAAACATGATGAAATGCTTATTTTATGCGGTAGATTTGAAGGGGTGGACCAAAGAGCTATAGAAATTCTTGATTTTCAGGAAATAAGTATCGGTGATTACGTCCTTTCTGGTGGTGAGATTGCTGCCCAGGTGTTAGTTGAAGGTTGTATTCGTCTCATTCCTGGAGTATTAGGGCAGCCACAAAGTTTATTAGAAGAATCTTTTTCTAATAATCTGCTTGAATATCCTCATTATACCAGACCGCAAATCTGGCAAGATATTCAGGGAAATAAACATGAAGTTCCAGATGTTTTAACATCAGGTCATCATGAAAAAATTGATAAATGGAGAAAAGAAAAATCGGTTGAAAAAACTAAAGAATTAAGACCAGATCTTTATAAAAAGGAAATATAAAATGAGTAATTTATTAGAGACATTTGAAAAACAACAGATTGAAAAGTTAACTTCAAAAAAAAGAATTCCTGCTTTTCGCCCAGGTGATACTCTAAAAGTTACTGTAAGAATTACAGAGGGAAGTAAGTCGAGACTTCAAGCATTTGAAGGTATTTGTATTGCAAGAAAAAATAATTCAGTAAACTCTAACTTTACTGTTAGAAAAATATCTCATGGAGAGGGTGTTGAAAGAGTATTCCCTTTATTCAGTCCATTAGTTGAAAAAATTGAAGTTGTTAGAAAAGGCGATGTAAGAAGAGCTAAGCTATATTATCTAAGAGAATTATCTGGAAAGAAAGCAAGGATCGCAGATAAAGATAGGGGCGATGAAGCTGATCAATATGAATATATAGAGGAGGCTCCTCCGGTAGAAGAAACAAAAACTGCAGATACAGATACAAATGCTGCAGAAGAACTAAAAGCTGAAGAGGTAGAAGCAAAACAAGCAGAGACAAAAGCAGAAGAAGCAGAAGCCAAACCAGCAGAAGAATCTAAAGCAGAAGCTGCAGAGGAATCTAGTAAAGAAGAGGAAAAAGCAGCCGAAAATAAATCGGATGACAATAAATAATCCTAAAACTCTTTTTGATAAAATTTGGGAACATCATCTTGTTGATAGACAAGAAGATGGAACTTGTCTTATATATATTGATAGACACCTTGTTCATGAAGTTACAAGCCCTCAAGCATTTGAAGGTTTGAGAAATAATAACCGTAAAGTTAGAAGGCCTCAAAGTACTTTTGCTGTAGCTGATCATAATGTCCCAACTTCAGATAGATCTAAAGGTATAGAAAATAAAGAAAGTAGAATTCAGGTTGAAACACTAGAAAAAAATTGCAAAGATTTTGATGTTACACTTTTTCCATTATTAGATAGCAGACAAGGTATAGTTCATATAGTTGGACCAGAACAAGGTATTACTCAGCCAGGTATGACAATAGTTTGTGGTGATAGTCATACAGCAACACACGGAGCATTTGGCGCCTTAGCTTTTGGTATCGGCACAAGTGAAGTTGAACATGTATTAGCTACTCAGACCTTGATTCAAAAACCTGCAAAGAATATGCGAATTTCTGTTGAAGGTAAATTAAACTTAGGTGTTACAGCAAAAGATATTATTCTTCATATAATAGGAAAAATAGGAACAGCTGGTGGAACTGGTTATGTTATTGAATATGCCGGTAATGCAATTTCCTCTCTTTCTATGGAAGGAAGAATGACAATCTGTAATATGAGTATTGAAGCAGGTGCTAGAGCAGGCTTAATCGCTCCTGACGAAAAAACTTTTGAATATATTAAAGGTAGACCGTATGCTCCATCAGGAGATAATTGGTACAAAGCGGTAGAATTTTGGAAATCTCTTCCTTCTGATGAGGGTGCAAAATATAATGAAGAAATTTTAATTAATGCTGAAGATATTTCACCACAAATTACTTGGGGCACAAGCCCACAAGACGTTGTCGCTATAAATGGTATAGTACCAAATCCTCAGGAAGAGAGTAATCCAAATAGAAAAAAGGCTATGGAGCGTTCTCTTGAATATATGGGTTTAGAACCCAAACAAGAAATACAAAAAATTAAAATTGATAAAGTATTTATTGGCTCTTGCACTAATGGAAGAATTGAGGATTTAAGAGAAGTTGCCAAAGTTGTAGAGGGCAAAAAAGTTTCTGTAGACTCAATGATCGTTCCTGGTTCAGGTCTAGTTAAAAAACAAGCTGAAGAAGAAGGTTTAGATAAAATTTTTATTGAAGCAGGATTTGATTGGAGAGAGCCAGGCTACTCCATGTGTTTAGCTATGAATCCAGATCAATTAAAACCGCAAGAAAGATGTGCATCAACATCAAATAGAAATTTTGAAGGTAGACAAGGTAGAGAAGGTAGAACACATCTTGTTAGTCCTGCAATAGCTGCTGCTTCTGCAATCAAAGGTTCTTTTGCAACAGCAGAGGATTTATAAATGGAATCATTTAAAACAATAATTGGTATCCCTGCACCATTACCAATGATTAATGTCGATACCGATATGATTATTCCAAAACAATTTTTGAAAACAATAAAGAGATCTGGTTTAGGAAAAAACTTATTTCATGAATTAAGATACGATATTCAAGGTAACATAAAGAATGATTTTGTTCTTAACTGGGACCCTTATAAAACTTCAACAATTTTAATTGCTGGGGCAAATTTTGGTTGTGGATCAAGTAGAGAGCATGCACCATGGTCACTTTTAGATTTTGGTTTTAAGTCAATAATTGCACCAAGCTTTGCAGATATTTTCTATAATAATTGTTTTAAAAATGGAATACTGCCAATTAAGTTAGATCAACAAAAGGTAGATATATTAATGAACGAAGCAGAAAATAAAAATGATGTTTCAGTTGATTTAGAAAATCAAAAAATCACTTATCAAAATGATAAAACAATAGAATTTGAAATTGATGCATTTCGAAAAAAATGTTTGCTAGAGGGTTTGGATGATATTGGTTTGACACTCCAAAAAAATAAAAAAATTGATGTTCACGAAGAAAAAATACACAGTATCCAACCTTGGATAGTGTAGTCAAAAATGAGTAATAAAAAAATTTTAATTTTACCTGGTGATGGAATTGGTAATGAAGTTATGGCTGAGGTATTAAAAATCATTGATTGGATGGAAAAAACTAAATCTTTATCTTTTGATATTTCTGAAAGATTAGTTGGGGGTACGGCATACGATCAAGAAGGTAATTCTATAAGTGATGAAACAATGCAAGTAGCTATGGATTGTGATGCAGTATTATTTGGTGCGGTAGGAGGCGCTAAATGGGATAACGTAGAAAGAGATAAAAGACCTGAAGCAGCCTTATTAAGATTAAGAAAAGACCTTGATCTCTTTGCTAATCTAAGACCAGCGGTTGTTTTAGATGCTCTTTCAGATTCATCATCTTTAAAATCTGATCTTGTTAAAGGATTAGATATTTTGATAATAAGAGAGTTAACAAGTGGTGTATATTTTGGACAACCAAGAGGTATATCAAAAATTAGTGAGACTGAAAGTAAGGCAGTTGATACTCAACTGTATACCACATCAGAAGTTAATAGAGTTTCACGAGTGGCATTTGATTTAGCAAAGTTGCGTAATAATAAAGTTACATCAGTAGAAAAATCAAATGTAATGGAAACAGGTTTATTTTGGAAACAAACCGTAACAGATTTACATAAAAAGGAATATTCTGATGTTAATTTAGAACACATGCTTGCAGATAATTGTGCAATGCAATTAGTTCGTTATCCAAAACAATTTGATGTCATACTTACAGATAACTTATTTGGTGATCTTTTAAGTGATACTGCAGCTATGCTTACAGGATCTTTAGGAATGCTTCCTTCAGCAGCTCTTGGACCAGTTAAAGAAAATGGAACTAGAGCAGCAATGTATGAGCCTGTTCATGGTAGTGCACCAGATATAGCTGGGCAATCTAAAGCAAATCCTTTAGCAATGATCATGAGCTTTGCTATGATGTTGAAATATAGTTTTGATATGCAAGAAGATAGTCAAATGATTGAGAAAGCTGTACAGAATGTATTACTAAAAGGTTTAAGAACAGCTGATATAAAAGATGGAGCAGAAAAAATTATCTCAACTCAAGAAATGGGTAATGCTGTTATTGAAGAATTAAAAATTCTATCTGGAAATTAAATGACTCAAAAATACAACATAGCAGTAGCAGGAGCAACAGGTGCGGTAGGAACAGAAATAGTTCAAATATTAGAGCAAAGGGATTTTCCAATAGACAATTTATATTTACTTGCATCATCAAAATCAAAAGGCAAAAAAGTAGAGTTTAACGATAAAGAAATTGTTGTAGAAGACTTATCAGAATTTGATTTTTCAAAAGCTCACCTTGGTTTATTTTCACCTGGCGGTAAAATTTCTGCAGAATATGCACCAAAAGCAGCTAAAAAAGGATGTATTGTTATAGACAATACCTCTCATTTTCGAATGCAACAAAATATTCCTTTAATCGTTCCTGAAGTAAACGCTAATGCACTTGATGAATTTTTTGATGATGAAAACAGAACGAATATTATTTCAAATCCTAACTGTTCAACTATACAAATGGTTGTTGCATTAAAACCACTTCATGAAAAAGCAATTATAAACAGAGTTGTTGTATCAACATATCAAGCTGTTTCTGGAGCAGGTAAAACAGGTATGGATGAATTATTTAATCAGACTCAAAATGTTTATGCAAACCAAGAATTAAAAAAAGAAAAGTTCACAAAACAAATTGCGTTTAATGCCATTCCACACATTGGGGCTTTTTTGGAAAATGGTAATACTGAAGAAGAGCAAAAAATGATTGATGAAACAAAAAAAATTCTAGACGAGGGAATCAATGTTTCAGCAACTTGTGTTAGAACAGCTGTATTTATTGGTCATTCAGAAGCTGTAAATATAGAGTTTGACTCACCATTAGATGAAAAAGAAGCTAACGAAATATTATCTAACTCTGAAGGTATTTCAGTAATTGATCATCGAAAAGATGAAGGTTATGTAACTCCTGTTGAAATTGCAGGAGAGGATAAAGTTTATATTAGTAGAATTAGAAATGATCAATCAATAGACAATGGTTTGAATTTATGGGTGGTCTCGGACAATTTGCGCAAAGGAGCAGCGCTTAATGCTGTTCAAATTGCTGAATTAGTAATTTCAAAGTATTCAGAAAAAATAACTATTTAGATGGCAGTCTCGTAGGGACTCGAACCCCAAATTCATGTTCCGAAGACACGTGTGATATCCATTTCACCACGAGACCTTTTATTTATCTAACATT
>CACLAN010000005.1 GCA_902604905.1 uncultured Alphaproteobacteria bacterium
GTGATCGTCATGATCATCATGATCATCGTGGTCGTCATGGTCATCATGATCATCATGGTCACCAAAAATTGATTCTTCTCTAAATTTTAATTTAGCAATTGAATCGAGTTCCATAAATTCAATAACTTCTGCATCTTTTGCAATTGAGTCTAGAGGTTCTTCCATTGATGTTTCAATACCCTCTCCAATCCAAAAAATAACATCTGCTTCCTCAAGCATTTTCGCATGAGAAGGTTTCATTGTAAAACTATGTGGTGAAATACTTCCATCAATTATAAGTCCAGGTTCACCTACTCCATCCATAACATTGGATATCAATGAATGTAGTGGTTTAATTGTTGTAACAACTTTTAGCTCTGCTCTAGCAGATGCAGTTGCAACAAGAATTCCTGAAAACAAAATAATCTTAGAAATATGTAGAAAAAAGTTAGTTTGTTTCATAAAAGTATTCCTATTAGAATTTAGTCTGTTAAATAGTGTAATGTTATAATATTACATTTTGAATTGTAAATAGAAAAATGAGTAAAGATAATTTATTGGTAAGTTTAGAGAACGCAGGTATTTATAAGTCACCAAAATGGTTGATAAGAGGTGTATCTCTTGAGGTAAAAAGTGGTCAAATAGTTACACTAATTGGACCCAATGGTTCTGGAAAAACTACAACAGCTAAAATGGTCCTTAATATTCTTGAACCTGATGAAGGTTCATTGAAACGATATACAAATAAAATAGCATATGTTCCTCAGAAAATTAATATCGATTGGACTATGCCATTACGTGTTGTAGATTTTATGCGATTAACCAATAATCTCAGCAATAATGAAATTATTGAATCCTTAAATCAAACTGGTGTAGAAAAACTTTTCAAGGAACAAATACATGGTCTATCTGGTGGCGAATTTCAACGTGTCCTTCTAGCGAGAGCTATTGCAAAAAAACCAGAATTACTAGTTTTAGATGAACCTGTGCAGGGAGTTGATTTTAATGGAGAAATTGACCTTTATAATATTATAAAAAATATTTCAGCAAACCTAAATTGTGGAATTTTATTAGTCTCCCATGACTTGCATTTTGTAATGTCTGCAACAGATCATGTAGTTTGTTTAAATGGACATATATGTTGTTCAGGAAAACCAAGTTCGGTTATAAAAGATAAAGCTTATATAGAATTATTTGGTGAGCATAGATCAAAAACTTTAACATATTATCAGCACGATCATGATCACACACATGCTTCTGACGGAAGTGTATCAAGTTAATGTTAGATGATTTTTTTACTAGAGCATTAGTTGCTGGTATCGGTATTGCAATAATTACAGGGCCACTAGGTTGCTTAGTAATTTGGAGGAGGCTGTCTTATTTTGGTGATACTTTAGCTCACTCTGCCTTGTTAGGAGTAACTTTAGCTTATGCCTTTAGTTTAAATATTGCCTTTTCCGTATTTGTAATATCTGCAGTTATCGCTCTACTTCTTCTCAACTTACAAAAGAGGACTAGATTAGCTGGTGATTCATTACTTGGATTATTAGCTCACTCTACTCTTGCAATTGGTTTGGTTTTAATGGGTTTTTTATCAAGTATTCGTTTTGATATTATGGGATTACTTTTTGGCGATATCTTAGCAGTAACTCTTCAAGATATTGCCTTAGTTTGGATTGGTGGTTTTATAATTTTAGGAATTTTGTATTTTATTTGGAAATCGTTATTTTCTGCTACAGTTAATTATGATCTAGCTTCAGCAGAAGGAATGAAACCGAACATATATAATATGATCTTTACCCTTCTTCTTGCTGGAGTTATTGCATTGTCTATAAAAATGATTGGAACTCTTTTAATAACTGGTCTACTTATAATACCGGCTGCCGCATCAAGAAATATAACTAACAATCCAAAACAAATGGTACTTGTAGCTATATTAATTGGCATTTTATCTGTTACAATTGGTTTATTTACTTCTTTAGAATTAAACACCTCTTCAGGGCCATCAATTATTGTTATAGCGCTAATATTATTTATTATTTCTCTAATTCCACTAGAGTTGAGAGGTAAGTTGCAAAAAGGAAAACAATTTGGTAATTGAGATTTATGGCATCAACATCAGAAAATTTAACTAAAAATCAAAAAACAGTTCTTGGAGTTTTAGAAAACTCTTCTGAACCGATGAAGGCGTATACAATTCTTTATGATATACAAAAAAAGGGAATAAAATCTCCTCTGCAAGTTTACAGAGCACTCGATAAATTGATTGAAATTGGTAAAGTTCATAAAATAGAAAGTAGAAATTCTTATGTTGCTTGTAAACATGAAGGGTGTAATGCAAAAACTTCTACATCTTTTTTAATTTGTGAAAAATGCGATAATGTTACTGAATTAATTGGAAACAATTTATTTTCTTATTTTTCCAAACAAGCTGATAAAAATAATTTTAAATATAATAAACACTGTCTTGAAATTTTTGGTTTGTGTGAAAATTGCAAATTAAAAAACCAATTTATTTAATTTATTAAATTATCAATTCTATCTAGACATTTATTTAATCCAAGATCATATTTTGTTCTTATGAAATGCTCTTTAACTATTTCAACCCATTTAAATTTTTGTAACGTTTGATGAGATGTATAAAAACAATTTAATGGAAAAGGCATATTAAACATTTTTAATATTTCTTGCCTTATTACATCGTTTGTTAACACTGCTAAAGATTCATGAATATATTTTTCTACAATTTTTTGATCACTTAAAGATGTTTTAGGTAAATTAAATAGACCTCTAAACCTAAAATATCGATAGATTCTTAAGTAATCTTCTTTTATTCTATCCTCTATTTCACCAATAAAACTAATTTTACTTTCATTTAAATCTGATTGGCCATTATAATAATCATGTAGTTTATTATTATTTCCAACATATAAAGCATTGAAAGTAAAATCTCTTCTAGCTGAATCTTTTTTCCAACTGTTGGTATAAATTACATTTGTATGTCTACCAATTTGATTAACATCCTCACGTAAAGTTGTTATTTGTATTTTTCGATTATGAGGATAAGCAATTATAGATCCATATTGTATAGCAAAATCATCATACTCAATATTGTTATCTTTTAGTAACGATAAAACATCCTGAGGCTCCAAAGTTGTCGCTGTATCAATATCTTTGATTTCTCTTTCAAGAAGAGCATCTCGTATACATCCTCCTACTAATCGGATTTCAATATTATTTTCTTTAAAGATAGATATTAAAAACTTAACATGCTCCAGATTCAATAAATTCGCTATTTTATTTATTTCCATCATCTAGCTATTTCTTCAAAACAATTTATATTACAGGAACTATGTCGACTTCTTCAAAAGAAAATACTCACAAAATATTTGAAGATATAAAGAAAAATTTAACCCGAGGAGTAAAGGATAGAAAACATGCCTTTCACACCCCTGTAATTAGCAACGTTGATGCTGATGGCGGAATAGATTCGAGAGTAGTAGTTTTACGAAAATTCGACCCTGTTAATTTAATACTAAATTTTCATACAGATTTCAGATCACCAAAAGTTTTTAATTTACAAAAAAATAATAAATCTCTTTTTGTTTTTTATGATCATAAACTGAAAACTCAATTGCGTATCAAAACAACTTCTTCAATAAATAATCAAAATGAGAAAGCCAAAGAAATGTGGGATAAGACAAGACTGTTTAGTAGAAAATGTTATTTAACATTAAAAGACCCAAGCTCAGTAACTGAGTTTCCAGAAGATGGAATTCCAGAACATCTGACTGGGAAAGAACCAAGTCTTGAAGAAAGTGAGCAAGGTTATAAAAATTTTACCGTAGTCGAAAATAAAATTGACGAAATTGATTGGCTTTATTTAGAAATTTCAGGTCATCGTAGATTGAAATTAAAATTTACTAATAGTGAACCAGAATACGAATGGTTAATACCTTAGTATAATTTAAAGTTATCAATAATTCTTATTTCACCAATGTATAAAGCAATAAAAAGCCGCGACTCAGAAGAAACGTTTGTTATCTCTAAGTTATTTTCATTTCTGATTTCAATGTAATCAATCTTGTTAATACTATTTTCTAGTATTTGATTTTTAAAATTATCAAGATTAATATTACTAGATTTTTTTTTACACAAATTTATAAATTCATAAATTTTACTTCCTAATTGATTAAATATTTTTGATTGATCATTGGTAAATTTTGAATTCCTTGAGGATAAACTCATACCCCTATCATCTCTAATAGAAGGGCATGAAACAATTTTAATATTGTGATTTTTAATTTTTATTAACTCTTGAATTATTTTTATTTGTTGAAAATCTTTTTCACCAAAGTAACTTGCATTTGGCTTAATTATACTAAAGAAAATATCTACAACTGTAGTAACTCCATCAAAATGACCTGGTCTATATTTATCACATAGAATCCCTCTAAAATTGTTTACAATATTTTGTTTTAGTAAATCTCCTGGATAGATTTCTTGTATCTCTGGCAAGAATAATAAATCACAACCTATTTTTTCTAATTTAGCGATGTCATCATCTATTGTTTTTGGATAAGAACTGAAATCTGTTTCATTATTAAATTGTGTTGGATTAATAAAAATTGAAGTTACAACAAAATCATTATTTAACTGTGCCTCTTTGATTAGCGATAAATGTCCGTCATGTAAGTTACCCATTGTTAGAACTGAACCAATTGATTGACCTTTGTCTTTAATTAAAACTAAGATTTGCTTTAATTCATTAGTTTTTCTTATAAT
Source organism: uncultured Alphaproteobacteria bacterium (assembly GCA_902604905.1). Lineage (GTDB taxonomy): Bacteria > Pseudomonadota > Alphaproteobacteria > HIMB59 > CACPNW01. The sequence continues at coordinate 4,765 of CACLAN010000005.1, forward strand.
TTTCATTGAATATTCAAGTAAATATTTGACTTATATATAATGAATTCGTATTAGGCCCAAAGATTTAATATGAAACGAACATACCAACCTAGTAGAGTAATTAGAAAAAGAAGACACGGCTTTAGAGCTAGAATGGCTACTAAGGCAGGACGTCAGATTATTAATAGACGCCGTGCAAAAGGAAGAGCTCAGTTAAGCGCTTAATTGGCCTAATGGCCCATAAAATATTTACAATTAAGAAAAGATCTACTTTCGTCATGGTACGAAATGAAGGAAAGTTTGTTAAAAGTAAAAATATGAATGTACAAATTTTACACAATCAAGATCTAGAAAATTCTATTGGGATAGGATACACAGCATCTAAAAAAATTGGAAATGCAGTTAAAAGAAATAAAGCAAAAAGAATAATGAGAGAATTAGCCAGAAAAGTACTTATTAAAGGTAAAATAAATTCATATTATGTGTTAATAGCTAAAAGTTCACTACTTGAAGAAAAATTTGAAAAACTGTTATTAGAACTTAAAGAAAAAGCAAATGATTAATAAATATATTTCATTCCCATTTATTTTAATGATTAGATTATATCAGCTTTTTATTTCACCCCTTCTTGGTCAAAACTGTAGATATTTACCTACATGTTCAGAATACTCAGTTAAATCATTAAAAGAACATGGCTTATTTAAAGGATCAATATTATCAATAAAGAGAATTTCAAAGTGTCATCCTTGGGGCTCACATGGTTTTGATCCAGTGCCAAAGAAAACTGATTTGAAAAAATGAACGAACAACGAAATTTATATCTTGCTATTGGTATATCAATTGCAATCATTATTTTTTTTCAATTTTTATTTCCAACTCAACCCATTCAAACAACATCTCTCGAAGAAGATGAAGTTTTAGAACCTGCTACGTCAATTGATGGGCAAGGTAATGAAACTATTTCAGTAATAAAAAGTCGGGATGAGGCTTTAATTGAAACAGATAGAGTTATTTTTAGTAATTCATCAATAAAGGGTTCCATAAATCTTAAAGGTGCAATTCTTGATGATCTTATATTATCTAAATATAAAACAAGTTTAGAACCTGGCTCTGATAATATTCAACTTCTATTACCAGAAGGAACATCGAATCCCTATTATATTGAAACTGGGTGGAAAGAATTGAAAGATACTGAAGTAGAATTACCAGATTTAGAAACACTTTGGAAAACTAACTCTACTAACTTAACTCCCTCAAATCCTGTAACATTAAGTTGGACTAATAATCAAAATATAACATTTAAAATTAATTATACGATTGATGATGAGTATATGTTTTCAATTACTCAAGAGATTGAAAATAAAGGAAATAGTAATATTGAAGTATTCCCTTACCGATTAATTAAAAGAATAAATACTCCAGACACTATTAATTTTTTTATTCTTCATGAAGGTTTTATAAGTTTAATTAATGATGAATTATTAGAAAAAAATTATGATGATATTGCTGATGATTGTAATTCGTCAATGCCATCTAAGAAGGAATTTTGTGATAACAAAGCACAAGGTGGTTGGTTAGGGTTTACAGACAAGTATTGGATGTCCGCTTTAATACCTGATGCCGATCAGTCAATTAATGTTAATTATAGATATGGCAATAATGGAAGGGATAGTTACAGAGCTGGATACGTAGGACAAATATACAAAGTTAGTTCTGGTGAAAGTTTAGAATATGGTGGAAAATTATTTGTAGGTGCGAAAAAATTAAATGTTTTAAGTGCTTACGATGAAAAACTTTCTATCCCAAGATTTACAGATGCTATCGACTGGGGATGGTTTAGTTTCTTAACAAAACCAGTCTCATATGCAATTAATTGGTTTTTTGGGTATGCAGGTAATTTTGGTTTAGCAATTATTGCCTTTACCATTTTAATGCGTTTAATCTTGTTCCCTCTTGCGCAGGCATCATTCAAATCAATGGCAAAAATGAAAAAACTTCAGCCAGATATGCAAAGATTAAAAGAGACATATCCTAATGATAGACAGAAAATGCAACAAGAATTAATGGCTTTATATAAGAGAGAAGGTGCTAATCCAGTAGCAGGTTGCCTGCCAATATTAGTTCAGATACCAATTTTCTTTTCTTTATATAAAGTTTTATTTGTAACGATTGAAATGTACCATGCACCTTTTTATGGATGGATACATGATCTCTCTGCACCTGATCCATTAGGCTTAATGACAGTTTTTGGATTAGTTCCTTGGGATGTACCGCCATTACTTTCCATAATTGATATTGGAATTCTTCCAATAATTATGGGTTTCACAATGTGGTTACAGCAAAAATTAAATCCAGCACCTGCTGATCCTACACAAGCTAGAATTTTTGCATTACTTCCTTTTGTATTTACTTTTGTACTAGCTGGATTTGCAGCTGGGCTAGTTTTATATTGGTCTGTAAATAATATTTTATCAATTGCTCAGCAGTGGTTCATTCAAAGAAGAATACTAGCCAAAAATGGCTAGTCTAAATAAAAATCTAAATAAGTTTTTCAATAACAACAAGTTTGTAGGTTCATTTCCTTCGTACAAAGATATTCCTTACTTAGAGATTAAAAGGGAATGTTGTTTTATAGGAAGGTCAAACGTTGGAAAATCAAGTTTAATAAATTCAATAACTGGAACAAAAAAATTAGCTAAAACAAGTAAAACACCGGGAAGAACACAAGCGATAAATATTTTTGTCATTAGTGAAAAAATTAATATGATAGATTTACCAGGTTATGGTTTTGCAAAAGTATCAAAAGTTGCAAGAAAAAATCTAATGACACTTATAGAAGAGTATATTGAAAATAGAGATAAATTAGATCATGTTTTTTTACTTATAGACTCAAAGGTTGGAGTCAAAAATTCTGATATAGATATGTTTGATTTATTAGGTAATTGTTCAAGAAAATTCTCTATAATTTTAACAAAAATTGATAAGATTTCTAAAAGTTATTTAGATTATCAAAAAAAATCAATTCTGAGTTTAATGAAAAATTATAAAGATTCTTTTAAAAATATCTATCAATCTGAAACAAAGAAAAATAATGGTATTACTGAAATCCAAAGATCTATATACGGGATTTCACAATCATCATGAAATTTGATTTTTTATCGGAAAGTGATCAAGCTTATTTTATTCATAAAGCTTCTACATTAGTTGAAGCTCTTCCTTACATAAGAGAACATAGCGGAGATACTATTGTTATAAAGTATGGTGGACATGCAATGGGAGATAAAAAACTCTCAGAGAGTTTTTCCAGAGATATTGGATTATTAAAAGAAGTAGGTGTGTCACCAATTATTATTCATGGTGGGGGACCTCAAATTGGTGAGAGGTTAAAATCAAAAAATATATCAACACAATTTGTTGAAGGATTGCGAGTTACTGATAAAGAAACAATTAAGGTAGTTGAAGAAGTTTTATCTAAAGATATCAATTCAGAAATAGTAGAATCAATAAGTTCCTCTGGCGGAAAAGCGATAGGAGTATCTGGTAATGATAACTTAGTCACTGCAACTAAATTGAATGTAGAAATTAAAGATAGTGATTCAAATATTGAAAAAATTGTTGATATTGGTTTTGTTGGACAACCAAAAAAATTAAACAAAGATATGTTAACAAACTTTATAAAAAACGGTCAAATACCTGTCATATCTCCTTTAGGTAAGGATGAAAATAATTTTACATATAATATTAATGCTGACACAGTTGCGGGTTTTATAGCAGGTGAGTTACAGGCAAGTAAATTATTATTACTAACCGATGTACCTGGAATTTTAGACAAAGATAAAAAATTAATCTCATCAATAACTTTAGAAGAAGCTAAAAGTATTGCTAATAAAGAATATATTTCTGGAGGTATGAAGCCGAAAATTAATACATGTATTGATGCAATGAAAAAAGGTGTTAAAAAATCTACTATTTTAGATGGAAGAATTCCTCATTCAGTAATATTAGAGTTATTCACTGAACATGGTATTGGTACACAAATAACAAGTAATTAAATGAGCTTTAAAGATAACATCAATACCTGGATATTTGATCTAGACAACACACTTTACTCTGCAGACAGTGGGATTTTTCAGCAAGTACATAAGTTAATGGGTGAATTTGTAGCTAAAAATTTAAACATGGAATTAGCTGAAGCAAAAAAACTACAAGCAAAATATTACAAGCAACATGGCACAACTCTGAGAGGTATGATGGATAATCATGGAGTAGATGCTGATTATTTTTTAGAAGAAGTTCATAAGTTAGATTACTCAATTGTTGGTCCAAATCAAAATCTTAATGATGAATTATATAAACTTGAGGGAAGAAAAATTATTTATACAAATGCAAATAAGCAACATGTCTTAGATGTGTTAGAAAAAATAAATCTAACAAATTTTTTTGATGAAATATATGATATTAAAATGGCTGATTATATTCCTAAGCCAGAAATTTCTCCCTATGAAAAAATTATCGACTTATTTAATATCGAACCAAATAAATCAGCAATGTTTGATGATATCGCAAAAAATTTAGTTCCAGCAAAAAAAGTTGGTTTTACACCTGTCTGGGTTGATGCTGGTTATGAGAATTTTTCCGATGATATTGAAGCATCAAAAGAATATTTAGATTTTCAAACAAGAGATTTGAGTTTATTTTTAAAAGATGTAAATGAGGGTAAAATATGAGTAATCTCGAAAAAATTATAAATGAAGCCTTTGAGGATAGAGATAATATTAATGTCAATACTGCAGGTGAAATTAGAAAAGCAGTAGATGAAACTTTAAACAAACTTGATAGTGGAAACTTAAGGGTTTGTGAAAAAATTAATAATGAATGGCAAGTTAATCAATGGATTAAAAAGGCAATTCTTTTAAGTTTCAGATTAAATGATAATGAAATTATTAAAGCAACGCATGCTACTTGGTTTGACAAAGTAGAGAGTAAAACTACAAATTGGACTAAAGATGATCATCTAAAAGCAGGATTCCGATATGTACCAGACGCTGTTGTAAGAAAATCTGCATTTATTGCTAAAGGTGTTGTTTTAATGCCTTCTTTTGTAAATCTTGGTGCATATGTTGATGAAGGAACAATGATTGATACTTGGGCAACAGTTGGTTCATGTGCACAAATAGGTAAAAACTGTCATATTTCTGGAGGAGCTGGTATTGGCGGTGTACTTGAACCTCTTCAAGCAAATCCCGTAATTATTGAAGACAATTGTTTTATTGGAGCAAGAAGTGAAGTGGCTGAAGGTGTTATTGTTGGTGAAGGTGCGGTTTTATCAATGGGTGTATTTATTGGAGCGTCTACAAAAATAGTCGATCGCTCAACTGGAGAAATTCATATGGGAAAAGTTCCAGCGTATTCAGTTGTGGTACCAGGTACGTTACCAGGAAAAAAAGAAGGGGATATTAATCCTTCTTTATACTGTGCTGTTATTGTTAAAAGAGTTGATGAAAAAACCAGAAGCAAAACATCAATCAATGATCTTTTAAGAGATTAATGTCAGAAATTAATTTTGATCCAGTTACTCTTACACAATCCTTAGTTAAATGTGCAAGTGTAACTCCAAAAGATGAGGGTGCTTTAACAGTCGTTGAAAATCATCTAAGTGCTATGGGTTGTGACTGTCATCTATTAACTTTCTCTGGAAACAATTCTTATGAAGTAAAAAATATATTTGCAACAATAGGAAATGAAGGAAAGCATTTTGCTTATGCTGGTCACACAGATGTAGTCCCAGTAGGAAATGAAAGTTCTTGGAAATATCCTCCCTTTTCAGCAAAAATAGATGAAGGTAAACTTTATGGAAGAGGTAGTGAAGATATGAAAAGCAGTGTTGCTTGTTTCATCAGTGCCGCTAAAAGATTTGTAGATAAATATAAAAATATTCCAGGTAAGATTTCATTTATTATTACAGGAGATGAAGAAAGAGATTCTGTAAACGGTACACCAAGAATACTAGAATGGGCAAGTAAACAAAATTATAAATTTGATCATTGTCTTGTTGGTGAACCAACTTCTAAAAATGAAGTCGGCGATAAAGTAAAGATTGGAAGAAGAGGATCAGTTAGTTTCTTTTTTCAGGTAAAAGGTATTCAAGGACATACGGCGAATTCTCATTTAGCTGAAAATTCTTCACATCACTTAGTGAATTTATTAAATAGTATATTAGAAGAGCCACTAGATGAAGGTAATGAAAATTTTTTACCAACATCAGTTCAAATTGCTACTATTGATATTGGCAATCCTGTGCAAAACGTAATTCCAGAATTAGCTAAAGCAACAGTTAATATTAGATTTAATGATATGCATTCATCTGACTCACTTATAAAATGGATTGATAATAAAATAGAAAAAATTTTCTCTAAATTGGAAAACGCTAGTTGCACATATACATATGATGCAACAGCTGAGTCATTTTTGAATAAAGCCGGTGATTTATATAATATTATTTCAAAATCAATTTCTGATGTTACAGGCAGAAATAGCCCACCTGAGCAAGCAACCGATGGGGGTACTTCTGATGCAAGATATATAAAGAACTATTGTGAAGTAGTAGAGTTAGGTCTTAGAAATCAAACACTTCATAAAGTAGATGAATTTGTTTTTGTTGAAGATATTATTAAATTAGAAAGTATTTATTTTAGAATTTTAGAGAATTATTTTGATCTCAATTAATATCCATCAGATGGATTGATATCTGATTTAACATTTTTATTTTTTCTTAGTTTTTTATATTTGGAGTACATATATTTAATAGATGGCTCTATAGCTGTTACACCTGCCACGTGGGGAGTAATGGTTACATTTGGCAGTTTCCAAAATTGACTACTTGATTTTAAAGGTTCATCTTTAAAGACATCCAAATAAGCATAAAAATTTTTGTTTTTCTTTAAATGATTTAGAAGGTCTTTCTCTTCAATTGCATTTCCTCTGCCTATATTTATTAAACAAGAATTTTTTTTCATATTCTTTAAAAACTTTTTATCTATTATATTATTTGTTTGAGCTGTTGATGGTAGAATAGAAATGATAACATCAGAGCTTTTGATAAAACTTATAATATTTTTACCCGTATATATTTTTACATTTTTTGCTTTTGCTCGATTTTTTTTATATGCAATAACATTATAATTTAATTTATTTAGTAGTTTTGCAATATGATTACCAAGAAAGCCTAGACCTAGAATACCTATTGTTAAATTTTTATTATTAATTGGCGTCCTTTCACCAGACCAGTATTGTTTGCTTTGAGAATATTGAAAAATTTTAAAATTTAATTGATAATTTAGTATTTGAGCTAGAGAATAATTGGCAATTCTCTCTCCCATTTCTTTATCTTTTATTCTGATTATGGGAATTTTTTTATTATAATTTTTAAGTTTTAGAATGTGATCTACTCCAGCTCCCATAGAGAAAATAACTTGGAGATTTTTTAATCTTGAAAGAATGTTGTCTGGTAGATTCCAAATAATTGCACAATTTACATCATTAAAATTTTTATAATCTTTGATAGAAATTATTTTTTCATTTTTAAAATATTTTTTTATTGTTTTTTTCCAAACATCAATTTTATCAAAAGTTGTGTTATGAAATAAAATAGTCATTGAATATCATCTATCAATTTGTTGTATTTTGATATTTGTTTTTCCCAGATTAATTCATTTTCTGCTCTATTTTTTGCATTTTGTCCTAATTCAATCCTATTTTGTTGGTTCTCAACTAAATTCTTAATTGATTCATCTAATTCATTAAAATTATTAATTATTAAACCTGTTTTATTATGCAATACAGCTTCAGGAGTGCCTCCAACATTTGAGGCAATTGAAGGAATTCCATATTGTGCTGCTTCAATGTATGAGATTCCAAAACCTTCAATAGAATTTGCATGAGTTTCATCTATAGTTGGCATGATCATAATATCAGTTTTAGAAAAAATGAATTTTTTTTGATTTTCATTTATTGCTCCAACTAACTTCACATTTTTTTCTAGATTATAATTTTTTATTTCTTTCCTTATATTCTCTAACTGATCACCTTCACCAGCGATTATATATTGAATATCTGGATAAATTTTTTTTAAATTAAAAACAGATTTTAGAATAAATGAATGTCCTTTTCTTTTTTCTAGTCTGGCAAGAGTAAGAAACGTTGGGAAACTATCATCTAAATCTATGACTTGTTCTTTAATATTCTTAGTAGAATTTACACCTGGATAGATAACCTCAATTTTTTTAAAGTTTTCGCTTATTTTTGAAAGTAAGTTTTTGGTATATGATGAATTGACCACTAATGCGTTTGCTAATTCCAATATTCTCTTTATTCGGTTACGATGTTTATTATTTTTGATTATTATTTCATTTCCATGAACAAGACTGATAATTGGTATTTTTTTCTCTTTTAAAAAATTAATTGGTAACTCAAGACTTTTCCAACTATCAGTGATGACTGCTTCAATATTATTTGAAAAACAAATATTTTTGAGTTGATTAAATTTTTTTCTTTTTCTTAAAAACTTTAAACCCCTAAATCTTAATATTGAATAATTTTTATCATTTTTATCAAATTCTAAATCTTTTGCACTATCTTGTTGGTCTGCTAAGACCTTTACATCGTGTTTAAGACTTAAATTTAATGCTATATCATACATCAATGTTTCAATTCCACCTACTCTAGATGGAAAGCATTGTGTTAAAATTATTATCATTGAAAGTTATAATATTATAAATTTATGAAGTATTAATGCACAAAGTCAATCAGGAACAATTAATTTTAATCATTATTAAATATTTTAACTATATTTGATTTTTTACATATTCAAATATATGCATTTTTTGCATATTAATATTAGTATTTTTATACTTTGATTGCATAGAATAATTACTATTTTAATAATCTAAGGATAAATAAATGATTAATTTTTTTAATTTTTTTAATAAAGTTTACGAGGATTTAAGTAAAAAAAACTTCAATAAAGATGAAGATTTAGTCAGATATTTCAAATCTGAATACGGCAAAGAATGGAAAATTGAATTAGATAAACATCTTTTAAAAACTGAATTTGACATAAATAAGAAAGCCGCATAATTTGCGGCTTTAGTTAGACTTCAGTAGTTACCTCTTTAAGCCAATCTCTTACTTCATTTTCAAGATGCCTCTCTAATGTATCATAAACCTTTTTATGGTATTCATTTAACCAGTGTCTTTCAATTTGATCAAGCATACTATTGTCAATAAGGTCTAAATCAATTGGACACCACGAGATGTTTTCAAAATATAATTTCTTTTCATTTTTTTCTTTTATCACGACTAAATTTTCTGTTCTTATCCCATATTCATTTTCTTTATAGTATCCAGGTTCATTAGATAAAATCATTCCTGGAAGCAGCTCAACGCTATCAAACATTGATTTTTTTGCAATACGTTGTGGGGCTTCATGAACACTCAAAAAACTTCCGATACCGTGACCAGTCCCATGATCATAATCTAAATTAATTTCTTGCAAACTTTTTCTTGCCAGATAATCAATATCAGTTCCTTTTGTTCCTTTTTCAAAAACGTGATTTGATAGGGCAATATGACCTTTAAGAACTCTCGTAAATCTATCTTTTTGTTCTCTTGTTGGCTCACCTAAAATTATAGTTCTTGTTATATCTGTTGTTCCATCAAAATATTGGCATCCTGAGTCAACAAGGTAAATATTATTATTTGAAAAAGATGACTTTCCTTCTTCAGTAACTCGGTAATGAGGAAGGGCTGCATTTTTATCAATTGCTGATATTGTATCAAAAGATAGAGAATAAAATAATTCATTTTTTCTTCGAAGATTTTCTAAATGATTTGCAACACTTATTTCATCATTTGATTTAGGATCCATGATATTTTTTAACCAATAAATATATTTAGTAATACTAACGCCATCTCTTATATGTGCTTTTTTTGCTCCATCTAGTTCAATTTCATTTTTAGTAGCTTTTAATAAAATACATGGATTAGGTAAATTTTTTGAATTTATTTTTTGTTTCCTTAAAAGATCTAAAAAATAATATGTTGTAGAATTAAAATCTAAACCAATTGTTTCAGAGGAATTAATATCATTAAAAATAGCTTCAATATTTTCAATATTATTAATGTTTATTAAAGTTTGGATTTCCTTTTTTAGTATTTCTGGCATTGCAGGTTCTTTAATATACAAAGAGTGTTTATTATTTTTTGAAATCAGAAGATAAGAGTAAAGCAGTGGTGTATATTTAATATCGTCAGCTCTTAAATTTAATAGCCAAGCAATATTATCAAGCCCAGAAACAAAGTAATAATCAATTTCATTTTGATCTAAAAATTTTTTTAAAATATCTAATTTTTCACTTCTGCCCTGACCAGCAAAACTTGTTGGGTGGTCAAATATATCTGTATACTGAATTTTTGGTTGATTTTCCCATATTAAATCAACAAAATTTTTATCTATTAGTTGGAGTTGAGATGTTGAATTCTCTAACATTTTTTCCACTTTTGCAATTTCTATGATTGAATGAAGAGTTGGATCTAATGCAATTTTTAATTGTTTTTCTAACAAAATTTTTTCTAAATCTGTCCAAAAACTATTTACATGTTTTACCAGAATTTCTTTAGCATTAATTTGAGTATTTGCTTGAGAAGTGTATCGTCCATCAACATACAAGAAGGCATCTGTCGGCGTTATAATTGCCCTTCCTGCTGAACCAGAAAAGTTTGTTATAAAATTTAATCTTTCTGCATTTGGAGAAATATACTCATTTAAATATTCATCACTTCTATTAATGACAAAAATATCAATTTTTTTTTCTTTTAACAGATTTTGTAGTTTTTCTAAATTTGTTTTATTGATCATAACTTATTAAATAAACTTAAATCAATATTACCTCCCGAAATCATAACTACAATTTTTTTATTTTTGACATCAATTTTATTATTTAATAATGCAGCTGCAGCAACTGCTCCTCCTGGTTCGACAACTATTTTAAGTTGTTCAGCTAATAAAATTATTGTCTGTGTTACTTCTTCATCAGAAACACTTAATCCTCCTGCAAGATTATTTAAATTAATTTGAAAGGTTATATTTCCTGGTTGTGGAGCTAAAAGTGCATCACAGAAAGATTGAGCATTTTTTTTATTTTTAATAAGTTTGCCAGCTTCTAAAGATCTTTTTGTATCATCAAATTCATCAGGTTCTACAGAATATGATTTCATGTTTGGATAAATATGTTTAAGGTATGTTGATGTTCCTGCAATAAGACCACCACCTCCACAACAACATAAATAAAGATCAGGTTCAATTGATTGCTCTATTAAATCATTCACGATTTCAATAGCTGCAGTTCCTTGACCAGCAATTATATCTTCATCATCATATGGTTTAATAAGAGCTCTATTATCCTTCTTTTGAATTTCGTTTCCTATCTCTTCCCTGTTTTGAAAGTAAGTGTCATATAATATTACCTCTGCTCCATATTTTTTTGTATTTTCAATTTTTATTTGAGGTGCAGTTTTAGGCATTATTATTTTTGCACTAATGGTATTAATCATAGATGCATAAGCAACAGCTTGTGCATGATTACCTGATGAATATGCTACTACACCTGAGTCTTTTACAGTTTCTATTAATTTTGTAATTTTATGTGTAGCTCCACGTAGTTTAAATGATCCAGTATTTTGTAAATTCTCAAGTTTAAAATAAATTTCAGCTTCTAAAAGATTATTTATGTAATCATTAGTTACCAAAGGAGTTTTTGTTACCTTTTGGTTGATTAATTTATAAGCATTATCAACATTTAAATAACTAAATTCAGCCATAATTTTATAGTTTTACATCGTTTTAATGGAATAAACTAAAAAAAAATATATGTATATTATCATGGAACAGAACAAAGTAACTTCACCTTGCATTAGCGTATGTAAAACTGACCCAATCTCAGGGTATTGCTACGGTTGTGGAAGAACCAATGAAGAAAAAGATATTTGGAAAGATGAAAATACTTCTAATGAATGGAAACAAAATAATTTATCTGAACTAAAATCTAGATTTTCAGATTGGCAGTTAAAGGCATTTGAAGAATCATATAAATCCAAAGTTGAAACGGGTTTATCTCTTATAAAAAAAAAATTAGCAGAAAATCGTAAAAATTGAAAAGTTTAATAATTTTTGTTTTTATTTTATTTTTTTCATTCAATCTTCAGTCTCAGAATAAAATGATACTTGATAACTTAGAAACACCAGGAATCTCTTCTCAAGGTCAAAATTGGGCCTTTTTTACTGATGGAGTAATGGGTGGGTTATCACAGGGTAAAGCGATAATATCAAAAGTTAATGATGTTAATTGTTATCATATGACAGGAGATGTAACGACTGAAAATAACGGCGGCTTTATACAAATAAGAAATCAATTAAAACCTTCAATATCAACAGAGGAGTTTGAGGGTGTTTATTTTAAAGTATTTGGTAATAATGAAGAGTATTCAATTCATGTAAGAACCGCTTTAACGATGGCTCCATGGCAATATTATAAATATAGTTTTAATACTAATTCTGAGTGGACAGTAATAAAAGCACCGTTTAGTGAATTTAAAAAATCAAATGCTTATCAACCTAAAAAATTAGTTGGTCAGAATATCAAGACATTAGGGCTGGTTGCTGGATTTAAATATTTTCAAGCAGATATTTGCTTATCAGAAATTGGCTTTTATTAATAATCTATTTTCAATAAATATAATCCTTCAGGTGGTGCAGTAACCCCAGCAAATTCTCTTTTTTTGGATTGAATAATTTCTGAAATAGATTTTTCTATTTTATTTAATCCTATGTCAACTATTGTGCCGACCATGATTCTAACTTGAGAATGTAAAAAGGATTTAGCTGATATTAAAAAATTTATTTCATCATGATTAAAATTTATATCCAGTGAATTAATAGATTTAATTGGTGATTTCGATTGGCAATTTATTGATCTAAAAGCAGACAAATCAAATTTACCTATAAATTGTTGTGATTGTTTTATTATTTTTTCAGTATCTATTTTTTTATGTACACACCAAACTTTGTTTTGCTCTAACGTAATTGGCGATCTTCTATTTAAGATCTTGTATTCATACCATCTCAATTTTGCTGAAAATCTAGAATTAAAATCTTTATCCACTTCTTCAGCATGTAAAACAGATATTGGTTGGGGTCTTAGATAATGATTAATGCCATCTCTAATAGTATCAGTATCAAAATGTTGTTCTAATTCAAAATTAGCTACTTGTCCTCTTGCATGTACACCTGCGTCTGTTCGACCAGCTCCAAAAAGCGTTATTTTTTCTTTAGATAGTTTTTCTATTGCCTCTTCAACCAATTGCTGAACAGAAGGACCATTTTCTTGACGTTGCCAGCCTACATAATTAGTCCCGTCATATTCTAATATTATCTTGTAGTTAGGCATTTATTATATCATTAATCTTAAAGCTATACCCTCGAAGAAAATCATCTTTAGAAATAGAATTTTTGCCTTCTCTTTGTAAAATTAGTGGTTCAATACTTCCGTCATTGCACCCAATATCAAAGGTCTCGTTAAGAATTGTCGATGCATTACCGTTAGAGTTTGATTTTCTTGCTTTAATGATTTTAATTCTTTCATTTTGTATAGTAAACCAAGCACCAGGTTTAGGTGAATGTGCTCTTATAAGATTTAAAACTTCATTTACAGATTTATTAAAATTAATTTTTCTATTTAGTGAAGAAATTTTATTTGCATATTTTGCATCATTATCATCCTGATCAGAATAAGAAATTTTTTTATCAAATATAAGAGGAATAGTTTCCACTAATAATTTTATTCCAACCTCTGTTAATTTTTGACTTAATTCATTTTTATTACAACCGTCTTCTATATCTACTTTTTTTTGATTAATAATTGGTCCAGCATCTAATTTTTCGATTAGCTGTATTATTGATATACCAGTCTCTTTATCACCATTCATTAAAGAATGCTCTATTGGGGCTGCACCTCTCCATCTAGGCAACAAAGAAACATGGATATTGATACAACCAAATGGTGGTAAATCTAAAATATCTTTTGGCAATATTTTACCGTATGCCATGACAATAATTAAATCAGGATTTAATTTTTTCACTTTCTCAATAGTATCTTTATCAAATATATTTGGACAAAAAACTTCTATGTTATTTTTATTTGCAAGTTGATGGACTTCAGATTCAATTATTTTCATTCCTCTAGATTTCTTTTTTGGGGGTTGTGAAAATACTGCGGAGATTATGAAATTACTTTTAATTAAAGCCTCAAGATAGTCAGAGGCTATTTTAGGTGAACCCATAAAAATTATTTTTTTATTATTCATTATTTTTTGTTTTTTAAAAATTTTTGTACTTTTTTGATCATTATATTCCTTTTTAATGAAGAAAGATAATCTACAAATAACTTTCCAGAAAGATGATCAATTTCATGTTGTAAAATTCTTGATTCCACCCCACTAACTTCTTTTGTTATTTGTTTGTTATTTTCATCTAAGTACTGGACTACTATATTTTGAGGTCTCTCAATTTCTGCAAATTGTTCAGGAAGAGATAAACAACCCTCTTCCATAACGATTTTTTCTTGAGAATATGAAACAATATTAGGATTAAATAACGTATATTGTGTTTCTTCTTTAGTCTCTTGATCTACAAAAAATATAGTAACTATTTGTTTTAGAATTCCAACCTGATTTGCCGCCAGACCGACACCTGGTGCTTTTATCATTATTTGCATCATTTTTTTGGCAATTTCTTTTTCTTTAATTCCAACAGACTGAATTTTATTTGCTTTTTGGCGTAATAGTGGATTTGGGACATAAAGTAATTTATCCATTTTATTTATGTAATCTTTTTTCTAGATTGGAATGCTGTATTTAATGTGTTTTCATCTAAGTAGTGTACTTCTCCGCCCATAGGGATGCCCTGTGCAAGTCTAGTTACATTTAAATCTTTAAATTTTTCTAACTTATCTGCAATAACAAAAGATGTTGTTTGTCCTTCCATAGTTGTGCTTAAGGCAAGAATAATTTCTTTAACATTATTTGTTTCAATTCTGTTTAGTAGATGTTCTATTTTCAATTCATCAGTTCCTATACCTTGAATTGCTGATAACGAGCCGCCTAGTACATTATAAAGACCTCGATAAAATCCTACTTTTTCTAATGTCCACAAATCTGACACATCCTCAACAACACAAATAGTTGATTTATCCCTTTTAGAATTTGCACAAATATTGCATGGGTTTACCATATCTATATTTCCACATTCTGAGCACTCAATAATTTTATTATAAGATAAATTTAAACTCTCAATTAAAGGAGATAAATTTTTATCTTTATTTTTTAATAAAAAAAGGGCAATTCTTTGAGCTGATCTTCTTCCTAATCCTGGAAGTTTTGAAATATCGTTTATTAACTTATCTATTGGGGATTGCTCCATTTTTAGAAAGGAAGTTTCATTCCTGGAGGTAATGGTAGGCCGCCTGTGAGATTTTTCATTTCTTCTTGGGCTGCAGCTTCTCCTTTTTCTTTGGCATCATTTATTGCAGCAACGATCAGATCTTCAAGTATTTCTTTCTCATCTTGTTTAATCAAGCTGTCATCAATTGAAATTCTTTTGAATATACCTTTTGCTGTAGCTGTTACTTTTATAAGACCACCTCCAGAAGTACCTTCAACTTCAATATCATTTAGTTTATTCTGTGCTTCAGCCATTTTTTTTTGCAACTGTTGAGCTTGCTTCATCATATTACCTAAATTAACCATTATTTCTCCTTTTTCATCTTTGGTTGATTTATATCTACTTCTTCATCATTTATTTCACCTAGTTCTGTAATAGCGTGAATTTTACTTTCAGGAAATTCATTTAATATTTTTTTTACTTCTGGATGATTTTTCATTATTTCAATTTCTTTTTGTTGATTAATAATATCCTCATCATGTAAACTTTTTCCAAGATTACTTGTAGATGAATGTATCTGCCATATTCTTCCTGTCCATTTAGAGATTAATTTTGCAACTGTTCTATTGAAGGCAGTGTCATTAATTTTAGATGTGTTTAAGGATACTTCTCCCTCTTTAAAAGAGACTAATTTCACATCATTGTATAGCTTGGTGTGCAGTAATCCTTCTCTATTTTTAAAAAACATATCGACAAAATGTCTGAAGTCTTGAACATGTTTTATATCTTCATTTTGTTTAGGTAAAATTTCTTTTTTATTTTCATTAAAGTTTAGAACTTTGCTACTTTCATTAGCTTCATTTTGCAGTTCAAGATTTTTTTTTAAAGGTTCTTTTTCGACTACTTCTTTGTCCAATTTTTTAATTAGATCTTCAGGACTTGGGCCATCATGTAAATAAATAATTCTTAAAATAATCATTTCCCCATGTTGATATAAATGAGAACTATTTTGCAGTTCTTGATAACCTTTGAATAAAATTTGCCATATAATATTCAAATTATTTAATGTCATTTTTGATGATAATTCACCTCCCTTATTTCTTTCAAATTCTGGAATATAAATGTCATCTTTTAAATCTGGTGCTATTTTTATTTGAACAAGGAAATGTACTACATTTAATAGTTCATCAAATATCATTGCTATATCTGCTCCTAATTCATACAATTCTTTATACTTGTTTATTGCACCAAGTGCATCGCCTTCTAAAATAATTTCAACTAAGTTAAATATTTTTTCTCTATCAGCTAATCCCAGCATGCTTATTACAGTTTGCGAGTCAACTTTTTCATTGGGACTAGTTATTGCTTGATCTAATAGACTAAGACCATCTCTTACAGATCCATCTGCCGATCTAACAATTAAAGAAATAGCATCTAAATCAATATCAATATTTTCTAGTTTGGAAATTTTTAATAAATGATCTGATAAAATTTTATTTTCTATTCTATGTAAATCAAATCTCTGACACCTCGATAAGACGGTTATTGGTACTTTTTTAATTTCTGTTGTAGCAAAAATAAACTTAACATGTTCTGGTGGTTCTTCTAAAGTTTTAAGTAGCGCATTGAATGCACTTTTTGAAAGCATATGAACTTCATCAATTATAAATATTTTATAAGCTCCAATAACGGGTTTATATTTTACATTGTCAATTATCTCTCTGATGTCATCAACTCCAGTATTCGATGCTGCATCAATCTCAATAACATCAAGATTGCTGTCTGAAGTTGTTGATTTGCATGAATCACAATTTCCACATGGTTCACAATTTTTTTTATCCCTATTTTTACAATTAATACTCATTGCTATAAGTCTAGCAGTAGTGGTTTTTCCAACACCTCTGACACCGGTTAGAATATAAGCATGAGCTAGCCGATCATTATTTATAGCGTTTGATAGAATTTTTACTAATAATTCTTGACCAACTAAATCTTCAAATTTTTGAGGTCTGTATTTTCTAGCTAAAACTTTATATTTTTTTTCTTCTGTCATTATAATCAATGGAAGGAGTTGAGACCCAAACAAGATTGTTACAGCTGCTTCTTTTCAGATCTGACTGGATTAGCAATTTATTTGCCCTCAATCCTCCCTGTATCAATATAACATTAATGTAAATAAAATATAAATAGACTTTTCAAAAAATACTATTTTTTCCTGAATGAAGATTTCTCATATACTCCAAGGATTTCTATCTTCTTACAAAAAAATTTCATCTCTTCTAATGCTAATTTTACAGATGTATTTTCAGGATGTCCCTCAAAATCAACATAAAATTGCGCAACATCAAATCCCTGTGGGTGAATGTAACTCTCAAGCTTAGTTATATTAACACCATTACTAGCAAATCCACCAAGACATTTGTATAAAACTGCAGGAATACTTCTAACTGTAAATACTAATGTTGTAAGGATGCCCTTTGTTTCCGGATTTATATCTAATAAATTTTTTTGCATAACAAGAAATCTGGTTACGTTATTTTGGGTATCTTGAAAATTTTTTTCCAAAATATCAAGGTCATAAATCCTAGCAGCAAGTGCAGATGCAATAGCAGCATCTTCAATATTGTTTAACTCTGAAATTAGTTTAGCAGATCCAGCTGTATCAGCTTCAACAATCATTTGTTTATCTAGTTTTAAAATTTTGTTTCGACATTGAGCAATTCCCTGTTCATGACTTCTTATTCTTTTGATATCTGTGATTTTTGCACCTCTAATTCCAAGTAAGTTATGATTTACTTCATGAAAATATTCATAAGTTATTTTTAAATCAGATTCGGGTATCAATCTTTGAGTATCCGCTACTCTTCCTGCAAGAGAGTTTTCTATCGGAACCATTGCTGCTTCTGATTTTCCTGATCTAACATGTTCAAACATATCTTCAAAAGTTGCACACGGCATACTTGTTGCGTTTGGAAAAATATTTTTTCCAGCTTGTTCACTATAAGCACCATTTACACCTTGAAATGAAAAATAATCAACTTTTATCATTGCGCTCTCTTATATTATTTTCAATATTTATTAAATCCTCTTTTGTATCTACACTCATTGGAACTTCAGGAACATACGTAACTCCAATTGGAATGTTAGAATCCATAGCTCTCATTTGTTCTAAGCTTAGATCTATTTCATTTTTTGATTTAGGTAGATTGATAAATGTATTTATTGAATCTGGAGTATAACTGTAGATACCAACATGATGGTGTAAGTTTTTATTTTCTATTCTAACTTCTCTATAAAAACTTAACGCCTGCGCTATTTCATTTTTTTTAAAATCAACTTCAACTTTTGTTACATTGGGATTATTTAATTCATTATCATTTAAGTTTGTTGCAAGTGTGCCAATAGTAAAATTTTTTTTTATTGGGTCAGTGACTTTAAGAATATGTTCTGGATTTATAAGAGGCATATCACCTTGTAGATTGATTATTACATCAATGTCTTTGTTATTTTTTATATTTAAAAAAGCGGAGTGAACTCTATCCGTTCCAGATGGAAGATTTGGATCAGTCATAATAGCTTTGCCACCATTATTTACGATTAAATCATGCACTTCAATTTCAGAACAAGCAACAAACACTTCTCCAATATTTGACTCAATCGCTTTTTGCCATACTCGTTGTATCATTGGAATACCATTTATCTCCATTAATGGTTTGCCCGGCAGTCTAGTGGAAGCCATTCGTGAAGGTATAATTACTACGCTTTTCATAATTTATGCGACAATTAAGCAAGAGAATTTAAATTTCATACTTACGACAAATATATTCTTTCTTCTAAAAATCTGTATATGTACTTACACATGTCTGGGCTTGAAGTTAATAAAATTTTAGCATCTATTATATTAGCAGTCTTAATTGTTACCCTTATCGGGCATTTTGGAGATTTAGTCATTGATATTGATCATGATGAAAAAAAAGAAACAGCTTATAAAATAGACGTTCCTGAGGATTCTACAGGCGTTGGAGTAATAGAAAAAAAAGAAGAAGTAATAGAGCCAGTTTCAATGTTATTAGCTAGTGCCTCTCTAGATAATGGAGAAAAATTATTCAAAAAATGTGCTACGTGCCATAATTACGAAAAAGGTAGTGCAAATAAAGTAGGACCACACTTGTGGAATATCATTAACAGACCAAAGGCAAATGTTGAAGGTTTTGCTTACTCTAAAGCTCTAGCTGAATATGGTGGAGAATGGGGATATGAAGAGTTAGCGGAATTTTTATACAAACCAAAAAAATATATAAAAGGTACAAAAATGAACTTTGCAGGTTTGAAAAAAGTAAAAGATAGAGCAGACTTAGTTTATTTCCTAAGAGAACACTCAGATAATCCGGCACCACTTCCATAAACTAAAGTAATGATCTTAGATACAGAAGAGTTTTCAAAATTTGCAAACTCTTTAGCCGATGATGCATCTAAAACTTCAATGCATTATTTTAGAAACAAAATTGAAATAGAAATTAAAGATGATGAAAGTCCTGTAACTCTAGCGGATAAAGAAACAGAACAAGTATTAAGAGAGAGAATAAGAAAAGAATATCCTGGTCATGGAATCTTAGGTGAAGAGTATGAAAATGAAAAAATAGACTCTGAATTTTTATGGGTATTAGATCCTATTGATGGAACAAGAAGTTATATAGCTGGACATAAAGATTTTGGTAATTTAATTGCATTACTTCATAACAAAAAACCAGTTTTAGGAATTATTAATTGTCCAGCACACAATGAGCGATGGATAGGAATAAAAAATCAAAAGACAAAATGTAATGGAAAAAATGTTCAAACTACCAAAATTAAACAAATCAAAGATGCCTATCTATTTACATCTGGATTATATTTTGATGAGCCTCAAATTAGAAAGGGGCTAGAATTACTTAAAGAAAAATCAAGATACTATAGGCTTGGTGGTGATTGTTATATGTATGGGATGTTAGCCTCAGGCTTAATTGATATTGTTTTAGAAGATACATTGAAAGTGCATGATTATATGGCTCTTGTAAATGTAATTGAAGGAGCTGGTGGAGTAATTACGGATAAGTTCGGGCAAGATATATCGCTAGACTCAGATGGCAGTTTAGTTGCCTCCAGTACAAGCTCTCTTCATGATGAAATAATTAAATTAATAAACTAAAATTTATTTTAATTTTTAATAAATAGACATATATTACAAGTATGAAAATACTCACTTTGATCTTTACGTTTACTCTAATTTTTCAACTAAAAGCACAAGCAAATACTAATACATCACATGCAATTGCAATGCATGGTGTGCCAAAATATTCAAACGATTTTGAAAATGTTGAATACATTAATCCAGATTCAATTAAAGGTGGTTCAATAGTAAGAAGTTCGATTGGAACCTATGACAGCTTCAATCCCTTTATTTTAAAAGGTACCTCAGCAGCTGGAATTGGAGCATTGTATGAAACATTAACAACAGGATCTAGCGATGAAGCATTTACGGAATACGGATTATTGGCAGAAACGATTGAATGGCCGGATGATAGATCTTGGGTTTCATTTACATTGAGAAACGAAGCATATTGGCACGATGGGAAAAAAATTACAGCTGACGATGTTGTATGGACATTTAATACCCTAATGGAGAAAGGTCACCCATTTTATAAATACTACTATGGAGATGTAAAAGAAGTAATTAAACAGCAAGAAAATAAAGTGAGATTTAATTTTACAACAAACACGAATAAAGAATTAGTATTAATCGTTGGTCAATTACCCGTACTACCAAAACATTATTGGGAAAATAAAAACTTTGAAGAAACATCTCTAGAAATACCAATTGGAAGTGGTCCATATAAAATTAAATCATTTGATAGTGGAAGATCAATTACTTACGAATTAGATCAAAATTATTGGGGTTTTGGTGCATCAATACCAATTAAAATTGGTAAAGATAACTTCGGTACAATTAGATACGATTATTACAAAGACAGAGGTATTGAAAGAGAAGCTTTTAAATCTGGTGAGATTGATTTCTTCTCAGAAAATTCATCAAAAGAATGGGCAACTGCGTATGATATAAACGCTGTGAATGAAGGCTTGATTAAAAAAGAATTAATAAGTCATGAAAATCCACAAGGGATGCAAGGTTTTGCATTCAATATAAGAAAAGATAAATTTAAAGATAGAAGAGTAAGAAAGGCTCTCTCTTATGCCTTTGATTTTGAATGGTCTAATAAAAATTTATTCTTTGATGCATATAAAAGAACAGATAGCTTTTTTGAAAATTCAGAACTTGCTTCCTCTGGTCTTCCTTCAAAAGAAGAATTAAATTATTTAAATCCATATTTTGATGTATTGCCAAAAGAAATATTTACTGAGGAATATACAAATCCAGTTACAGATGGTTCCGGTTATATGAGGATGCAATTGCAAAAAGCTTCAAAGCTTTTAGAAGAATCTGGATGGGAATTAGTTGATGGTAAACTTCTACATTCTAGTACTAAAGAACCTTTTAAATTTGAAATCTTATTACGATCACCTGCTTTTGAGAGAATAGTTTTTCCATTTAAAGATAATCTTGAAAAATTAGGAGTAATTGCCGAAGTAAGAACAATTGATAGTGCACAATATCAAAAAAGAATGGAAACATTTGATTTTGATATGGTTGTGCAAACCTTTGGTCAATCTTTATCTCCAGGTAACGAGCAAAGAAATTTTTGGGGTTCTGATGCAGCAGATACTGATGGCTCTAGAAATATTGTTGGTATAAAAAATTATGCTGTAGATGGATTAATTGAAAGTCTAATTAATGCTAGTGATAGAGAAGAATTAATTACCATAACCAAAGCTCTAGATCGTGTTCTTTTATGGAATTATTATGTTATTCCACAATGGCATATCTCCTCATACAGAGTTCTATATTGGGATTTTTTCGATCAACCAAAAATAAAACCAAAATATTCTTTAGGCTTCGATACATGGTGGATTAATCAGAATAAATTTGAAACAATCCAATCAAATAGGACATCAAACTAATTATTAAAGTTTATTAGAAATAATATAAAATAGCACAATATGGGTGCTTACTTAATAAAAAGACTTCTTTTAATTATCCCAACTCTATTTGGGATAATGGTTGTAAATTTTGCAATCATTCAAATTGTTCCAGGAGGCCCAGTAGAACAGATGATTGCACAAATGACTGGTACAGCTGTTGAATCAACAGCTCGATTTTCTGGTGGTGGTGAGGGTGAAACTTTAGAGTTTAATCGAGATGATTCTACTTCAGTTAATGATAGTAAATATAGAGGAGCACAAGGTCTCGATCCAGATATTATAAAAGAAATAGAAAAGATGTATGGAATGGACAAACCGGCACATCAACGTTTCATGAAAATGTTAAAAGATTATTTAACTTTTGATTTTGGAGAAAGTTTTTTTAGAGATCAAAAAGTTACTTCTATCGTTTTAGATAAAATGCCAGTTTCAATATCACTTGGTTTATGGACAACTTTATTAGTATATTTAATATCTATTCCTCTCGGTATAAGAAAAGCGATAAAGGATGGATCAAAGTTTGATATAGTATCAAGTTCAATTGTAACAATTGGTTATGCAATACCAAATTTTTTATTTGCTGTAATACTAATCGTATTTTTTGCAGGAGGAAGATTTTATGATATTTTTCCTCTAAGAGGATTATTTTCTGAAAATTTTGATGAGTTAACATCATTTCAAAAAATAATAGATTACTTCTGGCATTTAGCACTACCCTTAACTGCAATGCTTGTAAGCGGATTTGCTGGATTGACTTTTTTAACAAAAAATTCATTTCTTGATCAAGTAAATCAACAATATGTTATTACTGCACGATCTAAAGGTTTAACTGAAAGAAAGGTACTTTATGGTCATGTATTTAGAAATGCAATGTTAATAGTTATTGCTGGTTTTCCATCAGCATTTATTGGAATTCTTTTTTCAAGTTCTCTGTTCATTGAGGTTATTTTTTCTTTAGATGGTTTAGGTTTACTAGGATACGAAGCTGCTCTGACTAGAGATTATCCAGTTATATTTGCAACACTTTATTTTTTTTCACTACTAGGTTTGGTTATGGGAATAATTGGTGATTTTATGTACTCAGTTATTGATCCACGTATAGATTTTGAATCAAGACAATGAAAAAATTATCAAAATTAAATAAAAGAAGATTAAAAAATTTTAAGAACAATAAAAGAGGTTATTATTCTTTTTGGATATTCAGCTTTTTATTTATTATTTCTTTGTTTGCTAATTTTGTTGCAAATGAAAAACCTTTATTAGTAAAATATAACTCAAACTTTTATTTTCCAATATTTTCTTTCTATTCTGAAACAACATTTGGGGGAGATTTTGAAACAGAGGCAGATTATAAAGACCCATATGTTAAAAACTTAATTGAAGAAAATGGATGGATGATTCTGCCTATAATTCCATATTCTTATAATACTATAATAAGAGATTTATCCGCTCCAGCTCCTTCACCACCTTCAAATAAAAATTGGCTTGGTACTGATGATCAAGCAAGAGATGTGCTATCAAGATTAATTTATGGTTTCCGAATATCCGTATTATTTGGATTCACTTTAACATTTTTCTCAATGATTATAGGAGTATCTGCAGGAGCAATACAGGGTTATTTTGGTGGAAAGACTGATTTATTCTTCCAAAGATTCATGGAAGTCTGGTCAGCCATTCCAACTTTGTATGTCTTAATAATTTTAGCTAGTGTAATTCAACCAAATTTTTGGTGGCTTCTAGTTATATTACTACTTTTTAGTTGGATGGGTTATGTGGGTGTAGTAAGAGCAGAATTTTTAAGAGCACGGAATTTTGATTATATTAGAGCAGCAAAATCACTAGGTGTTTCAAATGCAAGAATAATGATTAGGCATATGCTACCAAATGCTACTATTGCTACTGTAACTTTTCTCCCATTCAGTTTAAGCGCATCTGTAACAGCTTTATCAGGTCTTGATTTTTTAGGTTTTGGGTTACCACCTGGATCAGCATCATTAGGAGAAATGGTAAATCAAGGAAGGAATAATTTACAAGCCCCATGGCTTGGTATTACAAGTTTTTTAACCTTAGGTTTGATGTTAGGCTTGTTAGTTTTTGTTGGTGAAGCAATTAGAGACTCTTTAGACCCCAGAAAGACCTTCAATTAAAATGGATAAAATAGTTTCAATAAAAAATCTCACAATTGAATTTAATAGAAATATTGAAGTAGTAAAAAATATAAATCTAGATGTTATAAAAGGAAAAACTACTGCTATAGTAGGTGAATCGGGTTCTGGCAAAACTTTATCTGCATTAAGTATTTTAAAACTACTTCCTAATGGTGCTGAAATAAAAAATGGTAATATATTTTTTAAAGATGTCAATTTATTAAAATTAAACAATAGTGAAATCCAAAAAATAAGAGGAAATAAAATATCTACAATTTTTCAAGAACCTATGACAAGCCTAAATCCCTTACACACAATTAATAAACAAATTGAGGAAATCATTACAACTCACAATGTAATTAGCAAGACTGAAGCTGTGAAAAAAACTATAAATTTATTAAAAGAAGTGGGACTAGGTAACATTGCATCAAGACCTAAAATATATCCTTATGAATTATCAGGTGGACAGAGACAAAGAGCTATGATCGCAATGAGCATTGCAAATAACCCTGAAGTTCTTATTGCTGATGAACCAACAACAGCATTAGATGTTACAATTCAATTACAAATTTTAGAATTACTAAAAAATATACAATCAAGACTAGGGATGTCATTAGTTTTTATAAGCCACGATTTATCAGTGGTAAAAAAATTATCAGATTATATTTACGTAATGAAGAATGGTAAAATTATCGAATTTGGCTCAAATGATGAAATATTTAATAATCCAAAAAATGGGTATACAAAAGAATTAGTATCTTATCAGAGCAATATAAAAGAGAGTAAAAGTTTTGACTCAGATTCGATCTTAAAAGTTGATGATTTAGATGTATGGTACCCAATTAAGAAAGGTTTTCTTAAAAGAACAGTTGACTATGTAAAAGCAATTAAAAGTGTAAGTTTTGATTTAAAAATGGGTGAAAGCATTGGTATTGTTGGAGAATCAGGTTCTGGAAAAACATCTCTTATATTAGCAATTTTAAATTTAATTGAATCAAAAGGAAAAATAAAAATAAGTAATAAAGAACTTGGTCAATTAAATAAAAAAGATATGTTAAAATTGAGAAAGGAAATACAGATTGTGTTTCAAGATCCATTCTCTTCATTAAGTCCAAGAATGAATATAGAAGATATTATTTCTGAAGGCTTGTTAATTCATTATCCAAAAATAAATAAAAAAGTGAAAGAAGAAAAAATTAAAAAAATATTAGATAAAGTTGGTTTAGATTATAAAAATACAATCGAAAAATATCCACATGAATTTTCAGGTGGTCAACGTCAAAGAATTGCAATTGCAAGAGCTCTAATTCTGGAGCCAAAAATTTTAATTTTAGATGAACCTACATCAGCCTTAGATGTTACAATTCAGCATCAAATAATAAATCTTCTAAATAAACTGCAGAAACAACTTCAGCTTAGTTACATATTTATAAGTCATGATATGACAGTCATCAAAGCAATAGCAGACAGGGTAATTGTATTAAAAGACGGATTAATTGTAGAAGAAAATATTAGTAGAAATATCTTTAATTCTCCTAAATCTGAGTATACTAAAAAACTTATTTCTTCTGTTGTTTAGATGAGTTCCCTAGAGCCCTCAGAAATTAAAGTAAAAAAATTAATATCATTATTTAATAAAAAAAAATTTGATGAACTTTTGCAATTATCAAATAAATTATTGGATGAATTTCCAAATTCTATTCTTCTTCAAAATATACAAGGTGTAGTTCACACAGAACTTGAAAATTATAAATTAGCAAAAAATCTGTTTATCAAAGTAGTAAATCTAAACCCTAAATATACTGATGGTTATTATAATTTAGCAAATATTTTCAACAAATTAGATGAAAAAGAGAAAGCAATAGAAAATTATAATAAGGTCATAGAACTAGACAATAATTATTTTAAAGCTCACAATAACCTAGGAAATATATATAAAAAGAAAGGTTTAAATAAAAAAGCTATTGAATGCTATTTATCAACTTTAGAAATTAATTCAAATTATAAAGTTGCGTATTATAACTTAGCTGGTGTACTTCAATTTTACATATTAGATATAGAGTATAAAAATATTAATAAATATCTTTTATATCTTTTAAGAGAAAAAAATATTGTTAGGCCAAATTCTATTGCCCCTAATGTTTTAAAAAGTTTATTTGTAAATACAGATCTAAAAAAAAATTTATCTTTAATTAAGTATAAAATAACTAATGAAGATTTTAATTATGTTTTAGAAAATTTACAGAAGAACTCTCTTCTAATGCAGTTTATGAAAGTCTGTCCTATTTCTGATTATTATATTGAAAAAAATTTTGTAAATATAAGAAAAGAAATTTTAAACAAGACATACGAAACAGATATTGATAAAACTCATATGAATTTTTTAATTTCTTTATCTATGCAATGTTTTCTTAATGAGTACATATATGATCAATCAAAAGATGAAATAGAAAAAATTAAAAAAATTGATGGAAGAATTAATAATAATTTAAGAGAAAATAAAAAAATTAGTGATTTAGACATTTTGTGCCTATCGTGTTATGAGCCTTTAACTAATTTTAGCTGGTCAAATAAAATAAATTTTTCAGATAATTTAAAAGAAATATTTGAATTACATCTAAATCAAAGTGAAATTGAAAATCAT
This sequence comes from uncultured Alphaproteobacteria bacterium, assembly GCA_902604905.1. Classification (GTDB taxonomy): domain Bacteria; phylum Pseudomonadota; class Alphaproteobacteria; order HIMB59; genus CACPNW01. The sequence continues at coordinate 32,105 of CACLAN010000005.1, forward strand.
ATATCTAAATCAATTAAATCTATATCGAAAGTAGAGGATCATATTTCAATTAAGGTAAAAAAACAATATGAGGAAAACCCATATCCTAGATGGGAAAATCTTGGATTAAGTATTGAACCTAGAAATATTAAAGATGTAATAAATGATAGCAATTTGAATTTAGATCTAAAAAAAATAACAAACTCTGAAAGTCCTGAAATTCTAATTGCCGGGTGTGGCACTGGTCAGCATGCCATCACAACTGCTTCAAAATATAAAAAATCTAAAGTACTTGCTCTAGATTTAAGTTTTAAAAGTTTATCTTACGCAAAAAGAAAGGCGAATGAACTTCAAATTAATAATATTGATTTTATTCAAGGGGATATTTTAGATTTAGAATCAATAGATAGAAAGTTTGATATAATTGAATCAGTTGGTGTTCTTCATCATATGGATAATCCATTTAAAGGATGGAAAATATTAACATCATGTTTGAATAATGATTCTTTAATGCTTATTGGATTGTATAGTGAAACGGCGAGACAACATATAAAAGAAATTAAAAATAAGATTAATAAACTAAAACTTCAATCTAATTCTAAAAACATCATTAAATTCAGAAAAGATTTAATTGAAAATAATGATGATCATTGGAATTATATTAAATCAAGTCCTGATTTTTATACAATTAGTGGCCTAAGAGATTTGTTGTTTCATGTTCAAGAACATAGATTTACAATAAGTAAAATAAAAGAGTATTTAGATAAATTAGGATTAATTTTTTTAGGATTTGAAGATCAATTAGTCAAAGAAAATTTTAAAAAAAAATATAGTAAAAACATTGATTTATATAATCTTGATAAGTGGGAAGAATACGAAAAAAATAATCCAAGAATCTTTGCAGGTATGTATCAGTTTTGGTGTATGAAAAATAATTTTTAATGAAGAAGATAAACTTCGTAAACCTCTGTATTGCTTTGATCTTAAAGATTTATGTGGTTCAAGTTCGAGATTAAACTTTATAAAAAAATATAAAAAAAAATAAATATTTATTTATAATTTCAGATCAAAAAGAATGTGCTTCTATAATTGATGAATATTTGTGGTACTGATTAAAATTGGCGGAGAGAGAGGGATTCGAACCCTCGGTAGTATTGCTACTACACACGCTTTCCAAGCGTGCTGATTAAACCACTCTCACATCTCTCCAAAAAAATATTTTGATTTACCACAATATATTTTTAGTTAACAGTAATTAATCTTTTCAAATATATGGTATCACTTTGCTAAATTTGAAGTAATTTTACTTCATTTTCTTAATTTATATTTATTATGAAGTGTGTGATAAAAGAAACAATCTTTTATTTTATGGTTATTTTCACTATAATTATCAATTATTTTTGCTTTAAAATATTTTTTAGTGAAAATGAAAGCTATATACAAAACAATTTGGTCGATATGCCATCTAATTTTTTTATAATTAAAGATATAATAAATATATTTTTTATAAAATTTTAAAAATATTTTTGAACTAATAGTGTTATTGAACATAGTTTGATGTGCAGAAATTGTTAGATGAAAATATCTGTTTGTTTTTTTGATAGATATTGTGATGTCAATGTTTCTATTTAAAGCTATGTAGTCAGCCAAGTTTTTGTTTATTATTGTATCTGCATCAAAAACTAGAAGTGTTTTTGAAAATTTTTCCATTAAATCATTAGCTAAAATAAATCGCCTTGCAGTATAGAATGCTTTGAGTTCACCCTTGTCTAAATTTAGATTATTACTATTTTCGATGTAAATAGATATATTTTCCAAATTTAGATTTTTGATTTTTTTATAAATTATCTCAAATTCATCTTTATTTATGTCATTTATAAGTATTGATAATAAATAATTAGATGAAGTCTCTTTTAAAGACTCTGCAAAAGGAATAATTTCTTTTTGAAAGATTTCAAAATTACCCATAACAATAACTACATAATCAAAATTTGAAGTAATTTTCTCTTCATGAAAGGTAATATTATGATTTACATCTAATTCACTATTTAATATTTGGTCAAAAAACTTCTTATCAAGAAAAAAAATATCAAAAAACTTTAAAAAACTAACATTGGCAGATTGAATTTTTTTAAGTAAACTTTCTGCTTCTTTGAAGTTTTCTGTTTCTAATAAATAATGAAAATATTCAAATTGAGTATGTATAAAATTAAGATGGACTAAATTAGTATTTGAATAAAATTGATAAAAATCAGAAAATTTTTCGAACTCTCTTAGAAGTTTAAGTTTTAAATAAACTAATTCTGTTAAAATTTTACTTTCATTATTCTTTTTAAAACCAATATCAATTAAATTAGATATTATTTTAAATTTAAAATTTGTTTTATTTAATTTTTGGTAAACAATATCTACTAGACGAGGAATAATTTGATGTAAATTATGTTCTCTATAAATTAATTTATATATCGAGTAGGATTTTATATAATTTTTGTTTCTATAAGCTTCATCAGCGACTAAAAGATCTTGAGATAATTTACTTTTCAATTATTTCTCACTCATTTTTAAAGCATTTAAAAAAGTATTTTGTGGAATGTCAACTTTACCAAACTGTCTCATTCTTTTTTTTCCTTTTTTTTGTTTATCTAACAGTTTATTTTTCCTTGTTACATCTCCACCGTAAAGCTTTTGCGTTACATCTTTTCTAAATGAAGCAACTGTTTCACGGGCAATCACTTTACCACCAATTGCCGCTTGAATTGCAACTTTGAACTGTTGTCTAGGAATTAAATCTTTTAGTCTTTCACAAAGCGCTCTGCCTCTTTGCTCGGATCTATCTTTATGTACAATTAAAGATAGTGCGTCGACTGGATCCCCATTTATAAGTATGCCTACTTTAACTAAATTATTAACCTCATAACCTGTGATTTCATAATCAAAACTTGCATAACCCTTGGTAATTGATTTTAATCTATCATAAAAATCAAAAACAACTTCATTAAGTGGAAGTTTGTACTCAACTAATGGTCTATTTCCTGCATAACTCATATTTAACTGAATACCTCTTTTTGAAGTACATAATTCTAAGACTGATCCCAAAAATTCTTCGGGCACAATAATTGTTGCTTTTATCCAAGGCTCTGAAATATTTTCAACTTTTACTGGATCTGGCATATCAGTGGGATTATGGAGATTGATAGTTGATCCATTTTTCATCAAAATTTTATAAACAACTGATGGAGCAGTAGTTACAAGTTCTAAATTAAATTCCCTTTCAAAACGATCTCTAATAATTTCTAAGTGTAATAAACCAAGAAAGCCACAACGAAAACCATAACCCAAAGCAGGACTTACTTCTGGTTCATAAGAAAAACTTGAATCATTCAGAGCAAGTTTAGACATACTATCTCGCATATGTTCATAGTCATCTGAGTCGACAGGAAACATTCCACAAAAAACTACTGGTTGTGATGGTTTAAAACCTGGAAGAACTTCTTCAGTTGGAAATTTATCATCTGTTATTGTGTCACCAACTTTACAATCAGAAACACTTTTAATACCCGAATTTATGAAACCAATTTCTCCAGGTCTAAGTGTATCAACTTCAGTTGCCTTAGGAGAAAATATCCCTACTCTATCAATTGTATATGTGGCACCTGTTGCCATAAATCTTATTTTCTGACCTTTTTTTAGTTCTCCATTTATAACTCTTACAAGCACTACAACACCAAGATAACTGTCATACCAACTATCAACTAACATACATTTCAATTCTTTACTTATTTCACCTGATGGAGAAGGTAGAAGTGTTATGATTTTATTTAATAAATCTTCTATACCCAAACCTGTTTTTGCTGAAACAAGAGACGCATTGTCTGTGTCAATACCAAGAACATCTTCAATTTGTGATTTTATTTTATCTGGCTCAGAAGAAGGAAGATCAATTTTATTTAGGACTGGTAAAATTTCATGATTGTTATTAATTGCCTGATAAGCATTAGCTAATGTTTGGGCTTCAACACCCTGTGTAGAATCAACTATTAATAAAGACCCCTCACACGCTGCTAAAGATCTTGATACCTCATATGAGAAATCTACGTGACCCGGAGTATCCATAATATTTAGTATGTAAGTCTTTCCATCATTTGATTTGTAGGAAAGTCTAACTGTTTGAGCTTTTATTGTAATGCCTCTCTCTCTTTCTAATTCCATTGAATCTAGAACCTGCTCCTTCATCTCTCTATCAGTTAAACCACCACAAAACTGTATAAGTCTATCAGCCAAAGTTGACTTTCCATGATCAATGTGAGCAACAATTGAGAAATTACGAATAGAACTAAGTTCTGTCATTAGTTTCTTATAGATGCATCAAGCGATTTAGATATTTCATCTATTATTTTATTTGATAATTCCTCAATTTCTTGATCATTGAATGTTTTAACTTGAGGTTGCAGTAATACCCTAAAAGCAATACTTTTTTTATTTTCTGGAAGTTTATCTCCATCATAAACATCAAATATTGTTACTTTTTGAATTACATTTTTATCTATTTTTTTTACTTTTTTAATTATCTCAGTAGCCTTAACATCTTTTGGAAACAGAAAGGCAAAATCTCTTTCAACCATTTGATAAGGATTATTAGCAAAACCACCTTTAGAGGAAGATTTATTTTCTTGAAATTGTGAAATATTCTCCAAATATATTTCAAAACCAAATACCTTGAAATTAACATCCATTGTTTTTAATAGAATTGGATGCAACTCTCCAAAATTAGCTATTTTATTTTTACCAAGCCTTAAAGAAGAAGATTTACCAGGATGATAGATTTGACCTTCAAGTTTTTCATACAACAAATTAACTATTGGCACATTTAAGTTTGCTAATATAGAAAATAAATCAGCCTTTATACTAAAGACATCAATATTTTTTTTATTTGATAACCAGTTTTGTTCATCAGATGAGCCATAAGCTATAGCAGTAGCAACATTTTCTTGTTGGTCTGGTAATGATTTAGAAAAATTTGGACCTACCTCAAATATTTTAGCTCTCAAGTACATTCTAGCTTTATTTTGATTGATTGCTTCTAATAAATTTGGAAACGTTGATGGTCTCATTGTGTTCAAATCGGTACTTATTGGATTTTTTAAACTAATTATTTCATCCGAAATAATTTTTGCTTTTTTTTCATCCATAAATGACCATGTTACAAGTTCAGAATATCCATTGAGAGCTATAGTTTTTTTGCTTTTATAAAAAGTTTTTGTTTTAGTATTTAAAATCTGCTTTTTTTCTTCTTGATTAGTTATTTTTTTTAGAGGAATTTTATTATAACCATAAATTCTAATTATTTCTTCGACGATATCTGCCTCACCAATAATATCTGGTCTAAAAGTAGGACTTTGAATTTCAAATTTTGAATTTTTTTCATTAATCGAAAAACCAAGTGAAGCTAAGATTTTTTTCTGTTCCTTATTGTTGATTTCTATTCCACCAAAAGTCTTTATTTTATTTGTGTCAAACATAAATGGTTTATTTTTTTCTATATTAATTTCTGAAGAAACGAACTCACTTACTTCTCCTCCACATAATTTCAAAATCATTTGAGTTGCTGCATCTACACCCCAATAGATAGAATCAGTATCAATCCCTCTTTCAAAACGGTAACGTGCATCACTTTGAAGATTTAGTTTTCTTCCAGTTTTAGTTACAGAAATCGGATCAAATAACGCAACTTCTAGAAAGACATTTTTAGTCTCCATACTACAACCACTATCGAGACCACCCATAACTCCACCAATTCCATGAAGTTTTTTTTCATCGTCAGAAATTACAATCATGTCACTATCACATTTATAATTAATTTCATTAAGTGCTAAACACTCCTCATTTTTATTGGCTAATCGCATCGTTAAATTGCCTGACACTTTATCAGCATCATAAACATGTAGTGGTCTTCCTAAGTCAAAAGTAATATAATTTGTAATGTCAACAAGAGCTGAAATGGGTCTTAATCCGATTGCAGTTAATCTATCTTGAAGCCATTTAGGGCTTTCTACATTTTTAACATTTTTGAAATATCGACCTGCTACTCCAGGACATAAATTATTATTTTGAAATTCTTTTTTCCACGTAATTGGGCTTTTAAATGATTCTTTTGATTTTTTATAATTTAAGTCTTTTAATTTACCAATTCCTGCTGCAGCTAGGTCTCTTGCTATACCTCTGACTGATAAACAGTCAGACCTATTTGGTGTTAAATTAATTTCTATAACAGGTTCATCTATTGCAAAAATTTTACTAAATAAATCACCAATTTTATAATTATCTTTTATTTCAATAATACCATCGTGTTCGTCAGAAATAGCCATTTCTCTCTCTGATACAAGCATTCCACAGGACTCAATTCCTCTAATTTTAGTTTTTTTTAAATGTAAGTCTGTACCAGGAATATAACTATTTTCTGGTGCAAAAATCCCAAACATCCCTTGTCTTGCATTTGGGGCACCACAAACAACTTGAAAATTTCCATTTATTGTTTCTACCTGACATACTTTAAGTTTATCTGCATCAGGATGTTTTTCTGCTTTCAAAACTTTAGCAACTGTAAAATTCTTATATATTTCTGATTTATCTTCTACACTTTCAATCTCTAAGCCAATATTGGTTAAAGTATCTGTTATAGTATTTAAATTTTCAGAAGTATCTAAATGATCTTTTAACCAGTCTAAAGTAAATTTCATTTATAGTCCTGATCGTGTTTGATTATCTAAAATACTAAAACCATAATGATCCAACCATCTATAATTTGGGTCAAAAAAACTTCTAAGGTCAGTAATACCATATTTAAGCATCGACAAACGTTCAATACCCATACCAAAAGCAAAACCCTGATACTGATTTGAGTCAATATTACAATTATCTAGAACTGTCGGATTGACCATTCCACAACCCAATATTTCTAACCATTTATCTCCTTCACCAATTTTTATTTTATTATTTACTTTGGTATAAGCTACATCCATTTCTGCACTAGGCTCAGTAAAAGGGAAGTAACTTGGACGAAAACGATATTGTAAGTTTTTTACTTCGAAAAATTCTTCCAAGAATAAAACGAGTGTTGATTTTAAATCAACCATAGTAGAGCTTGTATCGACAACTAGACCTTCTACCTGATGAAACATAGGAGCATGTGTAGCGTCAGAGTCACTTCTATAAGTTCTGCCAGGTACAATAATTTTAATTGGTGGTTTTGTGTTGAGCATAGTTCTCACTTGTACAGGGCTAGTATGAGTTCGAAGAACATTTTTGTCTCCATTATCCTGAATATAAAAAGTATCCTGCATTTCTCTTGCTGGGTGATGTTCTGGTATATTTAAAGCTGTAAAATTATTAAAATCTGTTTCTATATCTGGACCTGTTTCCACCGCATAATTTAAATTTCCAAAAATTTCTATAATATTAAATATTGTTTGACTAATTGGGTGTATTTTTCCTTTTTCAGAAATATTAGGTGGTAGAGTAACATCAATTGATTCTAAATTAATCCTATTTGAAATTTCAATATTTTCAATTTTTGTTCTTTGGTTTTTAATACCTTCTTCAATTTCTTTTTTGATAATATTTAATTCCTGTCCTTTCGATTTTTTTTCTTCAATCGACAAAGAACCTAATCCTTTTAAAGCTTCAGGTATTAATCCTTTTTTACCTAAATAATATAATCTAAGTTTTTCTAAATCTTCGAAAGATTTTGAAGCTTTAATTTTTTTTAGAACATCAATTTTATTTTCAGCAAATGCCATCAATATCTATTATATTTTATTAATTAAAATTATCTAGCAGATTGAGCTTTATCAACTAAAGCTTTAAAAGCCTCTGGCTGGTTAACTGCAAGATCCGCTAAAATCTTTCTATCTATTTCAATAGATGATTTTTTAAGACCAGATATAAATTGCGAATATGTTAAACCATGAATACGAACACCGGCATTGATTCTTTGAATCCATAAACCCCTAAAATCACTTTTTCTTTTTTTACGATCTCTATAAGCATATTGCATGCCTCTTTCGACAGCCTGCACAGCAACGCGAAAAACATTTTTTCTTCTACCGTAATAACCTTTTGCTCTTTTAATTACTTTTTTGTGTCTAGCTCTTGCTGTAACACCTCGTGATACTCTTGCCATTGATTTTCCCTTACTTGTTATATGGTAACATATGATCAATCAAAGCAGAGTCACCTGGTGACATAATTGCAGATCTTTTAGTGTTACGAATGAATTTATTGGAACGTTTACTCATTCCATGTCTCTTTCCAGCAGGTTTAAATTTAATTTTACCAGTACCTGTTCTAGAAAATCTTTTTTTTAAACTACTCTTAGTTTTAAGCTTGGGCATTGCTATCTCCTATATTATAAGTTTACCAGTTAGGCTGCCCCGCAGGCCATAACAAGTTTGATTGGCTTATACTGATAATTGAGTATTTTGCAATATGTAGAATTATTTAGCAACTTGAGGGACAAGTATCATCATTATTTGTCTTCCCTCAAACTTAGGAGCTACTTCAACTTTCGCGTACTCTTCAACTTCTGAAGTTAGTTTTTTTAGAAGATCAAAGCCTAAATTTTGATGCTCCATTTCACGTCCTCTGAAACGCATAGAAACTTTAACTTTATTACCACCACCTATAAACTTTGAGAGTGCTTTAATTTTAACATTATAATCGTGCGTATCAATTCCAGGTCTCATTTTAATCTCTTTGACTTCAATTGTTTTTTGTTTCTTTTTTGCTTCTTTCTTACTTTTTTGCTCTCTATATTTTAATTTACCATAATCTATAATTTTACAAACTGGTGGATTAGCTTCAGGAGATACTTCAACTAAATCAAAACCTTCATCTTCTGCTTGAATTAAAGCTTCACGAATGCTTAATATCCCCATTTGTTTACCACTACTAGATATTAGTCTGACTTCACTTGCAGTAATCTGCTCATTGATTCTTGGACCAATATCTTTCTTTGTTTTGAAATTTACAGCCAAAATTATATAGAGATTGAGTTGCAGCTATTTTTTAATAGCATATTAGGAAATTGAGTCTTTTGTCATATTTTGTTAGGATATAATCTCAAATGAATTTAAATTCAAGGGCTGATTTTAAAAAATATAAACTGTTTTTTAAGTTATTAAATACACTTTATGAAAATTTGTTTAGTTAGAAACGATAAAATGGGAGATATGATCCTTACTCTTCCAGTTGTTCAAGGGTTAAAAGAAGCTAATCAGGATTATAAAATTGATATTGTATGTTCTAAAAAAAATCAAAAAATATGTAAAAACTATAAATCTATTAACAAAGTTTTTTTACTTCAAGATAGATTTTATCAAGTCTTAAAAATAATTTCAAAATTAAGAAATGAAAATTATGATTATATTTTTACATTTAGTCCTGGTATAAACAGTATATTAATTTCAATCTTATCTAAAAGTAAAATAAAGTCATTATTAATTTTTAAATCTCGATACAAAAATAATTTCATGAGTAAATTTTTTGATAGAATTTTAGGTAAAATCTTTTTTACTAACTGCTTAATTATCGATCGCCAATTAAGGTATTCAAAAAAAATCCCAATTCATCAAACAGAAATTATGATGGAGTTGGTTACTAAAAATGGCTTAAATTATAATAATACTGCAGAGATTAAGAATGAAATTAGATTTAATAAAATAGAATTAAGTTCTAAAAAATTATGCTTAATTCATTTGTCTTCAAAATGGATCAATAAATATTTTTCAGAAGAAAACTTTATCAATCTATTAGACAATCTTAAAAAATTGAAAATCAATATTGTAATGACAACTGATGGAACATCAAAAAATGTATTCTATGAAATATTTAAAAAATATGAGATTATTACTAATGAAGAGTTTGAAAATCTTAAAAGTATAAATAATGTTTTAATCTTAGATCAATTAAATTTTGATAATTGGACATCAATAATAAATTCTTCAACGTATGTAATTACACCTGAATGTGGATGCACACATATTGCATCACTTTCTGAAGCGAAACTTTGTGTTATTTATGATTCAGATAATGTTCCTGGTATGATTGCAGAAGAATATGCACCGTGGAAGAAAAAATATAATAAACTATTCTCTAACAACCAAAATTTAGAAAAAGAATTAATTTCATTTATTAATTAATTTACTATCGTGTAAAAAATCTAAAACTTGTTTTACTGAAATTGAATCCATTGTATCAGTAAGGATCGTATAAGCATTTTTATATTCAGACAAGTTTGATTTTGAGATAACATTATCTTTGGCTAAAAAAAGAATAGGTGAATTACTTAGAGCTGCTATATGACCTGGACCAGTATCATTACTAATTATAAAATTACTTTTCTTAGCAACGGAGTAAATGATTTCAGGAGGTGATTTATCAATTAAATCAATAACCTTCTGACATTCATTATTGATCGTTTCTACTGTTTCCTTATCTGATTTTTGCCCAATAACACAAATATTATATCCTTTTTTTTCTAGAGTACTTGCAAGTATTGCAAATTTATCAGGTGACCATTGCTTGTCTTTACCTGATTTGGAAACACCAGGTATCATTAAGATTATTTTGTCTTCATTAATTGCTGTAAAGTCTTTGGAAAGCCAATCTACATTTTGATTAATTTCATTTACTCCAAGTAACTTTAGTTGATTGTACAAACCTTGTTGTGGAGATTCAGTTCCTTGAGGAGGAATTACATATTGAATATCACAATTAGAACGAGATCCGTTAACTTTTACTTTTGAAATAAATTTTAAGAATGACCAATAATTATTTGTTCTTTTAGAATTCTGTAAATCAATGATAAGATCATATTTATTTTGATTAATTTTTAATAATACCTTTAGTGAATTTATAATTCCTTTTCTATTATCTTTAAAAATCGAATTAAAATAATTTGAATTGCATAAGAAATTTACGTATTTTTCTTCAGTGAGTAGGTCAATAGTTGCATTACTAAAAAATTGCTTAATTGATGCCATGGCAAGTATAGAAAATGCAATATCACCAAGTGATCCATGCTTTACAACTAATATTTTGTTAAATTGATTGCTGTTCATATAAGTCTACGTAACTTTGTACCATTTGGTATTTTGAAAATGTTTTTGATATGTAGTCTTTACTATCTAAAGAAATATTAGAAAATTTTTCTTTATCTATTTTCATAATATTTTGAAGTTTTATATCTATTTCATTATATTTATGAGGATTTACTTTATAAACATCATCTAATTTATCAAGCTGATCTTTGACACCACCATAGTTAAAAGTCAGTATTTTTTTTTTCATTATTAACGCTTCGCTTATAGTTCTTCCAAACCCTTCAGCTTGTAAAGGAAAAGAGGTAATAATTGATGATAGGTAATATAAAGTTTTCAAATCATCTCTAAGTAAATTACCTATAATCTTACATTTATGACTAAGGTTAAAACTTTGAATTTTATTTTGTAATTTCTCTGTATAAGATTGATTTTTTGTATCACCTGCAAAATAAAGTAAAAAATTATTATTTTGCATTTTATTGAATATATCTAAAAACTCAATTTGACCTTTCCAGTTTGTTAGCCTTGCAGGATATAGAATAATATTTTTTGAGGTATCAATTTGATACTTATTTATTATATTGTCTATTTGAGAATCTAAAATTGGTTTTTCAAAATATTTAACATCAACTCCTCTATTGATCACTTTAATTTTATTTGTATCCAAATTGTATTTTTTACTAATTTCATTTTTTACATAATTTGAAATCGCAACAATCTGATCAACTTTAGATAATTGCCTATTATAGATTTTTTTAAAATAAGAATTACCACTATATACATTATGAAATGTAGATATTGTTTTGAAGTTTCTATTTTGTATAAAACTTAAAATCCATGCTGGTGCTCTTGATCGTACATGGACAAGATTAATATTTTGATTAATAATTAATTTTTTTAATTGATTAGCAATTAATGGATAAATAAAAAAGTTTTTTGAGTTTACTGGTAATTGAAAATGATCAGTATAATTTTTATCAATTTCCTTAATTAAACGCCCTCCATTTGAGATAATATTATTTTTTAAATTTAATTCAGATAAATAATTTGCAACTTCAATAGTGCCTCTTTCGACACCACCAGAATCTAAAGAGGGAAGAATTTGAACGACATTAAATGATGACATTTTATTAAATATAAGTATTTGTATCAAAGATGCCTTACTTTATTAATAAGAAAAAACAAAGAATTCGCTATAAATCAATAAAAGGTAAGGGGCCTGGTATCATCTTTATCCATGGCCTTAACTCAGATATGAGTGGTCAAAAAGCTTTGTCTTTAGAAAGATTTGCTCGAAAAAATAAATTGCGGTTTATCCGTTTTGAATGCCGTGGTCATGGTAAATCTGATGGAAAATTCGAAGATTTTACAATTTCAGATTGGAAGAAAGACTTAATTGACATAATTGATAATATTGCCAAAGGACCACAAATACTTGTTGGTAGTAGCATGGGTGGATGGTTAATGTTTTTAGCTGCCAAAGCAAGACCAAAAAGAATTGCTGGATTAATTGGCCTAGCAGCAGCACCTGATTATATCGATGAGTTTTATAAAAAACTCCCTTTAAAGAAAAAACAAGAAATTAAGAAAAGGGGAATTATCAAATATTCCTCCTATGGGTTTAGTTATCTTATAAAAAAGAAATATATTGTTGACGGTAGAAAAAATAAAATTTTAGATAAAGAATTCAAATGGAATAAGCCTTTAATTTTAATACAAGGTCTAAAAGATAATGTTGTCACTCCAGATGTTCCAGAAAAAATAGTTAAAAAAATTAAAGGAAATCAAATACAAATTAAATTATTGAAAAATAGCGATCATCGATTATCTGATCTATTTGATTTAAAAATAATAAATGATTCTATTCAATCAATAATAAAAAACTAAGCAGATCTTTCTTCTTGAATTAATACAGGTTGATCAAATTTATTAATCATTTCTTTTGGTACAATCTGCCAGAATAGTAATTTCTCATTTTCCCAATTTTCGAGTAAATTTTTTGCATACATTGAATTTGTTTCCTTGATATACTCTTCAATTTTTTGAAATAAAATTTTTTCCCAATAATTTGTCATTTGTTGTTGATAGAAAATATCTTCAAGGTTAATTCGAAGTGGTAGAGTTCCTTCTTTGTCGTACACAAATGCCATACCTCCTGTCATTCCAGCTCCAAAATTATTTCCTACTTCGCCAAGAATGACTGTGCTTCCTCCAGTCATATATTCACATCCATTATCACCACATCCTTCTATAACAGCATGTGCACCAGAGTTTCTAACAGCAAATCTATCACCAGCAGTTCCAGCTGCAAAAAGTTTACCTCGTGTTGCACCATATAGGACAGTATTCCCAATGATAACATTTTTGTTTGTTTTTAGTTGTGAAGATGAGCTTGGTTTAATTACAATTTTACCTCCTGATAATCCTTTTGCAACATAATCGTTAGCGTCACCAAAAACTTTAAGAGTAGTTCCTTGGACACTCCATGCTCCAAAAGATTGCCCAGCAGAGCCATGAAAATTAACAGTAAAGAAATCCTCTGGAAGAGAACTCATTCCTTTTGTAGTAGTAATTTCTGATGCAAGTCTTGTACCAATAGCTCTATCAGTATTTTTTATATTATAATTTAATTCAATTTTTTGATCTGTTTCAAAGAAAGACTTAGCATCCTCTATGATTTTAATATCAAGACTGTCGCTAACTTTATTAATTGTATTTTTCTTTAAATCAAATTCTCCAACTGATGAATCAATAGTTTGAATAATTGGATTTAAATCTAAATCATCAAGATCAGAACTTCCTCTACTGACTTGATATAAAAGATCAGATCTTCCAACTACTTCATCAAGAGAAGAAAAGCCTAGTGATCCTAAAATTTCTCTAACTTCATCAGCAATAAAACTAAAAAGATTAATTACTTTTTCTGGTGTTCCGGTAAATTTTTCTCTAAGTTTTTCATCCTGTGAGCAAACTCCGACGGGACAAGTATTTGAATGACATTGTCTAACCATGATACAGCCCATAGCAACTAGGCTTGCTGTTCCAATTCCATATTCTTCTGCCCCAAGCATAGCCGCAATAACAATATCTTTTCCTGTTTTCAAACCACCATCAGTTCTAAGAACAACTTTATCTCTTAAATTATTTAGAGATAGAACTTGATGTACTTCACTTAATCCAAGTTCCCAAGGAAGTCCTGCATACTTAATGCTTGTTTGTGGGCTTGCTCCAGTTCCACCATTGTGACCAGAAATGAGTATGGTATCAGCTTTTGCTTTTGCTACACCAGCTGCAACTGTCCCAATACCTGACTGAGCAACTAACTTAACGCATACTTTAGCTTTTGGGTTTATTTGTTTCAAATCGTAAATCAGCTGAGCTAAATCTTCGATAGAATAAATATCATGATGAGGAGGAGGACTAATAAGCGTCACACCTTCAGTTGAATGTCTTAGTTTAGCAATTAATTCTGTAACTTTTCCTCCTGGCAATTGTCCACCCTCACCAGGTTTTGCACCTTGTGCAACTTTAATTTCAATTTCTTCACAATTATTTAAATATTCCGCGGTTACACCAAATCGTCCACTTGCAATTTGTTTAATTTTTGATGACGCATTATCTCCATTTGGCTTGGGTTTAAATCTAATTGGGTCTTCACCACCCTCACCTGAATCTGATTTAGCTCCTATTCTATTCATTGCTACTGAAAGAGTTTCGTGCGCTTCTGGGCTTAAAGCTCCAAGTGATATCCCTGGTGCAACTAGTCTTTTTCTAATTTCTTGAGAAGGTTCGACACTGTTAGAATTATTATTATTGTTATTCTTTTTGAAGTCTAAAAGATCGCGGATATTTATAGGATCAATTTCATCAATCATCGAAGAATATTTTTTAAATAAAGAATAATTATTAGAAGTTACTGCAGTTTGAAGCATGTGAATTGATCTTGCTTCAAAAGCATGTTTTTCACCACCAAATCTATAGCGATAGTTTCCTCCTATCGGCAGCGTAATAACACTCTCTTCATAGGCGTTATCATGAGCTAATCTTGATCTTCTTTCAATACCACTGATTCCAATACCAGATATTTTAGAACTCATAGAAGGGAAATATTTACTCATTAAATTTCTACTAAGACCAATCGCTTCAAAATTACAACCACCTCGATATGAATTAATCACTGATATTCCCATCTTACTCATAGTTTTAAGCAAACCATTATTTATAGAGCTAATGAATCTTTCTACACATTCTTCGTATGAGAGGTTTTTAAATAATCCTTTTTTATGTCTTTCCGCTATCGCTTGTTGGGCCATATACGCATTCACACTTGTTGCTCCTACTCCGATAAGCACAGCAAAATATTGTACATCTAAACATTCTGCAGATTGAATATTTAAGGAAATAAAAGTTCTAAGATTTTGTTTAATTAAATGATGATGAACAGAACTCGTAACTAATATCATAGGCAGAGCTATTCTTGTTTTGGACATTTCTTTGTCACTTAAAATTATATGAACATATCCTTCTCTAACAGCTTGTTCTGCTTCTAGATTAATTCTTGAAATTTCTGTCTCAAAATTATTTCCAGAACTTGTTTTATCCATTGTAGTATCAATGATCTTCACGGTATCTTTCATATATCTACGCATAGATTTGAATTGTTCAATTGAAAGAACAGGGGAGTTCAATTGTAAATGATCACATTGGTCTTCATCTTCATCAAGAATATTGCTTAAGTTACCAATCCTAGTTCGAAGACTCATAACAACTCTTTCTCTTAATGAATCAATTGGTGGATTTGTAACTTGACTAAAATTTTGTCTAAAAAAGTGATGGAGACCTCTGTATTTATTTGAGAGCACAGCTAGTGGAGTATCATCTCCCATCGATCCCGTTGCTTCTTTTTTTTCGGCAATCATAGGATGAAGTATTAATTCGATGTCTTCTACTGACCAGGCAAAACATGCCATTCTTTTTCGTAGATCTCCAGAGTCTAAATCTCTAAATTCCTCATCAACAGATTGAACAAGTTTATCAATATACGTAATTTTTTTAGTCCAATCACTAAATGGTTTAGTCTCTGCCAAATACTTTTTTATCTCATGATCTTTAAAAAATTTTTTATCTTTAAAGTTGACTGCTATTAATTGGCCTGGTCCTACCCTGCCTCTTTCTACTATTTCATTTTCTTTAATATCAACCATTCCAGTTTCAGAACCCGCAATAAGAAGATTTTTTGTCAGTGTATATCTTATAGGTCTAAGGCCATTTCTATCCATTCCAGCAATAGCCCAATCACCGTACGCGCCACATATTGCTGCCGGACCATCCCATGGTTCCATAACTGCTCCACCATAAGCGTATAAATCTTTTATTTTTTTTGGAAAATCTCTTCTGTGGGACCAAGCTTCTGGAATTGTTATAATTTTAGCCATAGGTAAAGAGCGATTAGCTTTAACTAATAACTCTATTGTTGAATCCAATGCAGCAGAGTCAGACGCTTTAGCATCAATAATAGGTTTTAAATCATCTACATTATTCCCAAAATTTATATGTTCCATCCTTGGCTCATGAGCAGCCATCCAATTTTTATTACCTTTTAGTGTATTTATTTCACCATTATGAGCAATCACTCTAAAAGGCTGTGCTAAAGACCATGTAGGAAATGTATTTGTTGAATAACGCTGGTGATAAACCGCATACCTAGAAATAAAATTTTCATTTTGTATGTCCGGATAAAAATTGGAAAGTTGTTCTGCTAGAAACATACCTTTGTAAACAATGGACTGACAAGATAGTGAACAAATATAAAAGTCAGAAATATTTTGATTTCTAATTTCTTTTTCTATTCTTTTTCTAATTATATAAAGTTTATTATCAAATTGCTTTTCATCTTCTAGTTGTTCATTACAAATTAGTATTTGTTCTATCTCAGGCCTTGTTGCTTTTGCTTTATCACCAATAATCGATGAATTAATTGGAACGTGTCTCCAACCATATATTTTCAAACCCTCTTTAATTATTTCAGATTCAACAATTGTACGAGCGTTTTCTTGAGCGGCAAAATCTGTACGTGGTAAAAAAATCATGCCAACCCCGAAAGGGAAATCATTAGGAGAGTGACCAGTTCTTTCTATTTGTTGAATAAAAAAATTCTTTGGTATGGATAACTGTATTCCTGCACCATCACCTGTTTTACCATCAGCATCAACTGCTCCGCGGTGATACAAAACTCTTAAAGCTTGAACTCCTAACTCGACTATTTCTCTTGTCTCAGATCCATATAAAGATGCTATTAATCCAACACCACATGATGAATGTTCATCTTGTTCATTATAAACATTATTTTTTTCTAAGAATTTTTTATCCTTTTTATACTTTTCAATAAAGTGATTAGGCATTTACTGCTTTCTTATTAATATTATTTTGATTGGAAAAATTGTTTTCTAAATATTCATTAATATTTTTTGCTGCATCACGACCATCTTTGATTCCCCAAACAACTAAACTTGCACCACGAACAATATCTCCAGCAGCAAATACTCCATCAATTGATGTCATCATATTTTTATAATTAATTTTTAGTGTACCCCATCTTGTAACTGTCAGGTCATTATGATCAAATAGCTTAGGTAAATTTTCAGGTTCAAAACCTAAAGCTTCTATAGCTAAGTCAACATCTAAGTCTTTTTCCGTACCTTCTTTTGGCTCTGGCTTCCTTCTACCTGACTCATCTGGTTCTCCAAGTTGCATTAAAACGGTTCTGACTTTTTTTAATGATCCGTTTCCCGAATATTCAGTTGGTAAGGTCAACCATTGAAAATTTACGCCCTCCTCTATTGCATTTTGAACTTCTCTTTGTGAACCAGGCATGTTTGTCTTATCACGTCTATAAAGACACTTAACAGATTTTGCTCCTTGTCTTACAGCTGTTCTAACGCAATCCATAGCGGTATCACCACCACCAATGACAACTACATTTTTTCCAATTGCGTTTAATCTTCCATTTGTGAAATCTTCAACTTTATCTTTTAAACCAGTCTTGTTACTCGCTATTAGGAAATCTAAAGCTGGTACAACATTATTAAAATTAGATGTATTTAGATTAATTTCTCTAAATTTATAAACCCCTGTTGCTATAAGAACTGCATCATGCTTAATTTTAATATCTTCAAAAGTAATGTCTTTGCCAATATCGCAGTTTAATTCAAACTTAATTCCACTTTCTTTAAGTCGATTTGTTCTTCTAATAACAATATCTTTTTCTAGTTTAAAATTTGGAATACCATAAATTAGAAGACCACCTGGTCTATCGTAGCGATCATATATTGTAACTTGCAATCCTTTTTTACGAAGTTCTTCTGCTGCAGCTAATCCAGCAGGACCAGAACCGATAATTCCCACACTTTGATTTTTTTCTTCAACTGGTTCTATATTTTTAACCCAACCTTCTTCCCAAGCTTTATCCGTAATGTATTTTTCTATCGATCCTATAGTAACAGTACCGTGGCCAGATTGTTCAATTACGCAGTTACCCTCACACAAACGATCTTGGGGACATATACGACCACAAATTTCAGGCATGTTATTTGTAGAGCTCGAAATTTCAAATGCCTCCTGCATTCTATCCTCAGCAGTTAGTTTTAACCAATCTGGAATATTGTTGTGTAAAGGACAATGAACTTGGCAGAAAGGAACACCGCATTGAGAACATCTGGAAGCTTGTTCTTCTGCCTTTTGCGAAGCATATTTAGCATAAATTTCATCAAATGATTTAATCCTCTCTCTGGCAGATATTTTACTTGGATTTTCCTTATTTATTTTTGTAAATTTCAACATTTAGTTATCATTTGTTTACTATTTTATCTAGTTCCAACCAAATACACATTCAAGATAAAAAAGGAAACAATAATTTTGTAATAATAGTACCACTTATGTACTAAAAGTGAGAAAACCCCTAATTTACAACAATATTTTTAAGTATTTGTAGTGTATCCTGTGGATTAATATCAAGATTTTGAAACGATTTGTCGACATTTACGACAAGATTATCCTTTTCAAATAATGTTAACTGTTCAGAAGTAAGAGGAGAAATTGGAGTTTTTTCAGCAATATTTATCATAGGTTTCATAAATGCCATTGGAAAAGGGACTAAAACTCGAGTTTTGTTTAAAAAATTAGAAATATGATTAAAAAATTCTTTGTAAGAATAAATCCTAGGACCAGCAAGTTCATAAATATTCTTTCCTTTAATCTTGGAATTAATTATTTCATCAACAGCTAGAGATACATCGTCAATAAATACTGGTTGGAATTTTGTCGAACCATCTCCGAAAAGTGGAACAAAAAATGAAGCTTTAAATATTGGCAAAAGTCTTTTCATGAAGATA